>JBGPLZ010000009.1:0-49042 GCA_041486695.1 Acidobacteriota bacterium | reverse complement strand
GTGATCGACACGCCAACGGGGAACACGACGATCACGGCGGGGAGCAGCGTCTCGTTCACCGGGACGGGGAGCGACCCGGACGGCGATACGGCGTTGACGTTCGGGTGGGATTTCGGCGGCGGGGCGGTGAACCGTAGCGTGGAGGATCCCGGCGCGGTGGTGTTCAACACGCCCGGGACGTACACGGTGCGCTTCACGGTGACCGACAGCCTGGGGTTGGCGGACCCGACCCCCGATCAGCGGGTCGTGACCGTCAACACAACCCCCAACCTGGTCGGGAATCCCTCCTTTGAGACGGCCACCTCCGGATGGGACGCTTACTCCGGGTCAACCATCGCCCGCGTGTCGGGTGGTCAGGACGGGGCGTTCTCCCTGGAGATCACCGGCCCGTCGCCGGCCGCGACCTTCGGCACCAACGATAGCCCGAACTGGGTGGCGACCACGCCCGCTGTGGGCACGCATTACACCATCAGCGCCTGGGTCATGTCGTCCGCGGGGGTGGGTCAGGCGAAGCTGAAAATCCGCGAATACTTAGGCGGCACGCAGGTCGGGACCACGACCTATTCCTCCCTGAAAACCCTGTCGCCATCGTGGCAGCAACTCACGGTCGATTATGTCTCGGTGAGGAGCGCGTCCACTCTCGATTTCCAGATCGTCGATGTGGCCGTGGCCGCCGGTGAAGTCTTCCGCGTGGACAACATCTCAATCCGCATCGTCCCCTGATTTACAAGCGTCACGATCTTCACCAGCGGCGACTCGGAAGCGCCAGAGATCTTGCCTGGCAGGCCTTTGCGGGTAGTTCGCCTTGCAACTCTCCGCCAGGATCTTGTATATTAGGGGCCTCCATTTCTTTGCGGACCATTGATGGGGTGGACCGGTCGCGTGTCGACCAGTTGCCGATCTGCCTGGAGTGTTCCGGGGCCAGCCGGCGGTTGTAGGACAGCCACTGACTCCCATTTCAGGGATATCCCGATTGAGCCGCCCGCCCGCACGTCCTATCGTCTTGGAGGAGCGTGAAGGAGGAACCGTGTTTGCTAGACGCAGATACCTTAAAGCCGGCTCCGCCGGCGTGTTGCTGATTTTGGCTGGTCTGTTTCTTCTCCCCGGCTCGGGGAGCGCGCGGGCCTCGACGGAATCGAGTCGCGGCAGCATGGTGGCCCTCGCTTCGACGACCGCCGACGATGAACTCCACTGGACCTTCAGCGGCCCGGGATCCGTCACGCTCGACTGGCGGGGCCCGGACAGAGAGGTGCGCTACGGGCCGACGATCGGCTATGGCCTGGTGGCTCAGGCCGACGCCCCGAACCCGTTGCCATTCTCCTCGGACGGTCCGTTCTGGGAGGCGAAAATCACCGGCCTGCAGGATGGCACCTCGTACCATTACTCGATTGGCGGCGGGCCCGACCACCAGTTCCGCACGCTCCCGGTCCGGGGCAGCTCGGACGGTTTCACGGTGTACGCGGAAGGCGACATTGGCGATTCGACGTCCTATTCCAGGATGCCGCAGGTGCAGAGCCTGATCGTCGGCGCCGATTTCGTGATTCCGGTCGGCGATCTGGACTATGCCAACGCCCACGGGCAGGCGCACGTCGACTCGTTCTTCGACGACATCATGGTGTGGTCCCAGGATGCGGGCACCATGCCGGTGTGGGGCAACCACGAGTGGGACAACCCCACCAACAGTTGTGGCCTCACCTGCGGCGCGTCTTGCGGCACGCAGGTGTGCGATGATTTGCGAAACTACAAGGGGCGCTTTGAGCTGCCGAATCCACAAGCATCCGTCGGCGCGCCCGCGATCAGCTGCTGCGGGGAAGACTGGTACTGGTTCGACTACGGCAAGGTGCGTTTCATCGCCTATCCGGAGCCCTGGTCCGGAGCGTGGTCCGAATGGAGCACCAAGGCGGCGGCGCTCATGGACCAGGCGCAGAGCGATCCGGCGATCTCGTTCATCGTCACGATCGGCCACCGTCCGGCCTACTCGTCCGGTCATCATCCGGGCGCAAGCGCTTTGAGGGCCGATCTCGACGCTCTTGGCGCGGGACACACGAAGTATGTCCTCAATCTGAACGGCCACAGTCACAATTACGAGCGCACCACTCCGCGCAACGGCGTGATCCACGTCACGGTGGGGACCGGCGGCGGCAACATGGAGCAGGATGGATCGTGTCTGTGGCTGACCTGCACGCAGCCGTCCTGGTCGGCGTTCCGCGCCTTCACTCTCGGAGCCCTGCGTCTGAAATTCGGCGGCGGTCGCATCGACGGGGAGTTCCTGTGCGGCCCTCCGGGTGGCGGCACCAACGAGATCGACGGTGTGCGGACGACCTGCGTGCCAGGGACCGTCGTCGACAGCTTCGCCATCCAGGGTGCCATTGGCGTGCAGGCTCCGCAAGGCACGATCGATAGCCCAGCCGCGGACACTACCATCGTGGCGGGACAGAGCGTGCTGTTCGCCGGCACCGGCGCCGACCCTGGCGGCAATGCGCCGCTCTCTTACGCGTGGGACTTCGGTGGCGGAGCGTTGAATCAGAACGTCGAGGACCCGGGCAACGTGGTCTTCGACAATCCAGGGTTCTACACAGTCAGCCTGACCGTGACGAACAGTCTGGGCCTATCCGACGCGACACCCGATGCTCGCGTGATCATCGTCGGGCCGGCCGCGAACCAGGCCCCCGACGGGAAAATTGATGTGCCGGCGGGCGACGTGACCATCGACGAGGGCGAATCGGTTTACTTCTCCGGTTCGGGAATCGATCCGGACGGCAACCTGCCACTTTCGTATTTCTGGGATCTCGGCGGGGTGGTGACGAGTCAGACCGTGCCGGTCCCGGGCTCGGTGATTTTTTCGGAGCCGGGTACCTACGTGGTGACCCTGACGGTCTCCGACAGCCTCGACCTGGTGGATCCGACGCCTGACAGCCGGGTCATCACCGTCCGCCCGATCAGCAATCTCGTTGGGAACCCTTCCTTCGAGAACGACACCAGCGGATGGACAGCCCGCTCCGGGTCGACGATCCAGCGGGTGCCGGGCGGATACGATGGTCTCTGGTCGCTCATGGTTTCGGGTTCATCGACCCTGTCCACTGATGGATTGAACGACAGCCCCGATTGGCTTGCCTCTACTCCCAGAGCTGGACTGCATTACAGGTTATCCGCCTGGGTCCGTTCGGACACCAGCCTCGGCCCGGTGAGACTGAGGGTGCGCGAATACCTTGCCGGGGTCCTGGTCGGCGCAATCACCTACTCT
Organism: Acidobacteriota bacterium; assembly: GCA_041486695.1. Taxonomy (GTDB): domain Bacteria; phylum Acidobacteriota; class Polarisedimenticolia; order Gp22-AA2; family Gp22-AA2; genus JBGPLZ01. The sequence goes on along the minus strand of JBGPLZ010000009.1, from coordinate 45,798 downwards.
CCGTCCTTGCAGCTCACGCCGATCTGGCAGCAGATATCGGTCGACTATGTGACGGCGGGGGCGGGGTCGACGCTTGACCTTGCGGTGATGGGCTACCCGGTCGCGCCGAACGAGTCATTCGTGATCGACGACATTGTGCTGCGGGAAGTCCCGTAAAGTGCGTCCTGAAAGGCCTTTACAAGACGCAGACGTCGGCGTATATTCACCTCTCATGATCAAGCCTGAGCGGTGCTTCGGGGAGGTTGCCGCCCGGCCTTCCGAAGACGGCGTCCTCGAACCCCGATGGTGCGAATTTCAGAAGTGAAGGTTCCGACGCAAATGCCCCCGTCTGCGGAACGCGGGCTCACCCATAGCACCCTGAGCGGCATGCTTTGGATGTTCCTCGGGTCCGGTTCCCAGGCGGTCCTTCAATTGGCTGTGCTGGTCGCGCTGGCGCGTCTGCTCACGCCCGCCGATTTCGGCATCGTGGCGGCCGCTCAGGTCGTGGTGGGCTTCACGACCATCTTTTCGCAGTTGGGCGTCGGTCCGGCCCTGGTGCAGCGTCCTGATCTCGCCCCCCGACACATGCGTACCGCGTTCACGATGTCGTTGATGTTCGGCGTCCTCATGACGACCTCGATCTGGGCCGGCGCCCCCTTGCTGGCCGATTTCTTCCGCATGCAGGAGCTGGTGCATGTGGCGCGCGGCTTGTCGTTCATCTTCATGCTGCAGAGCCTGGGCGTGGTGGCCGAATCGCTCCTGCAGCGGGAGATGCAGTTTCGCAGGCTTGCGACGATCGAGTTGACGGCCTATGCGGTGGGCTACGGAGGGGTCGGAATCGCGCTGGCGTGCCTGGGCCTGGGAGTGTGGGCCCTGGTTTGCGGACAGATGACCCAGTCGTTGATCAAGATGCTCCTGCTCCTCTGGAGCCAGCGCCACCCGAAGGCGCTCCTCGTGGAAGGCCGTGCGGCGCGCGAGCTCCTGTACTTCGGCAGCGGCTTCACCATGGCTCGGGTCGGAAACTACGTGGCCGGCCAGGTGGACAACCTGGTGGTCGGTCGCTGGCTGGGAGCGGCGGCGCTGGGAATCTACGGTCGCGCATATCAGTTGATGACCGCGCCGGCCAATTTTCTCGGCCAGATCCTGGATCGAGTGCTGTTCCCGGCGATGGCCAGGGTGCAGGAAAACTCGCAGAGAATGGCCTCGGCCTACCGGCGTGGTGTGGCGTTGATCGCACTCATCATTCTGCCCGCCAGTGGATTTCTCTTCATCCTGGCCCCCGAAGTCATTCGCCTCGTCCTCGGCAAGGAATGGGGCGAAGTGACGGTGCCGTTTCAGGTGTTCGCGGCCGGCATGCTCCTGCGGACCAGCTACAAGATGAGCGATTCGGTGGCCCGTGCCACGGCGGCCGTGTACCGGCGCGCCTGGCGGCAGACGATCTATGCGGCGCTGGTCGCGGCCGGTGCTTGGGCCGGACTGCAGTGGGGACTGCGGGGTGTGGCGGTTGGAGTCCTGGTGGCCATTGCGGTGAATTTCATCCTGATGGCCCATCTGAGCGTCAGCCTCGGGGCCGTGACCTGGCGCGCGCTGTGGCAGGCCCATCTGCCTGCCCTGGCGCTGACCGCGATGCTGTCGGCCGAAGCCTGGGGGGTGGCGACCCTTCTGCGGACCCTGCATGCGGGGGCGCTCATCGTTCTGGTCGCCAGTGCGTCCGCGGTGCTTCTCGGCCTCGCCGTGCTGCTGCGCCGCGTTCCCAGGCTGATCCTCGGGACGGACGGGCTCTGGATGGTGCAGACGCTGTCGTCCTACCTGCCGGACAGGATGAATCCCTTGCAGCGTTTCAATCTCGGCATCGAGCGGACCTGAGAGGCGATCGACGTGCCACAGAACCTGGGTGCCGAACAAAAAATGCCCGCGAACAGTCTGCAGGTGACTGCTGGGCTGATGGAGCGCCTGCATGCGGAAAACATCGTCTACTGCCACTGGAAGAGCAATGAACACCTGCGGGAGGCCCTCCTCGGCATCACGGACATGGATTTTCTCGTCGATCGGGCGGCAGCGGCAGGGCTGGCGCGTGTTCTGGACGAGACCGGCTACAAGAGATTTGCGGCGGTGTCAGGGCGCTCCTACCCGGGAGTGGAAGACTATCTTGCCATGGACGATGGGACCGGCAGGCTGGCCCACCTGCATCTTCACTATCGGTTAACCCTGGGGCAGAAGCATCTCAAGGGGTACCGGCTGCCGTGGGAAGATACCGTTCTCGCCGGCCGGCGGTTCGACGAGGCTGGCCAGACCTACGTCAGCGACCCGCACGCGGAGCTGCTGCTTCTCATCGTACGCTCCGTCCTGAAGATTCGGGCGCGCGATCGGTGCCTGGCGGTCGTCGGCAGGGCCTATGTGCGTGGCGCAGAGATGCGCGAGTTCCGGTGGCTCCGTGAGCGCGTCGAGCCCGCGCGACTTCGCGAGCTGGCGGTGCGCCTCGTCGGAGAGGAAGCGGCGACCGTTCTCGTCGACATCGCCGACCGAGGACCGGGGCTGCGCCGTCTGTTGAAGTTCCGGGCCGCGGCTGCCGAGAGGCTCAATCTTTGCCGAACCTATGGGCCGGTTGAGGCGACCCTGAGGCGCTGGGCGCGCGAGCTCCTCTGGCTGCGGAGCGGGCTGGGGAAGCGACTGCTCCCTCCCGTGAAGCCGCTCAGCCGTACCGACCCGCGGGGCGGCCTGATCATCGCCTTCGTGGGACCGGACGGATCGGGTAAATCGACCCTGGTTCGCGGCATCGTCCGCTGGCTTTCATGGAAGATCGATGCGCGCGGCGTCTACTTCGGAAGCGGCGACGGCCCCAGCTCGCTCCTGCGTTGGCCGCTCAAGCTGGCCCTTCGGGTCGCGCGCCGGGCCGGGCTCGTGCGCCCACCCGGGATCGGGACCTGCTCCGAGGCGACGCGCGCCGCCGGCCATAGCCCGCCCCGACCCGCCGGGCCGATTGCTTGGGCGCGCGTCCTGTGGGCGCTCGTTCTTGCCCGCGAAAAATCCCGCTCACTTCGTCGTGCCTGGCGGGGGCGCAATCTCGGGATGGTGATGGTGTGCGACCGGTATCCCCAGAGTCAGGTCATGGGCTTCAACGACGGGCCCCTCCTGGCGCACTGGAGGGAGCATCGCTGGCGTCCGCTGCGGGCGCTGTCGCGCCTCGAATCGGCGCCGTATCGCTTCGCCGAGGAGCATCCGCCCGACCTGGTCATCAAGCTGCGCGTGTCTCCGGGAGTGGCCCGCGCCCGCAAGCCGGAGATGCGTCTCGAGGAGATCGTCCGGCGCAACGAGGCGATCGCCTCGTTGAAGTTCCCCTCGCCGACCATCGTGTGCGGTGTTGAGGCCGATCGATCCCTGGACGAGGTCATGCTGCAGGCGAAGCGGCACGTCTGGGCCGCGCTGTAAAATGAACCGGGGCATGGGTGTTGAGTTCCTCGGTCTGCCGGGCTCCGGCAAGTCGACGCTGTCGCGGCGCGTTGCCGTGATGCTGGCGCAGGACGGGGTGCCGGTGCGGCAGACCGCCTACGCCCTCGCACACGGCCCGCGAGGAATTGCGCGCCGAATCGCCAAGGCGCTGCTCGTGGGCGGGGAGGTCCTGCGCCATCCCTGGTATGCCCTGTGCTCCGCCCGAGCCCTGCGCGCCACCGGGCAGCGATCGGGCCGGGCGGCTTTCAAGATGCTGTTCAACTGGCTGCTCGTGTCGGCGCTGGTGCGGCGCAGCCGGAAAATCCCTGCCATCCACCTGATCGACCAGGGAATCCATCAGGCTCTGTGGTCCATCGGCCTCGACGCGGGCGAAGGGGCCGTGGCGGCGATGGCGCGCGTTGTCGCGGATCGACCACCCGAGCCCGACGTCATCGTTGTCGTCGAGGCGGCTTCGCAGACCATCGCGCGCCGTCTGCGCGAACGTGGCGGATGCGACAGCCGGGCCGACGCTTGGCAGCGCCAGGATGCCCGGGCATTGCGCCGGGCAGAAGCGCTGCTCGACGAAGTGAAGGCCCTCCTTGCGGACGGGCCACAACATCGGCCCCATGCCTCCGTCATTAGCATGGACAACAACCGTGATGGAGATTTGGAACGAAACGCCCGGCAGCTGGCGGGAGCGATCGCCCGTCTCGCCGGAGTGAATGCGTGATCAAAGACGGCGCCCGTCTCACGGCCATTCTCAAATACCCCTACTTCATCGCCATCGGTGCGCTGCTACCGCTGATCCGGCCCTCGCTGCCCCTGAACACCAGTCTCCTCGATTTCGTGAACGCGCCGTTCATCGTCGTGATCTGGATCTGGCTGCTGTACCGGCGGAGCATTGACGTCCGCCTCGTCGGTCCCGCGGTGGTCATCCTGCTCGGCAGCCTCCTGGCGATGTTCAACAGCGGGGCGCTGGCGTCCAATGGGGTGGCGTTGCTGCAGGAGATCTACCTGTTCATGTTTCTTCTCACCGTGTTGAACGTCATCGACGACGAGCGGGACTTGCGGGTGCTGACGCTGGCCTGTCTGTCGTTCGCGGTCCTGGAAGGCTTCCTGACGCTGGGCGGGCTGCGCGGCCAGGGGGAGGTCCGGGCGCTGGGGACATTTGAGAACCCCAACATGGCGGCCTCCTACCTGGGAGTCAGCTCGTTCCTGATCCTGCAGGTCACCTGGCCGCGCTGGCCGGCGCGCGCGCTTCTCCTTCTGCCGATGATCGGGGGGATGCTGGCCGCCAAGTCGCTCAGCGCTCTGGGCGGGCTCATGCTCGGCTCCGGCGCCGTCGCCTTCGTGTACTGGCTCTGGACGCGCTCGGACGTGCGCAAGCTCCTCGGGATCCTGCTGGTCGTCGGACTCGTCGCGGGTGTCGGTCTGGCGATCGTCCTGGCCAATAGCCAGCACTTTCTCGATCGCCTGCCAAAGAGCGCCGGTGAGCGCTCCGTCGTCTGGAGCTCGGGGATCAAAGCCTTCCTGGGCAATCCGCTCGGGATCGGCGTGGGCCCCGCCGGGTTCCGCGAGGTCGGGTATGTTTCAGGCGGGCATTACGGGGTCGGCCGGCGGATTTCGCTGCACGACGATTACCTCGCCTTCCTGGTCGAGCGCGGCATCATCGGCTTCACGGGTCTCGTCCTGCTGCTCGTGTCCCTGGGTCGCGCCCTCGTTCGCCTCCTGGAAGGGGCGTGCTCCGAGCAGGAACTGATATCCACCGCGGGGCTGGCCGGGATGTTCGTCTTCATCCTCGCCGATTCGGCCTTTCACGAAGTCATGCACTACCGCCACGTCTGGCTGGCGTTCTCCCTCATCCTGGCGCGTCAAAAGCTCCTGCAGGCCCGCGTCGCCGAAGGGGAACGAGCTTGAGTTTCGGCCTGCGAAACGTGGCGCCACCCGGTCACAATTGTTTGAGAAATTAGTGGTCCTACCCATTCTCTCAGCGTATATAAGGCATCCTTCCGCAAATGTGCTGAAGACATCGATCTCAGGAGGTCCTGGAACCGTGAGCCGCAACAAGTCACTCGTTTGTGTCCCGAAATGGGCGTTCCTCATCGCGGGTCTTGCCATCATGACATTCGACGGTGGAGCCGAGGCAGCCACCTGGTGGGTCGACAACACCAGCCCGGTCTGCAGCGACACCGGGCCGGGGACGGAGACGACCCCTTTCTGCACCATCAAGCCGGGCGGCAGCCATGCCGTTGCGGGTGATTCCGTCGTCGTCAAACCTGGCACCTATCGGGAGCAGGTCACGCCTCCGAGTTCGGGTGCGGTCGGCGCGTCGATCACCTACCAGGCGACCGGTTCCGGTGTCGTGATTCTAGGCACTCTGAGCCTCTCGGATCCCGCTGCCTGGACTCCGACCGCCACGACCGCCTGGAGCCAGCCGTTTGCTCCCGCGTCCGCTCCGAAGCAGGTCTTTCTCGACGGGGTGCCCCTCGCGGCGGTTGCCGGTCTGGCCGACCTGACGACGAACGCCTTCTTCTATGACGCGATCGGCAAGATCCTTTACATCGACTTGGGTGGAGCGAACCCCGCCGACGGCCACCAGGTCGAGGCGGGGGCCAGGAGCTATGGCTTCCTGGTCTCCGGAAAGACCGGCATCGTGGTCGTTGGATTCTCCATCCGGGGCCAGAATATCGCCGGCGTCAAGGGGCTGAGCGCCTCGGACGTTACGGTTCGGGGGACCACGATCACGGAGGCCGCCTCTTACGGCATCCTGCTTGACACCTGTGTCGGCCCGCTGCTGCTCGACGGGAACACGGTCTTCAAGGTCGGGTCGTCAGGTATCAAGCTCGACACCACGAGCGGCGTGACTCTTAGCGGCAACACGACCCACCACAACGCCTCGAGCGGTGTGACTCTTTTCGGCAGCTCTAACAATGCGCTCATCAGGAACACCTCCTATGCGAATCTGAAGCCCCTCGTCACCTCCGCGGTCGGCATCGACCTCGACGGTGGCTCGAGCGACAACCTGCTCAAGGCCAACATCATTCACCACAACGATGATTCCGGGATCCAGCTGCGCAACGCGTCGAACCGGAACCTGATGGTCCGCAACGTCAGCTTCCTGAACGGCGACCATGGGTTCGACACGCGCGCGGCGACGGATAACCGGTACGTGTCCAACACGACCTACGGTAACACCAAGGATGGATTCTCCATCGAGGGAAGCGCCACCAATACCTCTCTGGAGGACAACATCGCCGTCGACAATGGCCTGACGACCACTGAAAACAACCTTTATGTTGACGCCACCTCGGTGACCGGGTTCAGTTCCGATTACGATCTGTTATGGAACTCATCGCCGGGCACCACGGTGCGGTTCAATAACGTGTCCTATTCGACCTTCGCCGAATTTCGCACCGCGACCGGTTATGACCCGCACGGACTGGAGGGCGACCCACAGTTCGTGAGCGCGGCGGCCGGCGATCTGCACCTCGCTTCGATTTCGTCCCCCGCCATCGATTCCGCCGATGCCTCGACGGGCGGATTCTCGCAGGATGATCACGACGGGCGTTTGCCGGTCGATGTGATCACGGTCATCGACACTGGGGCAGGAAGTCCAACCTTCGCGGACCGTGGCGCTGATGAATACGATGCTCCGCCCGCCGCCAGACTGAAGGTCACGCCCTCGTCGGGGTCGGCGCCGCTCGCCGTGACCGCAGATGCCACGGCTTCCAGCGATCCGGACACCACTCTGATCGCAAACTACACGTTCAACTTCGGGGATGGGGTGATCGTCGGGCCGCAGACCTCCTCGACGTCGGGTCATACCTACACGGCAATCGGCGTCTACACGCTGCAGATCAGCGTGACCGACACCGCGGGCAATTCCGGGTCCGCCTCGGCCGTGGTGACCGTTCAGGACGCCCCTCCGGTGGCGCGCCTCACGCTCAACCCGATCTCCGGCTTCAGGCCGCTCCTGGTCAGCGCGGATGCCTCCGCCTCCACCGACACCGACGCGAGTCCGATCGCTTCCTATCTCTTCAATTTCGGTGACGGCGGCATCGTCGGCCCGCAGTCCCAGCCCACCGCGTCGCATACCTACAACCTGCTCGGAACCTTCGCGGTCAGCGTCAAGGTCACCGACACTGCCGGTTTGAGCTCGAGTGCCGGCGGCCAGGTCATCGTCAGGGACAATCCGCCGGTGGCCCGACTGACCGTGACCCCGACGTCCGGGAAGAAACCGCTGCTCGTCACCGCAAATGCCTCGACGTCCACCGACACGGATGGGACGCCCATCGCCTCCTACAGGTTTGATTTCGGTGATGGAACCATCGTGGGACCGCAGGCGGGCGCGATCGTGGCTCACACCTACACGACGGTCAAGACCTTCAAGTTGACGGTGACCGTCACCGACACGGCTGGTCTCAGCGCGACGGCGACGCAGATGGTGCAGGTCAAGAAGTAGTCGCGGCGCCAGCCTCAGACCCGTCCGGCCGCACGGCCACTGTCTCCTCCCGGCTGGGGCGCAGATTCACGCGCACGCTCAAGCGTATTATGATTGGGACCGCGCCGCGCTCCAAGCGGCCGGGTCCTGCCGCCACGATGTGGGCAGACCGGCGGCGTGGTGCAAGGCTGGCGCCGACGCCGAGGTGCCGTTCGCGCGGGCCGCGGTCATGGGGAGGAGTTGATGGAATCAAAAGAAAAGGGCCGGCCGTTGGACGCCACGAGCGCCTGCCTCCAGAACGGTCTCGAGCGTCACCAGTCCGCGGTTGCGCTCCTGCGCGGAGAGGCGCTCCGGATTCTCGCGGGACTTGTCGAGAACCTGCACCGCACCCTCGAGACGGGTGGGAAGGTTCTGGCCTGCGGCAACGGCGGCAGCGCGGCCGACGCCCAGCACTTCGTCGGCGAGCTGGTCGGTCGCTACTGCGCGGAGCGGCGCGCCCTTCCCGCCCTGGCGCTCAACGCCGATGGATCGGTGCTGACCTGCCTTGCCAACGACTACGAGTATGCCCGGGTCTTCGCGCGCCAGGTGGAAGCGCTTGGCCGGCCCGGGGACCTTCTCCTGGCGTTGAGCACCTCGGGACGGTCGCCGAACATCGTCGAGGCGCTGCGCACGGCGCGGGTATTGAAACTGACGACGGTCGCCTTTCTCGGCCGCGATGGGGGTGCGGCCCGGGGATTGGCGAGCCACGAGATCATCGTCCCAAGCCAGGAGACGGCGCGCATTCAGGAGTGCCATGGGCTCATGCTTCACCTCCTGTGCGAGGCGCTCGACCTGAAGCTCAAGGCGCCGGAGATCCCGTGAGCGAGCGCGGCCGGATCGAACCGCTCGATCTCTCCGGCGTGAGCCGGGGCTCGATCAATGACTCCTCCCGCAAGGTATCGAGACGTGACCTGGCCAGGGTGGTCGAGCCTAGCCCGACGCTCCTCGATTTTCTCGACAGCCTCCCCGACGTATTGGCCGGGCAAGAGTTTCGGGAGTTCCTCCAGATCGTGGTCGCCCGCCGCGCCGCGGGGCAACCGCTGCTCATCATGTACGGCGGGCATGTCGTCAAGTGTGGTCTCGTGCCTCTCCTCGTCGACCTGATGCGCCGGGGCTACATCACCGCCCTCGCCACCAACGGCTCGGGCGCCATCCACGATCTGGAGATGTCGCTGTTCGGGCGCACCTCCGAAGATGTCGTCGAAGGTCTGGCCGACGGCAGCTTCGGAATGGTCCGCGAGACTGGCGACTTCGTCCATGGTGCCCTCCGCGACCTGTCGGGCCTGGGGTACGGCGAGGCGCTCGGGCGCCGGCTCCTCGAGGCCGACCGGGCGCATGCCGCCACCAGCCTGCTGGGAGCAGCCACCGACCTGGTCATGCCCCTGACCGTGCACGTGGCGATCGGCACCGACATCGTGCATCAGCATCCCGGAATGCCGGCCGGAGCCGTGGGGGAGGCGAGCTATCTCGACTTCCGGATCCTGTGCGGCGTCCTCGCGGGGATGGACGGCGGGGGTGTCGTGATCAACCTCGGATCCGCGGTGATCCTGCCGGAAGTGTTTCTGAAGGCCCTCACCGTGGTGCGCAATCTGGGTCATTCGACGCGGGACCTGATCACGGCGAACTTCGACATGCTGCAGCACTATCGCCCGCGGGTGAACGTCGTCGATCGACCAACACGTGTGGGGGGCCGCGGCTTTCAGTTCACCGGACAGCACGAGATCCTGGTGCCGCTCCTGCACGTTGGGCTGCGATGCTACTCCGAGATCAAAGCGCCCCGCTGACGAACCTGCCCGGGGCGTCAGGAAAGCGGGGGAGGCTACCGGACCTGGATGGCGGCGTTGGCGAGACGCAGAGGCATCTCGCGGCTGGTCGGCCCGCGCACCGAAGCCCGGTCGAAGATCAGATCCGACCGGCCGATCCCCAACGCCCGGAACTCGAGGACCAGGATGGTGCCGGAGGCGTTCAGCAGACCGGAGGACTCGACGAGGGCGAGACCAACCGCGAGATTACCCGGACGGTCCGGGTTGACCGAGGCCATCAGGATGGGCTGCAGGGAGCTCGATTCGAACAGGCTGCCTTCTTGCGCTCCGACATACTGCAGAACTTCCGGGTTGAACTGGACGTGGAAGGGAACGCTGGTGACTCCGCGGGCCTCCTGCAAGAGCACGCTCACTTTGACGACCTGGCCAGGAGCGACGACCTTTCCGGCCGGGAGGAGGCTCAACTGCGGCATGCCATCCTGGTTGGACGCCTCGGCCGGGAGAGCCTGACCGCCCGATCCAACCTCTCCACCGGAGGCGGCAGCCTGATCGGTCCCCGAACCACCTCGTTCTGGCGGCGTCGGACCCTGAGGGGACGTGGCCGGCGCGGCGAACGGCATGAGGTTCATCGGCATCCAGGGAGCGGAGAGTGTGGGAGCCGCCGAGCCCGGAGGCACCATCGAGACGACCGCCGCGGGGGCAGGCATGGGGGTTGAAGGACGCGCCGGTCGTAACGAGGCCGCGGGAGGTCCTGGCACGGGTGGGACTGGCAGTCTGGCCTGGGCCTCAGTAGCAGGGAACGGCGGAGCCGAAGATCGGATCGCGGCGTGCGGCCGCTGATCGAGCGCTGAGGCCAGCGCCAGAGGCTCAATAGTCTGCGGAAGCGTCTGTGGAGCCCTGATTGATGTCGAGGGGTGCGTCGCGTCAGCGGTGGCGTCCAACCGGGCGAGGTCGCCGGTGATCGACCCAAGGCCGCGCGGCATCGTCGGCCCGCCATCATGGGATCCGTAATACCAGTGGTCCCAGAGCGGCACGACCAGAAGCGAGCCGATCAGGATGGCCGCGGCCGCCAGAAAGGACCGGTCATTCATCGGCTTCATCAGGGCACCAGCACCGTGCCGCCGTGGCCCGGGCCGAAGGAGGCGGGACGCAGGTTGGTGTTCTCGTCCCGGATCTCCTCCGACACGGTGCTGCTGGAACTCATATCGAAGTCGATCACGCCGCTGCCGCTGGCAACCTTGTTGAGGCGGATGGTGATCAACGAGCCGAGCCCGCTCACCGTCACGCTGGGGTCCGGAGGGAAGCGCGTCATGGTGACCTGCAAGCTGCCGGCGCTCGGACTGGACACAATAAATAATGGTGGGGTGCCGGGACTGCCCTGGTTCATCACCGGTCCTTCGAAGTAGGTCCCCTGGTATGAGAGCGCCGAAGCCGGGTAGGTCAGGTCGAAGCCGACGGTCCAGATCCCGCTCAGGTTGCTCACCTGCATCAGGACGTCGACATGGTCGCAGGCGCCGATCGCTTGCAGATAGACGTCCCCGCTGACAGGCGAGGTCAGGGCCGGAGTGAACGAAATGTTGGTACAGGGAATCACGTCGCTGCCGCTCGAGCCGCCTCCCTTGCAGCCGGCCGCGAGCAACAGCGTCGCGATGGCGGCGACGAGCACTCGCCGCAGGCGCCGCACTTCGAGCCCTGGATCGTGTCTCATGATGCGTCCTCCCCTGCCTGCCAATTCGACGAACGCTTCAGGCGCTTCACGGGCATATCGACAGGCGCTTGCCGAAGTATTTGATGAAGATCGCCATGTCGTCACCGTCGATCAGCCCATTGCCGTCGAGGTCGGCCGCAGAATTGAAACGGACATCGGTGGTGACGCTGTTCCAGGCGACCGCGACTAGATTCAGATCGCCGCCGTCGACCAGGCAATCGCGGTTGATGTCGGCGTTCCTGGTGACCATCAGCGCCTGCGACATGCTGCCCGACCCGCCATCCGGGTTGGTGACGAGCGCGGTTCTCCATCCGAGCGCCGCGGTCGCCGCGACATCGATGGTCACCGTGATCTGTTTGCCGCCGGCAACGGAGGTGGTGCCGGCGCTGATGGTCGATCCGAGGTTCACGGTTACGCCAGTCTGAAAGTTCGTTCCGGTGAGCTGGACCGAGTGGCGTCCCGCCTCGAGGATGTAGGGCGAATTGGTCGAGAGTTCCGTGGCGGAGCTGATGGTCGGGGATGGCCCGACGACCGTCGACGGCTGGCCCGAGGCCTGGTTTGAGAAGCCGCTCTCGTTGCCGGACGCGTCGTAGGCGGTTACGACAAAGTAATAGGTCGTGCCGGCGCTGAGTCCTGCGAGGTCATAGGACGTGACCTTCCCCACGTTGAGTGGGGCACCGTAGGCTCCGGAAACTGTCCCATAGCGTAGACGGTACCCGCTAAGGTCGGGTTCAATGTTCGAATCCCAGGACAGTCGGATCACCGTGGCCGCGGCGGCAGGAGCGACGTGGAGAAACCCCGCCAGCAGCGCGAAAGCCACGACCACAGAGGCTTTCGGACGGACTCTATTCCGTCTCCCGAGCATGATCCCCTCCCCGTTGGCGCCCCACGCCGCGGTGTGGGGCCGCTGACGCTCTCGGGATTTGCAAGGTCGGTGCCAGGCGGGGGAATGACCGATCCAGGATTGGTGCGCCGAAAGTCTTTGCCCTCAACGCCGTCGCCTGTCCAACAGCCGTACACCGGGGCGCCATCGGATTGGCCGCATGTCAACGTAATCGCGGATCACAAATTGGTGCCGGGTGGGGGCCGGCGAGGGAGCGGGTCTGCGACCGCCGAGAGATCTTCGATCAGGACAGGCCCTGCACGAGTCCGTCGTCGTCGAGGTCGATGCCGTTCGCTGCCGGAACGGGCGGCAGCCCCGGCATCGTCATGATGCTGCCGACGAGCGGGTAGATATAGCCTGCGCCGGCGGCGATCCTGGCATCGGTGACCGGCAGGGTGAAGCCCTCCGGTCGACCCTTGAGTTTCGGGTCGTGCGACAGCGACAGGGGAGTCTTGGCCATGCAGATCGGCAGAGCGCTCCACCCCTCGCTCCGGTAGAAGTCGAACTTGCGGCGCACCGCGTCGGTGTAGCTGACGTCGCGCGCTCCATAAATCGTCCTGGCGATCGTCTCGATCTTCTGCTCGATCCCCATCTCGAGCCCGTAGAGCGGCCGGAACGGGGCCGGCGTTTCGGTGGCGCGAACCACCGCCTCGGCGAGCTCGAGCCCGCCGGCGCCGCCACGCGCCCAGACCTCGACCGGCATGGCCGCGAAGGCGCCCGCCTGCCTGGCGCGCGCCAACGCTTCCTCGATTTCGGCGGGCGAATCACCTTCAAACCTGTTGACGGCCACGATCGCCGGCAGGCCGAAGTGGCGCATGTTCTCGATGTGCTTGGCCAGGTTGGCGGAGCCGCGCGTCACCGCCGGCAGATCCTCCCGCTTCCAGGAGGATGGGTTCCTGGTGTCGACCGCGGCCCCGCCGTGCAGCTTCAGGGCGCGTACCGAGCAGACGATCACCGCCGCGGAAGGAACGAAACCGGCGACGCGGCACTTGATGTCGAACAGCTTCTCGGCCCCGCATTCCGACCCGAAGCCGCTTTCGGTGACCACGAAGTCGGCCAGCTTGAGGGCCAGCCGATCGGCGAGGATCGAGTTGTTGCCATGCGCGACGTTGGCGAAGGGGCCGCAATGGATGAACGCGGCGCCGCCCTCGAGATTCTGCACGAGGTTTGGTTTCAGGGCGTCGCGCAGCACGGCTGCCATCGCTCCCGGCGCTTCGAGAGCCCTGGCGGCCACCGGCTTCCCGGCGGCGTTCAAACCGACGAGGATCCGCCCGAGCCGCTCCTTGAGATCGCGCGGGCTCTGCGACAGCGACAGGATGGCCATCACCTCCGACGCGGCCGTGATGTCGTATCCGGTCTCACGCTCGACGCCGCTCGCGCCTCCGCCCAGGGCGATCCGGACCCGTCTCAAGGCGCGATCGTTCAGGTCGATGCTCCGGCGCCAGAAGATGTTCTCGGGGTCGAGCCCCAGCCGGTTCCCCTGGTGCAGATGGTTGTCGAGGAGCGCGGCCAGCAAGTTGTGGGCCGCGGCGACCGCATGAAAGTCGCCGGTGAAGTGCAGGTTGATCTCCTCCATGGGCACGACCTGGGAGTAGCCGCCGCCCGTGGCGCCGCCCTTGACGCCGAAGACCGGGCCCATGGAGGGCTGGCGGACGGTGCTGATGGCCCGGCGCCCGAGGCGGCGCAGCGCCTGGGCGAGCCCGATGGTGACGACCGTTTTCCCTTCGCCCAGCGGGGTGGGGTTGATGCCCGTGACGCAGATGTAGCGGCCGTCGGGGCGCGACTTCAGCCGCTCGAGGGCCGCCAGACCGACCTTCGCCTTGTACCGCCCGTAGGGCTCGATCTCGTCGGACGAAAGACCAATCGACTCGGCGATCTGTTCGATGCGAATGAGCTTGGCCTTGCGGGCGATCTCCAGATCACTCAGACTCAAGGGTTCCTCCGTCCGGGCTGCGCGCCCTCCGCGAGCGCGCGTCGCAGATCATCAACGTCGGGGTCGGCTGCGTCGGTCGCCGTGGACTGCTGCAGCTCCGCCCGCGCCGCCTCGCGATCGCCCCGCGCCAGGAGCGCGCGGCCGAGGAGGGCATGACCCCGCGCGGTCGGCGCGATCGCCAGGGCGCGGCGGGCCGCCGCTTCCGCGGCCACCGGGTCACGGTGCTGCAGAGCAATCGTCGCCGACAGGAGATGGAAGCTCGATTCGTATGGATGCGGGTCGGACACGGCCTTCTTGAGCATCTCGGCCGCCTCGTCCCAGCGCTCCGCTTTCACCAGGAGGGCGGCGGCCTGATAGGCGGCCTTCGGGTAGCCGGGATACTCCTGGACCGCCCGCCGCAGAAGCTGCAGCCGCTTCCTGGAGTCGGTCTCCGCCATTCCCCGGCAGTAGTGCTCGAACGCCAGAAGCGGCAGGTCCCCGGTTTGCTGCGCCAGAACTTCCGACTTGCTGTCGGTGATCGAGATCCCCTCCGCCTTGGCGAGCGCCAGGGCGAGCGTCGTCTCCACCGCCAGCAGGTTCTTGAGCCGGCCCTGCCGCGACGTCCAGGCGCGCGCCTTCTCGGTCGGCAGGTCGATCGATCGCAGCGACAGAGTCAGGTCGCCCTCCGTGACGTTGAACCGGCCGAGAATCATCCGGTCCGGCCGCGGCAGGCCGGGGCGGGCGCGCATCCTGCGGCCGAGCTCGAGGGCGCTCGCGAGAGTGATCCGCGCGCCGGGCGGGATGCCGTTCCCTTCGAGCAGGACGGCCCGATCCTCTTCGTCGACGACCTGGGAGCCGAAACCGAGAAGCGATTCTCCGAGGGTAAGCGCCAGGCCCGTGGAGAGCCATTCGAGCGAGGGGTCCTCCGCCGTATTCTCGAACGGCATGATCAGGTAGGTGTGGGGCGCGGCCGGCGGTGCCGTCTCCGCCGCCCGGGCGGGGAGGGGAACGAACGACAAAGCCAGGAGCGGGAGGGCGCCGACCCTCACGGGCCGTTCCTTCGGGGTCGCTGATCCAGCGCCGCGGGCGCTTCGTCCGGCGCTTCCGACTTGCCGAAGAACATCTTGCCGGCGGTCGTCTGCAGCACCGAGGTCACGGTGATCTCGAGGTTCCGACCGATGTGCCGCTTGGCGTTGTCGACCACGACCATCGTGCCGTCGTCGAGGTAGCCGACCCCCTGGTTCGCCTCCTTCCCCTCCTTGAGGATGAAGACCTTCATCGCCTCCCCGGGGAGCAGGACCGGCTTGAGAGCGTTGGCGAGGACGTTGATGTTGAGAACCTGCACGCCGCGCAGCTCGGCCACCTTGTTCAGATTGAAATCGTTGGTGATGATCTTGCCGGAGAGCTGCTTGCCCAGCTCGATCAGCTTCATGTCGACGTCTTTGATGTCCGGAAAGTCGGCTTCCGAGATGATCACCCGGACGTCCGGCCCCTTCTTGATCCGCTGCAGGATCTCCAGCCCCTTCCGCCCCCGGTTCCGCTTCAGCGTGTCCTGCGAGTCGGCGATGTACTGCAGCTCGCGCAGGACGAACTGCGGCACGACGAGCGTGCCGTCGACAAATCCGGTCTCGCAGAGATCGGCGATCCGGCCATCGATGATGACGCTCGTATCGAGGATCTTGTAGTTGTGGCGCCGGCCTCCCTCCGACCAGGCGGAGCGCAGGCTGGACGGGGAGAAACGCTCGCCCCGGGCGCTGCCGATCGCCATTCCGGTGTAGCCAAAGAGAAGGAAGAGGAAGCCCTGGATCACGACCGGTGGAACCGGGCCGATCCCCTCGAGGGGCAGGAGCGCCACGACGACGCCGGCGGCGGCTCCCCCGAACAGCAGGCCGGCCAGCCCGCCGAGAAGGGCGGTCATCTCGAGGGCGCGAAGCAGGAGCTCGACGCCGATGATCGCGCCCGCCGCCGCCAGGCCGGCGAGCCCTCCGGTCAGATCGAGCGGATCGAGGCTGATCGGGCGGACATGCGCCGCCAGCAGGAGGCATAACAGGACCAGCACGACCCTCAGAATCCAGGTTCCCACGGGCTCATTCTACCGTGGCGCGCGGGACAGAGGCCAGCGCCGTCTCGAAGCGCGAGACGATTCTTCGTTGGCCTCCGCGCAGGTAGAGGCGCGGCACCCGGCCGCCGAGACGACAGAGCACCTCCCAGGAGATCGTCTCTGCCCAGGATGCGATCTGGTCGGCGCCCAGGCGCTCGCCGCCGGAGAGTCCCAGGACGATCACTTCATCGTGGAGGGCGGCGTCCGGGATCTGGCTGACGTCGACCGTGGTGAGGTCCATGCTGATCCGCCCCACGATCGGGGCGCGCCGGCCCCGCACCAGGACATATCCCCGGTTCCCCAGATGGCGCGGCAGCCCGTCGTCGTAACCGACGGGGAGCGAGGCGACCCGGGTCGGGCGGGAAGCGATGAAGGTCCGCCCGTAGCCGATCGAGGTCCCGGGGCCGATCTCCTTCATATAGATGATGCGGGTCTTGAGGGACAGCACAGGGTGGATCGGAAACGGGGAGACCAGAGCCGACGGCGGGTAACCGTACAGAATGATACCGGGTCGAACCAGCGTCATCCAGGCGGGGGGATGGTCGATGATCGCGGCGCTGTTTGCGAGATGGATGAGATCGGGCCGCAGGCCCTTCCTCCGCAGCGCCTCGATGGCGCCCCGGAAAACTTCGATCTGGATGCCGGTGAACTTCTCGTCCGGATCATCGGCGACTGCCAGATGGGAAAACGCCCCGGTCAGCCGAACGCGGGCCTCGGCGGCCTTCAAGACCGAGGCGAATCCCGGCACCTCCGCCGCCGGCACGCCGAGGCGTCCCACGCCCGAGTCGATCTTGAGATGGACGCTCGCCTGCACCCCGCGGCGGGACGCGGCGGCGCCGAGCGCCGCCACCTGATCGGGGCGGTAAATCGCTGCGGTGAGGTCGTGCTGGAGGACGAGGTCGGCCTGCGCCGGGGCGAAGCCGCCGAGCAGAAGGATGGAGGCGCGCAGCCCGGCCCGGCGCAACTCGGCACCCTCCTCGGGGAGGGCCACCCCGAGCCATTCCGCGCCCGCCGCCTCGAGCGCGCGCGCCACCTCGACGGCGCCATGCCCGTAGGCATTCGCCTTCACGACCGCGAGGATCGGCAGCGAGCCGACGCGCGCCCGGACCGCCGCGAAATTGGCCACCAGGACGTCGAGGTCGATCTCGGCCCAGGTGGGCCGGAAGAGGTTGAGCGGGAGGGCGTTCACTCCTGGCGCCACTCGATCTCTTCGAACTTCGTGTATTCGCGGAGGAAGGCGACGTCGATCGTGCCGATGGGCCCGTTACGCTGCTTGGCGATGATGATCTGGGCCCGGCCGCGATTCTCCTCGGTCGGCTTGTAGACCTCCTCGCGGTAGATGAACATGACCAGGTCGGCGTCCTGCTCGATGGCGCCCGACTCGCGGAGATCGGATAGCTGAGGGCGCCGGTCCCCGCCGCGCTGCTCCGGCGCCCGCGACAGCTGCGAGATGGAGATGACGGGGATCTGCAGCTCCTTGGCGAGCTCCTTCAGCGACCGGGAGATGTCCGAGATCTCCTGATTGCGGTTTTCGAACTGACTGCGGCTCCGCATGAGCTGCAGGTAGTCGACGATGATCAGATCGAGCCCCTGCTCGAGCTTGAGCCGGCGGCTCTTGGCGCGCATCTCCAGCACCGTCGTCCCCGCCGTGTCGTCGATGAAGATGTTGGCGGAGGCGAGCTCGCCGAACGCCTTGGTGATCCGATCCCATTCCTCCTTGGTCAAACGTCCGGTCCTCAGGCGGTGGGCGTCGACCCGCGCCAGACCGGTGAGGAGCCTCAGGAAGAGCTGCTCCTTCGACATCTCGAGGGAGAACACCCCGACCTTCTTGTTCTCGCGCATCCCGAGATGCTGAGCGATGTTCAGGGCGAAGGAGGTCTTGCCCATGCCGGGCCGGGCCGCGACCACGATCAGGTCGGATGGCTGCAGGCCCGAGGTGTACTCGTTGAGGCTCGGGAAGCCGGTGGGCAGTCCGGTGACCAGCTCGCGCTTCTGGTGCATCTGCTCGATCTTCTGCCAGTTGTCGTCCGCGAGCGTCTTCATCGGCACGAAGCCGGCGCGCAGCTGATCCTGGGCGATGCGGAAGATGAGGCGTTCCGAGTGGTCGAGGATCTCCGCGACATCCTGAGCGGCCTGGTAGGCCGTGGTGACGATCTGCCCGCCGGCGTCGATCAGGCTGCGCAGGATCGCTTTTTCCTTCACGATGCGCGCGTAGTGCTCGATGTTGGCCGAGCGCGGCACGCCGTCGACCAGAGAGGCGATATACGCGGGACCGCCAACGGACTCGAGGTCGCCGCTGCGGGTCAGCTCCTCCTTCACGGTCACCGCGTCGATCGCCGCGGCTTTTTCCGACAGGACCGCCATCGCCTTGAACAACTTTCGATGCGGCTCCCGGTAGAAGTCCTCCTGGCGCAGGATCTCCTGGGCCCGGTTGATGGCGTGGTTTTCGATCAGGATGGCGCCCAGGACCGAGCGTTCGGCGTCGAGGCTGTGGGGGACGTTCTTCTCGAGGGTGATGTCCGCAGGCATCAGATCGTCCATACCTCTGGGAGTGAAATGTCATGTTAGCACAGCCGCCCGTTGCGGCTCCGCGGCGTTCTTGAGTATCATGGTCACGGGTCGGAGCGAAACGGATGGTCGCTGCCCGGAACATTCCGGGGAGAGGAAAGTCCGAACTCCACAGGGCATTGCGCTGGGTAACACCCAGTCCCGGCGACGGGAAGGAAAGTGCCACAGAAAACAGACCGCCGGGAGGGAGGCGTCGCCTCCCATCCGGTAAGGGTGAAACGGTGGGGTAAGAGCCCACCAGTGCCCCGGGTGACCGGGGCAGCTCGGTAAACCCCGCAAGGAGCAAGACCAAATAGGGGAGCGCCCATGGGTGGCCCGCCCAGAGCTCCCGGGTCGGTCGCTTGACGGCACCGCCAAAGCACGGCTCAGGTCGTGCGCACGGTGGTGCCGTCGCCCCCGCGGGAGACCGCGGGGGTAGAGGAATGACCATCGGCCGCACGCATGACGCGGCAACAGGATTCGGCTTACGGTTCGCTCCGGCCCGCCTCCAGAACGACTCCGCAGAGACGCCGAGCGCGAGCTCCGGCGGCTGGCGGCCGCCATCGCGGGCCTGAGCCGCGCCCTTCACGCTCATCCCGAGCTGAGCCTCGAGGAGTTCGAGGCCTCCAAGCGCCTGGTGCGGTTTCTGAGACGGGAAGGGTTCAGGGTCCGCCTCGGCGTGGGCGGGCTGAAGACGGCCTTCGTGGCGCGCCGGCGAGGCCGGAGCGGCGGAGCGCGCCTCGCCTTTCTTGCCGAATACGACGCCCTGCCCGGCATCGGTCATGCCTGCGGCCATAACCTGATCGGCGCGGCGGCGGCCGGCGCGGGAGCGGTGGTTGGACGGCTGATCAAACAGCTGCGGGGTGAGGTTCTGGTGATCGGCACGCCGGCGGAGGAGACCATCGGCGGCAAGGCGGTCATGGCCGATCGCGGCGTCTTCCGCGGTCTCGATGCGGCGCTGATGATCCATCCCTCGTACGAGGATCGGGTCTACACCACGTCGCTCGCATGCCACTCGCTCGAAGTGACCTACCGGGGGCGGGCGGCGCACGCCGTGGCGGCGCCCGAGCGGGGCATCAACGCCCTGCACGCTCTCTTGCGCCTGTTCCAGGAGCTCGAGCGATTACGGCCGCACCTCTCCTCCGAGGTGCGGATGCCGGGGGTGATCATCGAGGGTGGGCGGCGGGCGAACATCGTCCCCGACCGGGCGATCGGCCGCTTCACGCTCCGGGCGCGGGACCTTGCCACGCTGCAGCGCGTCGAGAGCTCCTTCCGCGCCGCGGCGGCGCGCGCCGCCGGGGCCGTCGGAGCGCGAATGGTGATCCGTTCCCTGGACCGTCCGTACGCGGAGATGCGTACCAACCGGGTCATGGCGGACCTGTTCAAGGAGGAGCTGGCGCGCGCCGGGCGGCGGACGGTCGACGCTCCCCGCACGCGCATGGGCTCGCTCGACATGGGCAACGTCAGTCAACGCGTTCCGGCCATCCATCCGTACATCGCGATCGCGCCGCCCCACGTGCCCCTGCACTCGCGCGGCTTCGAGCGCTTCGCCGGGGGACCCCGCGGCCGGGCAGGCTTGGCCGTGGCGACCCGCGCGCTGGCCTTGACGGCCCTCGAGCTGCTGGTGGATAAAGAGGCGCTGCGGCGCGCGCGCCGCGAGTTTCTCCTGGGCCGGCGCGCGCGGCGCGCCAAGGGGCCGAAGCGATGAGGACGGCGGGGAGACGGCCCGCGCTGCTGCCGCCCAGGTTGCAGGGCGGAGATCGCATCGGGGTGGTTGCCCCGGCCGGCCCGGTGCGCGAGGAGGCGCTCGAGCCCGGACTGGCGATCTTGCGGGAGCGCGGCTACGTGGTCGTGGAGGGAGCGCATCTCCGGCGGCGCGCCGGTTACCTGGCGGGGAGCGATCGGGAGCGACTCGCCGACCTCAACCGGATGCTTCGCGACCCGAGCCTGAGCGCCATCTGGTGCGCGCGCGGGGGCTACGGCAGCGCCCGGATCGTGGAAGGGCTCGACTTCGCCGCGCTCCGGCGCAACCCCAAGACGCTCGTCGGGTACAGCGACGCGACCGTCCTGCACGCCTCCGTCTGGCGCCGGCTGCGCCTGGCGAGCTTCTATGCGCCGAACGTCTACGACCTGGGGAATCCCCTCAGCTACGACGCGCGAACGCTGTGGGGATTTCTCGAAGGCGCGAACGCGGCCGAGGTGGAGTTGCCGCTCGGAGATCTGACCGTGCTCAGGGCCGGCCGGGCGGAGGGCGTGCTTCTCGGCGGTTGCCTGTCGCTGCTGGTCAGCCTGATCGGCACTCCCTGGGCCGTGCCGGAGAGGGGCGCGATCTTCTTCTGGGAAGAGATCAGCGAAGAGCCCTACAGGATCGACCGGATGCTGGGCCACCTGCGGCAGTCGGGGAGCCTCAACAGAATCGACGCGATGATCATCGGCCAGACGGTCGGTTGCGCCGCCAAGGATCCCGCCAACGACATCCCATTGTCCGACATCGTGCGCCGGCATCTCGGAGCCGCGCGCATTCCCGTCGTGATCGGCCTGCCGGCCGGGCACGGGCCGGGGAAGCTCACCCTGCCGCTGGGGCGGCGGGTGCGTCTCGACACCGCCCGCGGCCGGCTGACCGTCAGCGGACGGTGAACAGCACCTCCCGCCTGACTTCCTTGGCGGTCGGCTTGTCGGTCACCTTGATCTCCAGCTTGAAGTCGGCCGGAAGCTTTTGCCCCGGGATCAGGAGATCCTTGAGGTCGATCGCATAGAGCTCGACCTGCACCGGGAGGGGCTTGACGATCGGCTTGCGGAACGGCTTCCAGACACCGCCATCCTTGAGGAAGAAGGAGTAGGTCGCCTCCAGGGCCAGGCGCGACGTCGCGGGGTCGGTGCCGGGGTTGTAGATCTGATAGTAGAAACTCAGGGCTTCATTCTTCTGCAGCACTCCGCTGGCATGAGGGACGAGCCGGAACGAGCCGAGCACGAAGGGGCCGGCGCCGCGCTCCGCCTCGTCGGGACCCATGGCGTCGTCCTTGCGGATGAATTTCGCCAGGAGGGCGATGCTGCTCAACGCGAACTCTTTACCGGCGAAGTTGGGGACCTCCACCGTCCTGACGAGCGAGCCCATCTGTCCCTTGACCACCTTGTCCTCGACGATCACCGCGACCTTGTAGGTGCCCGGCGCCAGGTTGTGCCTGGCCTGGTAGATGTAGCTCCCGGGCGGCGTGTCGCCCGCCGTGGCGGCCACGAAGGGATGTTCGCCCGTGAGATTCACGGACTTGCCCTCACCGGACGCGGGCGTGATGCGGGCATAGGGCAGGAGGGCGACATCGCCGCTGCCGTGGGCGGTATCCTGAGAGGCCTCGACCGTGATCGCCGTGAGGGTCGTGCCATCGATCGTGGCGTAATAATCCAATGAGACCTGGAACGGGACGTCGCCCGGGCCGCTGCCCTTGGCGAGCACGGCCTCGAGGATCGGGATCTGTCGCTTGCTCTCGGGCGACTCGTCCTCCGCCGCGGAGCGCGCCGGCGCCGTGGTGTCCTGCGGCAGGCCGGCCGCGATCGGCGGAATCGACGGGAGCTTCCAGCCGATGCCGTGCGTCCCGGGATGGGCCGTCACGTACTGATCGAGCTCCTTCCGATCGAGCAGCAACGGGCCAGTCTCGGAAGGGGCGAAGCGAAACTCCAGGTTCTTCTCGATGCCCGTGATCCCGTTGGGCTCATAGGTCCAGAGGGTGTATCCGCGCTGATCCCGATCGTTCTTGGTCGGCGGTCCGAGCAGGAGGAAGACGCGACCCATGTCGGTCTGGGAACCGGGCTTGGTGATCGACTTGAAGGTCTTGTCGGCCTGCTCGACCCGCTTCCAGAAGATCACCTCGTACTCGTTCTCCGGGGATCCGGGGGTCGGGTCGCGCTTCTCCCAGAACGCCTTCACGAAGACGGCGCGTTCATCGTCGGTGCGCAGCTTCTTGATCTCCTTCTCCTCGTCATCGCTCATGATCCAGCGGACCGGGCCCCTGGACCAGTCCTTGGTGGGGGCCTTGTAGTCGGGCGCGGCGGCGGCGGAGACGAGGGCCGGCGCGATCACGGCGATCAGCGGCAGCACCAGCAGAGCCGTACGTCGGGACGTCATGATCACCTCCGAGCCGAAAAAATGCGTCCACCCTGGATCCGGACAGGCTTCAACGAAGCGCAGGATTATACCGGCCGTTTCGGGGAGCGTCAAACGGCCGCCAATGCAGCGACGGTCGCATTCCGCGACGCGCCCGTCTAGGAGTGTGTCCGAGTAATAGCATGGGCCGCTCTATAATGGCGCGCGCCGGACGCGGAGAGCATGCGCAACCTCAAGATCGTCGTGGGCTACGTGGGGACCGGCTACGCCGGCTGGCAGGTTCAGCCCGGACGCGCCACTATTCAGGGAGTGCTCGAGACGGAGCTCTCCGCCCTGCTGGGCGAGAAGGTCCGGATCGCCGGCGCCGGGCGCACCGACGCGGGGGTGCACGCGCGGGGCCAGGTGGCGAACTTTCCGACCTCGACGCGCATGCCGGTCGCGGGGCTGTTGCTGGCGATCAATGCCCGGCTGCCGGAGGATGTCCGCATCTTGAAGGTCGAGGAGGCGCCGGACATGTTCCATGCCCGCGCCGACGCCCGGGCCAAAGAGTATCGCTACCGGATCGTCCGCGCCGAGGTCGTCTCACCCTTCCTCGCGCCGTTCGTCCTGATGGTGCGGGCCCGTCTCGACGTCGGCGCGATGCGCGAGGCGGCGCTCCGGCTGATCGGACGCCACGATTTCACCTCGTTCTGCCCGACGCAGTGCCGGGTGGACGACAAGGTCCGGACGGTCGTCGGGTCGGAGATCCTGGAGACGGGGGACGAGATCGAGTACCGCGTGCGGGCCGACGGCTTCCTGCACCACATGGTGAGAACGTTCGTGGGCACGCTGCTTCTGGCCGGGCGTGGACGGCTCGCGGCGGAGGCCGTGCCGGTGATCCTTAAGGCTCGTGACCGGCGCGCGGCGGGGCCGGTCGCTCCCGCCCGCGGCTTGATCCTTGAAAGGGTCTTCTACGAGGAGGAGATGTGAGGATACTGGTCACAGGCGGTGCGGGCTATATCGGCAGCGTCATGGTCCGGCACCTGCGCGCGGCAGGTCACGATCCGCTGGTTCTCGATGATCTCAGCACCGGTCACCGGGAGCCGATCGCAGGCGTTGAGATCGTCGTCGGCGATTGCGGCGATCGCGCCCTGGTCGGGCCCCTCCTCGAACGGCGGCGCATCTAGGCGGTGATGCATTTCGCGGCCTCGAGCCTGGTCGGGGAGTCGGTGCGCGACCCGGCCAAGTACTACCGCAACAACCTCGAGCGCTCGCTGGCGCTCATCGACACGGTCCGGGAGCGCCAGGTGCGGACCTTCATTCTTTCCTCCACCGCCGCCGTCTACGGTGAGCCGGTGGCGATTCCGATGCCCGAAGATCATCCGGCCCGCCCGACCAACCCTTACGGCGAAACCAAGCTGGCGCTCGAGAAAGCGCTGCATTGGTACCACGCGGCTCACGGACTGTCGTTCGCGGCCCTGCGCTACTTCAACGCGGCCGGGGCGACCGAGGATGGCCGCCTCGGCGAGGACCATGACCCCGAAACGCACCTGGTGCCCAACGTGCTGAGGGCGGCCGCCGATGGCTCTCCGGTGACCATCTTCGGGACCGACTATGCCACGCACGACGGCACGGCGATCCGTGATTACGTGCATGTCGAGGACCTGGCCGAGGCGCACTTGAAGGCCCTCGATCGGCTGGCGGCGCGCGGCGGCGCCCTGACCTACAACCTCGGCAACGGGGCCGGCTTCTCGGTCCGGCAGGTGATCGAGGCCGCCGGCCGCGTCACCGGCCGTCCTATTTCGACCCGTCCCGGTCCCAGGCGGCCCGGCGATCCCGAGTCTCTGGTCGCCTCCTCCGACAGGGCGCGCAGCGAGCTGAAGTGGACGCCGCGGTTCGCCTCACTGGAATCGATCCTGGAGACGGCCTGGCGCTTTTTTGGGGCGCGGCCAGGCGGCTACGCCGACTGAGGAGGTGCATCTCAACGACGGGCGCGGGGGTGCGGTTGCCGCTGTCGCGACCGGTGTGCTACGATTCGACTTCATCCCGTCAGGAGCTCTGCGGCCCGCGGGAGAGGCTCCCTGGGAGCGACACGTTCCCGCATGTCCCGTCCAGCCAGAGACTTCGAGGGTCTGATCGCTGCGGGCTCGCCCGAGGGTGAGTTGCTGGCGCAGATCGATTTCGAGCGCCTGCCGCGCCACGTCGCCATCATCATGGACGGCAACGGCCGCTGGGCCAAGAGCCGGAACCTGCCGCGCGTGGCCGGACACCGGGCGGGAATCGCCGCCGTCCGCGACGTGGTCGAGACGGCGGCGCGCCTCGGTTGCCAGGTGCTCACGCTCTACGCCTTCTCGGTCGAGAACTGGAAGCGTCCGCGCTATGAGATCGACACTCTCATGGCGCTTTTGAGAGAGTATCTCCAGCGGGAGCTGCGCACCCTGCAAGAGAACAACATCGCCTTCAATGTGATCGGACGGACGGAGGAGCTCAACGCCAAGGTCCGCAAGGAGCTCCAGGGGGCGATCGAGGCCACGGCGTCCAACACCGGCCTGCTGTTCAACATCGCCCTGTCGTACGGAGGCCGGGCGGAGATCGTCGACGCCTGCAACCGGATCCTCGCCGAGAGGCACTCCTCGGGACGGCCGGCCCCGGTCGACGAGACGACCTTCGCCCGCTACCTCTACACCGCCGGCCAGCCCGATCCCGACCTCCTGATCCGGACCTCGGGGGAGCTTCGGATAAGCAATTTCCTCCTGTGGCAGATCGCCTATGCCGAAATCTGGGTGACCGAGACGCTGTGGCCTGACTTCCGCCGGCCGGAGCTGCTGCAGGCCATCGTCGACTACCAGAAGCGTGAGCGGCGCTACGGCCGCGTCAGCGAGCCGGAGGCCGTCCGCCTTTCGCCCGGCAAGCTAGGAATCTAGGAGTGTGTCCGAGTCATAGCATGGGCCGCGCACGTGGGGCTTGCGAGTCCCAGGCGAGGCGCGAGGAGGAAACGATGTTGGTCGCATCGTTGACGACGATCAACGAAGCATGGGGCCGCAATCCCCACGTGCCCCGCGGCGCCGCGAACGCGACCCATGCTATTACTCGGACACACTCCTAGGAGCCGGATGAAACGGGTTCTCTCCGCGATCGTCTTCCTGCCGATCTTCTGGATCATCGTCAAGAGATTCGGCCCGCTGTACGACGCTCTCATCATGGCCGGGGCGCTCATGGCGCTCCTCGAGCTCTATCGCATGACGGACGCCCGCGGCCACCGCCCCCTGCGTCTGGCCGGGGTTCTGGTGACCCTGCTTTACCTGGCCTCCTTCATCTGGTCTCCACTGTCGATCCATTACGCTCTCCTCCTCGGACTGTTTGCCATCCCGGTCGCCGCCCTGCGCCGCGGCGGCGATCCCGGGTGCGTCTTTGCCGATGTCGGAGCCACTTTCTTCGGCGCGACCTACATCGGCGTGCTGTTCGGCTACCTCGTGGCGCTGCGGGCCCTGCACGACCTGCCGAAGGGCGACGAGACCGGGAGCGACCTGGTATTTCTCCTCTTCTTCGTGGTCTGGAGCAGTGATACCGCGGCCTACTACGTCGGCACAACTCTCGGCCGCCATCCGCTGGCCCCGCGAATCAGCCCCCGCAAGACGGTCGAAGGGGCCATCGGCGGCCTCGCCGGGGCGCTCCTCGCCGCCTTCGTGGCCCGGGCGTGGTTCTTCGTACGACTGCGGCCGCAGGACTGTCTCATCCTCGGCGCGGCGCTCGGGACGATCGGGATCGCGGGCGACCTGGTGGAGTCGATGTTCAAGCGGGGGGCCGGCGTGAAGGATAGCGCCCGCCTGGTGCCAGGCCACGGTGGAATTCTCGATCGGGTCGACTCTTTGCTGTACGCCGGCCCGGTCCTCTACTACTATTATCTTTTGGCCATGCGAGGACCGTGAGATGACCAGTCCGGGGCGGCGCGGGGTGGCGATCCTCGGATCGACCGGGTCGATCGGCGTGCAGGCGCTCGATCTTCTGGCGCGCTTTCCCGAGAGATTCGCGGTCGTGGCGCTGTCCGCGGGCCGCAACGCCGATCTGCTGGCGCGCCAGATCGCGGCCCATCGGCCGCGTCTGGCGGCGATCGGCGGAGCGGAGGGCCGGGACGCGCTGCGCGCCGCGGCACGCGATGCCGGCTGCGAGATCGTCACCGGCAGCGAGGGTCTGCATGCGGTCGCGACCCACCCCGCTGCCGACGTCGTTCTGGCGGCGATCGTCGGGGCCGCGGGTCTCGCGCCGACCTTCAGTGCTTTGGGCGCGGGCAAGGTCGTGGCCCTCGCGAACAAGGAGAGCCTGGTGATGGCCGGGCCGCTGATGTGCCGCGCCGCCGCGGAGTCCGGCGGCAGCCTGGTGCCGGTCGACAGCGAACACTCGGCCCTCCACCAGTGCCTGCGCGGCGAGACGATCGAGGAGGTCCGCCGGCTGATCCTGACCGCCTCGGGCGGCCCGTTCAGGACCACGCCGCTCGCCGACCTGGCGTCGGTCACGCCGGAGCAGGCGCTGAAGCATCCGGTCTGGGAGATGGGGAAGAAGATCAGCATCGACAGCGCCACGCTGATGAACAAGGGGCTCGAGGTGATCGAGGCCCATTGGCTCTTCGGCCTGCCGGGGGAGCGCATCGACGTCGTGCTTCATCCGCAAAGCACGGTGCACTCGATGGTCGAGATGGTCGACGGCTCGGTGATCTGTCAGATGGGGGTGGCGGACATGCGCGGACCGATCCAGTATGCGCTCGGCTATCCGAACCGTTTCGCGGGGCCGGTTCCCGGCCCCGACCTGTCGCAGCCGAGGACGCTGGAGTTCTTTCCGGTCGACGGTGAGCGGTTCCCGAGCCTGGCGCTGGCGTACGAGGCCCTCCGAGCCGGAGGCACCGCGCCCGCGGCGCTCAACGCGGCCAACGAGGTGGCGGTGGCGGCTTTTCTGGAGAGGCGAATCGGCTTCCTGGGCATTTCGAGGCTGGTAGAGAAGGTTCTTGAAGGCCACCGGCCCAACCCGGTGAGCTCCCTGGAGGATGTCCTCGATGCCGACCGCTCCGCGCGGCGGGCGGCGGCGGAGGTTCTGGCGCGAGGAGGTGTGGCGTGACCTGGTTTGTCGGACATCTGGAGTGGTTTCTGGTGGGGCTCAAGAACTACGCCCTGCCATTTGTCATCGTCCTGGGCGTGGTGGTCCTGTTCCACGAGTTCGGCCACTACATCATCGCCAAACTGTTTGGGATCACCGTGGAGGTCTTCTCGATCGGGTTCGGGCCGCGCATCGCCGGCTTCAAGCGCGGCGGAACCGATTACCGGGTTTCCTGGGTCCCTCTCGGCGGCTACGTCAAGCTGAAGGGCGAGCAGGCCGAGGACGGGAGCCGGCCGCCCGAGCCGGACGATCTTCTCTCCCGGCCGCGGTGGCAGCGCTTCCTGGTCTTTGTCATGGGCGCGGTCTTCAACTTGATCACCGCCTTCGCCGTGCTGGCAGGGCTGTTCATGACCGGGATGGAGGTCGACGCCTTCGAATCCCGCCCCCCGGTCGTCGGCGAGGTCGAGCCGGGGTCCCCCGCGGAGCAGGCGGGGATCCGCGCCGGCGATCTGATCCGGAGCTTCGGCGGCCAGCCGGTCGCCACCTGGAAGGAACTGCAACCGCTCGTCCTCCTCAGCCCGCGGCAGACCAGGGAGGTCGTCCTGGAGCGCCGCGGTGAACGGATCACGACCCGGATGACTCTCGAGTCCAGCCGCAATGAGATGGGCATCCCCGGCTTCTACCCCGAGACGGGAGTGGTCGTCGGCATGGTGCAGCCCGGGACGCCGGGCGAGGCCGCCGGGTTGCGGCGCGGAGATCAGATCAAGGCGATCGACGGCGTGCCGATGCTCACGCTGACCCGCCTGCTGCAGACCATCCAGGGATCTCCCGGCAAGTCGCTGACCTTCACCCTGGAGCGGAACGGCGCTCGTCTCGACACGGTGATCGTGCCGCTCGATGAGAGCGGCCGGGGGCGGGTCGGATTCCAGCCGACGGCGATCAAGGAGATCCGGTCGTATCCATTCCTCGAAGCGCTGCGCCAGAGTCTGGTGGAGAACGCGAAATCGATCGGCCTGGTCTTCATCACCTTCCGGAAGCTCCTGACCCACGAGTTGTCGCTGCGGGCCTTTTCGGGTCCGGTCGACCTGTACCGCTTCTCCGGCGAAGCCGCCCAGCTGGGGCTGATCCCGTACCTGCAGCTCATCGCCTTCGTGAGCCTGCAGCTCGGCATTATCAACCTGCTCCCGATACCGCCCCTGGACGGCGGCCACGTCTTCACCATCCTGATCGAGGGGGTGATCCGCCGCGATCTGCCGGCCCGTCTCAAGGAGCGCGTCATGCAGGCCGGGCTGGCCCTTCTGTTACTGTTCATGGCCACGGTCATCTACTTCGACATCAGCAAAAATTTCTTCCGGTGAGCTTCCAGAGGAGCGCCGCCGACGGGACCGTCCCCGCGACCAAGCACAAGGTTCTTTTCACCCCGGGCCCGACGGAGGTGGCGCCCGAGATCCTGCAGGAGATGGCCCGCCCGGTGATCGGGCATCGTGGCGCCGAGATGCAGGCGCTGATTAAGGACATCCTGCCCGGAGCGCGGACCCTGTTCGGCACGCACGCCTGCGACATCTTCCTGACCGCATGCTCGGCGACCGCGTTATGGGAGGCGGCGATCAGGAACACCGTCAGCCGGCGGGTCCTGGTGCCGGTCTGCGGGTCATTCTCCGAGCGCTTCCTCGAGGTGGCGCTCGCCAGCGGCGCCGAGGCCGACGCTCTTCAAATTGAATGGGGCCGCGCTGTTACGGCCGAGGCGGTCGCCGATCGGCTGGCCTCCGGCCGCTATGATGCGGTCGCGCTGGTCCACAACGAGACGTCCACCGGGGTCACCAACCCCCTGGCGGAGATCGCCGAGACCGTACGCCGGCATCCGGACGTGGTGCTGCTGGTCGATGCCGTCTCGTCCCTGGGAGGGATCCCGGTCGAGGTCGACCGCCACGGCGTCGACGTCTGCCTGGCGTCGGTGCAGAAGTGCCTCGCGCTGCCGCCGGGATTTTCGCTGCTGTCGGTCTCTCCCCGGGCGCTCGAGCGCAGCGCCAGGCAGAGCGGCAAGGGCTACTACCTCGACTTCGTCCGGCTCAAGGGCTTGTTCGATCGCCAGATGCCGATGGCCACTCCGTCGATCAGCCACATGTTCGCCCTGCGCGCCCAGCTGCGACGCATCGAGCGGGAGGGCCTCCTGAACCGCTATGCCCGTCACCGGGCGATGGCGGATCTGGCGCGGGAGTGGACCGAACGGCAGTTCGCGCCGTTCGCCGCCGCGGGTGCGCGCTCCGACACCGTCACCTGCGTGCGCAACAGCCGCGCCATCAACGTGGCCGGTTTTCTGTCGGCTCTCGCCCGGCGCGGCTTCGCGATCAGCAACGGCTACGGCAAACTCAAGGAAGCGACCTTCCGCATCGGGCACCTGGGCGACCACACCGTGGAAGGGGTACGCTCGCTGCTCGCCGCGATGGATGAGGCGCTTCGGGACCCGGCGTCATGAAGGTCCTGATCGCCGACAAGGTGTCGGTAACCTGCGCCGAGGTCCTGCGCCGGGCGGGGTTCGAGGTCGAGCATCGCCCGTCCCTCTCTCCCGCCGAGCTGCTGGCGTCGGTGGCCGGCGCCGATGGGCTCGTGGTTCGTTCCGACACTCGCGTGACGGATGAGGTGATGGCCGCGGCGCCGCGCCTGCGGGTCGTCGGCCGGGCGGGCGCGGGCGTCGACAACATCGACGTGGACGCCGCGACACGCCGTGGCATCGTCGTGATGAACGCGCCGGGAGAGAACACGATTTCGGCCGCGGAGCACACGATGTCGATGCTCCTGGCGCTGGCGCGCCGCATACCCGCGGCCGACCGGTCGATGCGGGCGGGGCGATGGGAGCGCGGTTCCACCTTCCTGGGCGTTGAGCTTTTCGGGAAGACTCTCGGTGTTCTGGGGCTCGGCAAGGTCGGGAGGGAAGTGGCGTCGAGGGCGCGCGCCTTCGGGATGGAGGTCATCGGCGCCGATCCGGTGCTTTCCGAAGAGGTGGCCGCGCGGCTCGGCGTCGCGCTCCTGCCGATTCCGGCGATCCTCGAGCGCGCGGATTTTCTGACCCTGCACCTGCCGCTGACCTCCGAAACCCGCCACCTGCTCGGGCGTGCCCAGCTGGCGCGCTGCCGGCGCGGCGTCCGCATCGTCAACGTCGCGCGCGGCGGGATCCTCGATGAGGCGGCCCTCATCGAGGCCCTGGGGACCGGCCAGGTCGCGGGAGCGGCGCTCGATGTCTTCGAGCACGAGCCTCCGGCCGGCAGCCCCCTCCTGCAGCTCGACAGCGTGGTCCTGACGCCGCACCTTGGCGCTTCGACCCAGGAGGCGCAGGAGAAGGTCGCGGCGCGCATCGCGGAGCAGATCGCCGGCTATCTGAAAGACGGCCTGGTCGCCAACGCGGTCAATATGGAAGGGGTCGATCCCCGCATCCTGCCGGCGCTCCTACCGTATCGCGTCCTGTGCGAGCGGCTCGGGCAGCTGCTGGCGGCTCTCGCCCCGGCGTCCGTCGCGGAAATCGCGGTGGAGTTCTCCGGCAGCGTCCTCGAGTACCCGACCCGCCCGTTGACCGCGTCGCTGCTCAAGGGCTTCCTGCAGGGCAAGCTCTCCGACCCGGTGAACGCGGTCAACGCCATGCTCCTGGCGCGCGAGACCGGCCTGCGCGTCGTGGAGACGCGGGCCGCCGAGTCCCAGGATTTCACCGCCCTGGTCTGCGCCACCGTGAAGGGGCGCGACGCCAGCCGCTCGGCCGCCGGTACGCTCTTCGGCAAGCGCCACCCGCGCCTCGTCCGTCTCGACGAATATCAGCTCGACGCCATCCCCGAAGGACCGATGCTGATCGTCAGCAATGATGATCGCCCCGGGATGGTGGGGCTGATCGGCAGCGCCCTCGGGAATGCCGGCGTCAACATCGCCTACCTGTCGCTGGGGCGTGATCGATCCGGCGGCCGTGCCATCGCCATCTTCAATCTCGACACTCCGCTGACCGACGAGGTCCTGCGGGCGATCGCCGCGATCGACGGTGTGCTCTCCGCGGAACGGGTCACGCTCTAGGAGCGGGTCACGCTCCTGGGCGGACTCTCGGAGGATCGGCCGGGCGACCGGCCGCGACCGCCGGCCGTCACGGGCCGTCCGGCGACGGCCGTGCAGCCCGCCCCGCCCGGCGGGCCGGCGACCCCGGCAGGGGAGACCACTCCCGTCGCCCCGCTTGCTCCGCGCGGCATTCGGAGCATCGATCGCGATCCATCCGCGCTCTCACGCTGCCGCGTTCATCCCTGGCATGCCTCCTGCAATCCTGATCGGACGGCGATGAGCCCCGGACGAACGGCGATGCACTGAGAAGCTTGGGGGAGTTGCAGAGTGAACCACAACAACCGATCGGCTCTCCAAACCGAAGGTTCACTCTCTTCCACGACGCGGGCGGGGGATCCGGTGATCCCCCCTCCCCCAAGATTTTTCTTCCCGCAGCGAACCGGCAGCACTTCAAGAATGAGGAGGAATTATGAAAGCGACGATGGTCGGAACCATGGCGGCTTTGATGCTCCTGGCAGCGCTCGTACTGGCGATGCCGACGAGCGCCGCGGCCCCTGCGGCCGGCGCGGCGTCCGAGAAGATCAACATCAATACCGCGGGGGTGGACGAGTTTGTCGCCCTGCCGGGCATCGGCCGCGCCTACGCGGAGCGGATCGTCGAGTATCGCCAGAAGAACGGGCCTTTCAAGAGGCTGGAGGATCTGCTCAACGTGCGCGGCATCGGGGAGAAGACCTACGAGCGGATCAAGGATCGGGTCACGCTGGGCAAGAGCTGAGCGGGCGCGGCCGGGACGGGGGCGGCTTTTCGCTGCCGGAAGTCGCCGTCGTCCTGGCCCTGGCGGCAATTTTGCTCGCGGCCACGATGCCGCCGGTCCTTGGCGCGATATCGCGAGCCCGGGTGGGGGCCGCGGCGCGGGAGCTGGCCGGGGTCATGGCGCGGCTGCGCGGCACGGCCATCGCGACCGGCGAGCGCATGGCGATTCGTCTGGAGTGGTCGGAGGGCCGCTACCGCTACGCGGTCTACCGGGACGGCGACGGCGACGGCGTGCGCGCAGATGACATCGCCGCGGGCCGCGATCCGATGGTCGAGGCGCCCAGGGATCTTCCGTCACGCCATGCCGGGGTCGACTTCGGCCTCTGCGACGAGGCGATCCCGGAGGTTCCTCCCGGGAGCGGGAGCCTGCCGCCCGGGGGGGATCCGGTCCGCTTCGGCCGATCGGACACCATCACCTTCACGCCCCGCGGCACCGCCAGCAGCGGCACGCTTTATGTCAGCGACGGCCGTGGCCTGGTCGCCGCGATTGTCCTTTACGGCGGCACGGGGCGCATCCGCACCTGTCGTTTCGATCGCGACCTTTGGGCTTGGCGCTGCTGAGGAATCCCTACCGGTTCGACAGCACCGGCAGAACCGTCAGGAGATCCGAAAAGCGGTGCAGGAGGCGGTCGGGGCGCCCTTCGAGAAGCGCCTCGCGCGTCGCCGACCCGGTGGGGATGGCAAAGACCGACACCCCCGCCCGCCTCGCCACCTCGATGTCGAGGAGCATGTCGCCGACATAGACCACCTCTTCGGGGGAGAGCCCGATCCTCATCATGATGATCTCGAGCATCTCGGGGTCCGGCTTCGGCTTGTCGACATCATTCGGCCCCAGCACCTCCGAAAACAGGTGCTCCATCTCGAGCCCCTTCAGGATCACCCGGGCGAAATAGGATGGCTTGTTCGTGGCGATCCCCATGCGGTAGCCGCGCCGGTCCAGCTCGTCGAGCGTCTCCTTGACTTGAGGCAGGATGCGGGTCTTCTGCTCGCAGATCGCGCCGTAGGACTCGCGAAACAGCCGGACTCCCTCCTCGACATGCTCCGCGCCGATCGCCTTCTCGATCAGATGTTCGAGGCCATGTCCGACCATCGACTTCACGTCGGAGGGGGCATAGGCGGGTTTTGAGAACGAGGCCCTGACGCGATTGAGGCTTTCGCTGATGGCCTCGTAGGAGTCGATGAGGGTGCCGTCGAAGTCGAAGATGAGGCCGCGGATCAAACAGATCTCCCTAGGAGCGGATCCTAGCACCGCGCCGCGCGGCGGATCAAGCAGCGCAGGTTGTAATTGCTGCCCGCGCGGCGCGGATGCTAGAATGACGCCATCGTCGACGAAAGGCGGCGGGAGCCCGCCGGGAGAGTGAGAAAGGGATGGATCGGAGCCTGCTCCTGTTCAGGGTGGCCCTGCTCCTCTACGCCCTGGCCTTCGTCAATACCCTGATCCCGATGCTCTCCGGGCGGCGTCGCACGGTCCGATTCACCCCCTGGATCGCGGCGGCGGGTGCGTGCGCCCACACCGGCGCCTTGGTCGCCCTCGGCCTCGCGCTCGATCGTTGCCCCATCGGCACGCTGCCGGAGGTCCTGTCGGTTCTCGCCTGGACCACCGTGCTGATTTATGTCGTCCTCGTCTGGAGATACCGGATCGAGGTCCTGCACGCCATCATCCTGCCGCTGGTCCTCGTGGTGCTGTTCGTCTCGGACTTGCTGCCGGAGCAGGTCGTGCCGATCGCGGCGCCGCTTCAGCCCTGGCTGCGGCCGCTGCACCTGTTCGTCATCATTCTTGGCGTGGCGGCGCTGTTCATCACCTTCGCGGCCAGCCTGGTCTATGTGCTCGTGGATCGCGCCCTCAAGGCGAAGCGCCCGGCTCGCTTCGTCCTGGCCTTGCCGTCGCTCGATCGATGCGAGGGCGTCGGCCGGACGTCTCTCTTCTGGGCCTACCTGCTGCTCACCCTCGGGATCATCACCGGCGCCATCTTCAACGCCAGCCTGTACGGCCATTTCTGGGCCTGGAAGCCGCGCGAGACCCTGGCGATCCTGTCCTGGATGATCCTGGGCGTGGTCGTGGTGGCCCGCCTCGGCTGGGGTTGGCGCGGGCGCAAGGCGGCGCTCCTGACGATCGTCGGGTTTGCCGCGGTCTTCCTGCGAATGCTGGGGATTTGAGGCGGCCATGCCGATCTACGTCTACGGGATGAACCACGCGAGCGCCCCGCTCGAGGTCCGCGAGCGGATCGCGTTCCCCGAGGACGGCCTGGTTGAGGCGGTGGGCCGGCTGGTGGCGATCGGCCCGGTGAAGGAAGGCCTCATCCTGTCGACCTGCAACCGGACCGAGATCGTCGTGCATGCTCCGGCGGATGCCTCGGCGGTCCTGAAAGCGTTCCTGGTCGAGGAGCGCCGGGCCGCGTCGGAAGAGCTCGACCGCCACTGCTACCTGCGCGCCGACGGGGACGCCGTGCGGCATCTCTTTCGAGTCGCCTCGTCGCTCGACTCGATGATCCTCGGGGAGGCGCAGATCCTCGGCCAGGTGAAGGAGGCCTACTCCGCCGCCGTCCGGGGACGCGGGATCGGCACGGTCCTCGACGCGCTGATGCAGCGGTCGTTCGCCGTGGCGAAGAAGGTGCGCACCGAGACCGGCGTCTCCCGATTCCCCGTCTCGATCGCGCACGCCGCCGTGTCGCTCGCCCGGGACATCTTCGGTGAGCTCCACGACCGGGTGGGCCTCATCGTCGGCGCCGGAAAGATGGGCCGGCTCGCGGCGCAGCACCTGATGGCCTCAGGAGTGCGCACCGTGATCGTGGTTAACCGCTCCCTGGTGCGTGGCGCCGAGCTGGCGCGCGAGCTCAAGGGTGTCACCGCGGAATGGGATCGGCGGTTCGAGGCAATGGAGAGGGCGGACATCGTCATCGCCTCCACCGCCGCGCCGCACGCGGTGATCGGCTTTGACGATGTCCTGCGGGTCAGTCGTGCGCGCCGCGGCCGGCCGCTGTTTTTCATCGACATCGCCGTGCCGCGGGACGTCGATCCGCGGGTCAATTCGATCGACAACGTCTACCTCTACGACGTCGACGACCTGCAGGGAGTGGTCCAGGCGAACCTGGAAGAGCGGCGACACGAGGCGGAGTCCGCCGAGGCGATCGTGGAGCGGGAGGTCGCGGCGTACCTCGGCTGGCTTCGGTCGCTCGACGTGGCCCCCCTGATCGTCGACCTGCGGGAGCATGTCCGGAACGTCGGTGCCCACGAGCTGGCGCGCTTTCGGAGTCGCCTCGGCGCCTTGACGCCGCAGCAGCAGAAAACCGTTGAGGAGATGACCGAGGCGCTGGTGAACAA
The DNA here is from genome assembly GCA_041486695.1 of Acidobacteriota bacterium. Taxonomy (GTDB): domain Bacteria; phylum Acidobacteriota; class Polarisedimenticolia; order Gp22-AA2; family Gp22-AA2; genus JBGPLZ01. The sequence continues at coordinate 9,664 of JBGPLZ010000009.1, read as the reverse complement.
GTTCCTGCACCATCCGATTCAGGCGATGAAGCGGATCGCCGCCAACGGCGGCGGCGACCGGCTGACCTTCCTGCGCGAGGTGTTCGGCCTGTCCGCGGGCGAACCACGGCGCGAGACCGGGCGCCCCGGCGCGACCGTGGAGGGACGCGACGCTGCGCCTCATCATCCCGAGAGCAGCGGCGCCGAAGCGAAGCTCGGCGCGGTTGAGGCGCTCTCTGGCGAGCCGGACGACCCGCGGTGAGCCCCGTCAGGGCGCTGGTGATCGGCAGCCGCGCCAGCCGCCTCGCCCTCTGGCAATCGACCTGGCTACGCGATCGCCTCCTCGAGGCGGGCCGCCCGGCCCGAATCGAGGTGATTCAAACCTCGGGCGATCGGATCCTCGACCGACCTCTGGCATCCCTGGGCGGGAAGGGCGTCTTCGTCAAGGAGATCGAGGAGGCGCTGCTCCGGGGAGCGATCGATCTGGCGGTGCACAGTCTCAAAGACCTGCCCACCGCTCAACCCGAGGGACTGATGATCGCCTGCGTCCCGCCGCGGGAGGATCCCCGGGATCTCCTGGTCGCCGCGGGTCGGCCGGGGCTCGCGGATCTGCGGTCGGGCGCCGTCATCGGCACCGGGAGTCCGCGCCGCGCCTGTCAGATCCGCGCCGCGCGTCCCGATCTCCGGCTCGCCGATCTGCGTGGCAACGTCGATACGCGTCTGAGGAAGCTGGCGCGAGGCGACTACGATGCCATCATCCTCGCCCTTGCCGGGGTGCGCCGCCTCGGCGCCGAGGTCGAAGCATCGGTGCTCGAGATCGATCAGATGCTGCCGGCGGTCGGCCAGGGCGCTCTGGCCCTGGAGGCGCGCGCCGACGATCGCGAGGTGATCGACCTGCTGCGCCCGCTGCACCACCCGCCCACCGCGGCGGCGGTCGGCGCGGAGCGCGCCTTCCTGCGCGGCCTGGGTGGAGGATGCCAGGCGCCGATCGCGGCCTGGGGGGAGATCCGCGCTGATCGCCTGATCCTGCAGGGACTGGTCGGGGAGGCTGTGGGGGAGAGCGTCCTGCGGGGGCGGAGGGAAGGGGCGGTCCTCGAAGCGGAGACGATCGGTCTTGCCCTGGCGCAGGATCTCCTGGCGCGAGGAGCCGCGGAGCTGGTGGCTCGCTCGCCGCTCGCGGCGTCGCCGGAGGAGCCCTGAGCGTGGCGCGCCGGGGCCGCTGCGGGAAGGTCTATCTCGTCGGTGCCGGCCCGGGCGATCCACGTCTCATCACCGTGCGCGGCCGCGACCTGCTGGCGCAGGCCGACGTCGTCATCGGGGATGCCCTGGTGCCGCCGGAGTTGCTGCGTGGTCTCGCCCCCGGGCTGGAGGTCCTGCACACGGGAGATCCCGGTGGCCGGCGCCATCTGGATCAGGAGCGGATCAATCGCCTCATGATCGGGCGCGCCCGGCGGGGGCTGGCGGTCGTTCGCCTGAAGGGCGGCGATCCTTCCCTCTTCGGCCGCGTGGGCGAGGAGGCCGAGGCGCTGCGCCGAGCCCGGATCCCGTTCGAGATCGTCCCGGGGGTCACGGCGGCGCTCGGAGCGGCGGCCACCGCCGGCATCCCGCTGACGCATCGACGTCACGCCTCGAGCGTCCTGTTGGTGACCGGACACCTCGATCCCAAGAAGCCCGAGCCGGGGATCGACTGGCGGGGCGTCGCCGCGGCCGGGACCATCGTTTTTTACATGGGTGTCGAACGCCTGGCGTCGATCACCCGGCAGCTGATCGCCGCGGGACGCAGTCGATCGACGCCGGTGGCGCTGATTCGCTGGGCGACGCGATCGGAGCAACAGGTCCTCACAGGAACCCTCGACTCGATCGCCATCCGGGCGCGCCGGGCCGCGTTCGCCCCCCCGGCCCTGCTCGTGGTCGGTGACGTGGTCAGGCTGCGGCCGCGGCTTGACTGGTTCGACCGCCGGCCGCTGCGGGGTCGGACCATCGTCGTCACCCGCGCACTGGAGCAGGCGGGCGCCTTCACGAGCCGGCTCGAAGAGGAGGGAGCGCGGGTCATCGAGATCCCCGCCATCGAGATCCGCCCGCCGCGAAGCTGGGCTCCGCTGGACCGCGCCTTGCGACACCTCGAAGACTACCGGGTGCTGATCTTCACCAGCGCCAACGGCGTCGCGCGCTTCTTCGAGCGGCTCGCCGCGCGCCGCATCGATCTGCGCGATCTGCACGGGATCGATCTCGTCGCGATCGGTCCGAGCACCGCCGCCTCGCTGGCTGGCCGCGGCCTCCGGGTCGCCACGGTTCCGGAGGAGTTCCGGGCCGAAGGGATCGTCAGGGCGCTGGGACGGCGCTCCCTGTCGGGGACGGGCATTCTCATTCCGCGGGCCGAGGTGGCGCGTGATCTGCTCGTCCGGGAGCTGCGCCGCCGCGGGGCGCGGGTCGACGTCGTCCCGGTCTACCGGGCCGTGGCGAGCCGGCAGGGAGTGGGAGAGGCCCGCCTCATGTTGCGCCGCGGCGGGATCGATCTCCTGACGTTCGCGTCGTCCTCCAGCGTGACCCACTTCCTCGGCAAGTTCCGAAATCCCCAGGATGTGAGGAGGCTGCGCCGGGTGCCCGCCGCGGTCATCGGTCCGATCACGGCCCGCACGGCGCGCCAAGCAGGATTCCGGGTGGCGGTCATGCCGGGGCAGTTCACCATTCCCGCGTTGGCCGCGGCGATCGTGAAACGCTTCAGAAGTTTCCCTTCTGGAACTCCTCGAGGCTCGTGATCCCCTGGCCGACACAAGACAGACAGGCCGCGCGCAGCGGGCTCATGCCGGCGCGACGCGCCTCGCGCTCCAGCGCGCCGGGAGAAGCGCCCGAGGCAACGAGGGCGGCGATCTCAGGCGTTCCCTCCATGACCTCGAAGAGCGGCACGCGCCCGGAATAGCCGGGACTGAGAACCCCGCAACGGTCGCAACCGCTCCCCTGGTGCGTGTTCAGATCGAGCGCCTCGTCCGGCGTCAGGCCCATCATTTTCAAGATCGGGTCGGCGACCGGGGAGGGGGAGCGGCAGCTGTCGCACAACCGGCGCACCAGGCGTTGATTGAGGACCAGCCTGAGGCGCGCCGCCAGCTGGGCCGGGTCGACGTGGTGCCAGAGCAGGGCGGCCGGCGCCTGGGAGGCCCGCCGGGCCGGCACCGACATGATCACCAGGCACTCTGCCGCGCGCTCCAGCGCCAGGGCCGCCATGGCGGTGCCGTCCACTTCCGGGAGGACCAGCACTTCCACTCCGGGATTCGCTTCCAGGATCGCGCCCAGCCGATCCGCGTCAACCGGCGCCGCGATCTCCTCCTGGCGGATCTCCTCGATGATCAGGAGCCTCGGGCTTTCGATCGACAGAAGGCGCCGGCCTTGCCGCGCCAGATGCAGGAGAAGGGAGCAGCGGGTCGCGTCGAGGCCGTTGTGCGGCGGCGCGCTCATCAGGATGAGCCCGTTCGGCAGACCGAGCGCCTTGCGGATCCTTTCGCGGTCGAGCGCGCTCGGACCGAGTTCTTCGAGGGTTCGCAGGAACTGCGGCGGATCGACGATTTTCAAGATGAGGCTCTCGCCGCCCGCGAATGGCCTGCGGCGGACCACCACGTCGATCTTCCTCTCGCCCGCCTTGACCGTGATCCGGCCGGTCGCAGGCTTGGCGTCGGCGGGGAGCGACGCGCAGGCGGCGATGGCCTCCGCCAGCGCTGCCGGCGACGACAAGACCGGAGGGCGCACCCGGAACAGGCTGCCGTCGACCCGGAAGAAGACCGTGAGGGCGGTGTCCCGAAGCTCGACCTGCACCTGGGACGCTTTGCGTGCGACCGCTTCGGCGAGGATCTTCTGCAATGCGGGCGCGGCCTCCGCCCCGGAGGGCCTGGCGGCAGGCAGCGCGGCCGGCTCCGGCGCGGCGGCCGGGGCCGCGGCCCATACCGCGCTCGGTGCGGCGCGCGGGGCCGGCGGGCTTGGAACCTGTGAAAGCGGCGCGGGCGTTTCCTCGATCGGCAGGAGCTCTGCCAGCGTCGAGGGAGCCGTCCTCGCTGCTCGGGCCGTTCCCCCTCCGCGGCGCGGGGCGCGGCCCGGGGTTCGCGCCGGGCCGGGTGGCGCAGCCACGAGGGTCGCGCGGGAGAGCGTGGCCGGGCCGAGCGCCACGTCCGGGGCAGCCGCTTCGGCCTGTGTGAGGGCCCGCACGTCTTTCGGGTAGAGGTCAGTGAGCTTGGCCAGGATGTCGCTTTCGGGCGCGCTCATCGGAATGATCCGGCAGCTCGTCAGGCTCTGGATCTGGTCGATGGTGTCGAGATCGGTCGGGCCGGCCATGGCCAGCGTCAGGACCGGGGTGCCGCCGATCTCCTCACGGGCGATCGGCAGGATCCGCTTGCGGTAGCAGAGCTCGACGCTGATCGCCGCCACCAGGGAGGCATCGATGAGCTGCCGGCCGAGGTCGATGCTGGCGCCCCCCTGCGCCTGACCCTGGGAGACGAGCGTCATGTTTTCCTTCGAGACGAAGCCCAGTTCCTGGAGCGCCGCCTCGAGCGTGCCGCCGCGCGCCTGCACCCACTTGAGGGCGGACACCAGCTGGTCGGTGCTGAGGAGGTTGGAGCGGATGAGCGACTCGCCGACCGATCCGGGAGCGCTTTTCAGGATGTCGCGCTCTTCCTTCATCTCTTCGGGAGCGCTCCTCCAGAAGCCGTCTTGATATTCGGGGTCGGCCTGGCAGAAGCAATGGAAGCAGAAGGGACAGAGCTTCGTAGGCGTGCGCGCGCTGCAGGTACACCAGACCGCAGCCGCGGAGTCGAACTCGCCCAGGCAGGACCAGCACTGGGTCGGATATTCCCGCGCCACCTGGAAGCCCCCCGCCGCAATATAGGTCCCATACGTGGTATTTGCAACCAGGACAACGACTTGCGCGCTGTTTCACCGATTGACTCACCCTGGTCCGTATGCTAGGTTTACGGCCTTCCCGGAGGGGAGATGCAGGAAACCGCCGGTTCACTCAAGAAGACCCCGCTGCACGGTCTCTTCAAAGAGATGGGCGCGCGGCTGGTCGATTTCGCCGGTTGGGAGCTGCCGGTGCAATTCACCTCGGTCCTGGACGAGCACCGGGCGGTGCGCGAGGCGGCTGGCCTGTTCGATGTCAGCCACATGGGAGAGATCGAGGTGCGCGGCCCGGGCGCCCTGGCTCTGGTGCAGCGACTGACTTGCAACGATGCCGCACGCCTGGTCCCTGGCCGGGCCCAGTACTCTGTCCTGACCACGGAGCGCGGCACCTTCGTTGACGATATCCTGGTCTACCGCCGTGGCGGGCGCGACTTTCTGCTGGTGGTCAACGCCGCCAACACCGCCAAGGATTTTGCATGGATCGCGCCGGGCGCTTCGGGCGACGCCGAGGTGATCGACGCCTCGGCGCGCTTCGCGCAGCTGGCGATCCAGGGGCCTCGCTCCGAGGCGATCCTGCAGGAGTGCACGCGCATCCCGCTGGCCGGAATGAAGTCATACCACTTCGCCGAGGTGGACGTACGGGGAGTGCCGGCCCTGGTCTCGCGCACCGGCTACACCGGCGAAGACGGTTTCGAGATCTACCTGTCCCCTGGGGCGGCGGTCGACCTGTACCGTGCGCTGATCCAGGCCGGCAGGAGCCTCGGCCTCAAGCCCTGCGGCCTGGGCGCCCGTGACACCCTGCGCCTCGAAGCGGCCATGCCGTTGTACGGCAACGACGTGGACGACACGACGACCGTGCTCGAGGCGGGGCTCGGGCGTCTGGTGCGCTTCGAGAAAGGGGAGTTCGCCGGCCGCGAAGCTCTCGGGCGCCAGAAGGCGGCGGGTCTCGATCGGATCCTGGCCGGCTTCGACCTTCAGGAGCGCGGCATTGCGCGCCATGGCCATGCGGCGATCGCACAGGGGCGGGAGATCGGTCGGGTCACTTCGGGCACGCTGTCGCCGACCCTCAAGAAGAGCATCGGTCTGGCCTATCTGCCCCCGCGCCTGGCCGCGACGGGGACCCGGTTCGCGGTCGCCATCCGGGAACGTGAGGTTGCCGCGACCGTCGTGCCTACGCCGTTCTACCAGCGTCCGCGCTGAGGAGGTTCGTTTGAACAAGGGTGATGGCATCTATCCCGACGATCTGAAGTACACCCGTGAGCACGAGTGGATTTCAGTGCAGGGAAACGTGGGGAGCATCGGCATCACGCATTACGCGCAGGAAGAGCTGGGAGACATCGTCTACGTCGAGGTTCCGAAGACCGGGACGCCGGTGGTCGCCGGCGAGGAGTTCGGCACGGTCGAGTCGGTCAAGGCGGTCTCCGAGATCTACGCGCCGGTTTCGGGCGAGGTGGTCGCGACCAACCCCGCCCTGGCCGAGCATCCAGAAACGATCAACAAAGATCCGTATGGCGAGGGCTGGCTGATCAAGATCCGTCTCGCCGACCTCGAGGATGTGAAGGGGCTCATGTCGGTGGCCGAGTACCGCAAGTTCATCGAGGACGAAGCCAACTGAGATGGGCGAGTCGAACCGTTATATCCCCGCGTCCGAGGCCGATCGCGAGGCGATGCTCCGCGTGATCGGGGTCGGCGGCATCGACGACCTGTTCGCCAGCATCCCGCCGTCGCTGCGGTTCCGCGGCGACCTGCACGTCCCGGGACCGCTGGCGGAGATGGAGCTCCTCGCCACGCTGACCGCGATCAGCAGAGCCAACCGGGAGATCCCCGTCGGCGCCCAGTTCCTGGGCGGCGGGGCCTACCGGCACTTCGTCCCGGCGGTGGTCGACCATCTGTTGACGCGGACGGAATTCTACTCGTCCTACACGCCCTACCAGCCGGAGATCAGCCAGGGTACGCTGCAGGCGGTCTTCGAGTACCAGACGCTGATCTGCCAGCTCACCGACCTCGACATCTCCAACGCATCGATGTACGACGGTGCCTCGGCCCTGGCCGAGGGTATTCTGATGTCCGAGCGCGTCAATCCGAAGGGACGCGTCGTGGTCTCCGATCGTCTCCATCCCGAGTATCTCCGGGTCGCGGGCACCTACCTGGAGAACACCGGCATCGCTCTCGCCACCTTCGGGCCCCGTGAGGACGGCACGGCCGACCCGGAAGCGGCGCGGCGGGCCCTGGGCGGGACGGCGAGCGCCCTCGTCGTGCAGCATCCGAATTTCTTCGGTTGCCTGGAGGAGATCGAGGCCCTGGCCGCGGCGGCGCACGACGCGGGCGCCGCCCTCATCGTCGTGGTCACGGAGCCGGTCGCTCTTGGCCTCCTGAAGGGGCCGGGAAGTCAGGGCGCCGACATCGTGCTCGGTGAGGGCCAATCGTTCGGGGTGCCTCTGTCCTACGGGGGGCCGTTTCTCGGCTTCATGGCGGCCCGCTCCAGGTTCCTGCGCAGCATGCCTGGACGCCTGGTCGGAGAGGCGCGCGACGTTGATGATCGTAGAGGATATGTGCTGACGCTGTCGACGCGCGAGCAGCATATCCGCCGGGAGAAGGCGACCTCGAACATCTGCACGAACGAAGGTCTCTGCGCGCTGACCGCAACGATCTTCCTGGCCACCCTCGGGAAGGAGGGCCTCAGGGAGCTGGCGATTCAGAACCACGCGAAGGCGGCCTATGCCCGGGAGCGGATCGGTGCGGCGCCCGGCTGCCGGCTGCGCGACACGGCTCCGATCTTCAACGAGTTCGTCGTCGAGCTGGCGATCCCGGCCGAGAAGGCGATCCACGATCTCACAGCGCGTGGACTGGTTGCCGGTCTGCCGCTGTCGCGCTACATCCCGGCGCGGCCGCGCGATCTGCTGGTGACCGTGACCGAGATGAATCCGAGGGCCGAGATCGATCGCCTGGCGGCGGAGCTCGGGAGGCTCGGCTGAGATGCAGACGCGCAACCTGAGACCGCCCGAGAAGCTTCTGTTCGAGGTCTCGCGCCCGGGGCGCCGCGGGGCCGCCCTGCCGCTGATCGACATCCCCGAACCGGATCGGTACGGTCTCGACCCGCGCTACACGCGCCCGGAGGTGAGCGGCTTCCCGGAGCTGAGCGAAGTCGAGGTGGTGCGCCACTTCACGCGGCTGTCGCGGCTCAACTACGCCATCGATCTGGGGCTCTATCCGCTCGGCTCCTGCACGATGAAATACAACCCCAAGGTGAACGAAAAGGTGGCCCGCCTGCCCGGCTTCGCCGAGGCCCACCCTCAGCTCCCCGAAGACCTGGCCCAGGGATCTCTCCGGCTGATGCACGATCTGGAGCGGGGCCTGGCGGCGATTTGTGGCATGGATCGCTTCACGCTGCAGCCCGCTGCGGGCGCGCAAGGGGAGCTGGCGGGCATGCTGATGGCCCGCGCCTACCACCGCGATCGGGGCCGGGCGCGCCAGGTCGTTCTCATCCCGGACTCGGCGCACGGCACCAACCCGGCGAGCGCGCATCTGGCCGGATATCGCGTCGAGCAGATCGCCTCCAACGAGCGCGGCTGCGTCGATCTCGAGGCCCTGCGGCGGCGCGTCGACGAGGATGTCGCGGTGCTGATGCTCACCAACCCGAACACCCTTGGCGTGTTCGAGTCGGAGATCGAGGCGATCGCCAGGCTGGTTCACGACCAGGGGGCGCTGCTCTACATGGACGGTGCCAACCTGAACGCCTTCGTCGGCCGGGCCCGTCCGGGGGACATGGGGGTCGACGTGCACCACCTCAACCTGCACAAGACCTTTTCGACCCCGCACGGCGGCGGCGGGCCCGGCTCCGGACCGGTCGGCGTCAAGGCCATCCTCGAGCCGTATCTGCCGGTACCGATGGTCGAGAAGGCGGGGGAACGCTACCGGCTCAGCCACGATCGGCCGAAGAGCATCGGCAAGGTCCATTCCTTCTTCGGCAACTTCGGGATGTTCGTCCGCGCCTGGGCCTTCATCCTGGCCCACGGGCCGCGCGGCCTGCGGGAGATGTCCGAGATCGCCGTCCTGAACGCCAACTATGTCCGGGCCCGGCTCCAGGACCTCTACCACCTGCCCTATGACGCGCCATCCTTGCATGAGGTGGTCTTCTCGGATCGCAACCTGGAGGATACCGGAGTGCACACCCTGGACATCGCGAAGCGGTTGATGGATCACGGTTTTCATCCGCCCACGATCTACTTCCCGCTGATCGTCAAGGGGGCGCTGATGATCGAGCCGACCGAATCGGAAAGCCGTGAGGAGCTCGATCTGTTCATCGCGGCCATGCGGACCATCGTCGAGGAGGCGCACCGCACGCCGGAGCTGGTGCGTGGGGCGCCGTACACCACGCCTGTCCGGCGTCTCGACGAGGTGGGCGCGGCCCGCAATCCGGTGCTGAGGTATACCGGTCCGGAGTCGCGGACACGCTCCTAGAGATGAGCGGCCGGCGGGGGATGCTCAGTTGAGGTCGACCCCCTCCGGGGTGCGGGTGATCACCATGTTGGCAAAGCAGCGCATCTGGCAGCCGAGCGCTTCGACGTTGTTCCCGCTCTTGCGCGAGATGTAGTGGAAGGCGCAGTTGCGGCAGTCGCCGTTCCAGCAGTACTTGCTGTAGGCGAGATCGAGGTTCATGTACTGCAGAATCCGGAGGAGAGTGTTGTTCTCCGGCACCTGGTAGACCCGGCCGTTGATGGTGATCGGGATCAGCTTCTCGTAGGCTTCGAGGACCGCCGTTTCCGTGTCCGCCACCCGTCTCCTCCGTCGCCGGGATTCCACC
>JBGPLZ010000008.1:0-50243 GCA_041486695.1 Acidobacteriota bacterium | reverse complement strand
TCCGGCATGAACGCCTCCATCCCTGGCACGACTCCGAGCGGCTCGTACCCGACACCGGGCACACCGGTCCCTAGCGTGAGCACGAACTCCTGAGGACCCTTGTGCTCCATCTCGAACTTGATCCGGCCCCACTTCCGATCCGCCAAGTAGCTGGCGACGCGACCGTCTCCCTCCAAGGCGAGCTTCCAGAGCAGCTGGGCGAGCTGCCGGTCTGGGATCACCTCGTCGAGCAGAGCGCGGGTTACCTTGGCGTGCGCCGCGTCGAGCGTGCCACCAATTTCCGCCGTCCGCTTGTTCGGCATCCCGGTGGGCCGGCCCGGCCGTTTGGCGAGGGCCACGTTAGCTCCTTCCCGCGATCCGCCTGTACCGCTCGCGGATCACGTCGCAGTAGCGGGGGTCGATCTCCATCAGGAAGGCTCGCCGACCGAGACGGTGCGCGGCGATGAGCGTCGAACCTGATCCCCCGAACGGGTCCAAGACCGCGTGCTCCCGGGCGCTCGAGTTTCGCAGACAGGCCTCGATGAGACCGATGGGCTTCATGGTTGGATGATCCCGTGACGCCTTGGGCCTGGCGATCTCGAATACCGACGTCTGGTCCTCCCCTCCGTACCAGCCCCGGCCGCCCCGCCCCAGCCGGCCAGTGCCGGGTTCATAGCCGTACAGGATCGCCTCGTGGCGGTAGTGGTAGTCGGAGTGGCCCAGGACCATCGAGTCCTTTACCCACACCAAGCTCTGCCTCACGAGCCATCCCGCCTGCAGAACCGCGTTCACGAAGGGTAGGGCCGGCAGCCCGGCAGGGTGGGCAACGTAGAAGGCGGCTCCACGCTCCAGCACACCGTCCACGGCAGCGAACGCGCTTCGCAGCAGTTCATCGATTCCCTGTCGGCCGTCGTTGCGGATCGTCATCGCCTGGGCCGTCTTGCCGACGTAATCGACGCCGTACGGCGGATCGGTCCACAGAAGATCGGCTCCCTCCCCTCCCATCAGGCGCCTGAGATCCTCAGGCTTCCTGGAGTCGCCACACAGCAGTCGATGCGGGCCAAGCTTCACGAGTTCGCCGGGCTCGGTGCGGGGCTTCTTGGGGAGATCCGGAACCTCGTCCTCGTCCTGCGGCAGGTTCCCCGCCAATTCCCGTTCCGCATCGATGATCGCCCGGCTCACCTCACGCTGGGAGAAGCCGGAGGACTCCAGGTCCGCCTGCGCCTTCCTGAGGTCTTGCAGTATCTCCGCGAGCTTCGGGAGATCGAACTCGCCGCTGATTTTGTTCAATGCCAGATTGAGGAGCTTCTCATCGTCGGGTGGCAGGTCGACGTAGACGACCGGCACCGCTCGGTGCCCGAGCTCCTGGGCCGCCCTGACCCGTTGGTGACCACCGACGATCACGCGGGCGCGATCCGCACGGAGCCATCCCTTAACGCGACGCCGGTTAACGACGACAGGATCCACGAACCCGAACCGCTGGATCGAGCGCTTCAGCGACGCCATCTCGGCGTCGGAGATCTTCCTCGGGTTGTAGTCGGCGCCGCGGATCTTCGCGATCGGAACCTGCACGACCTGCATCAAATATCCTCTGCGGGGAAATCCCCTACCTAATAAGGATACCATAACATTCACCTTTCTTACACCCATATAGTCAATCGACGTAATTCACACATTTGATTGGACTTCCCTCCGAAGAAGAGCGTTCATTGGGTTGCGCGGGCTGCTTCCCGCCAGAAAGGAGGAACCAACGATGGCCAAGCGAACGCCCCCGCCTCCGGAGAATGATGGAGCGGCTGATTTCCTCGCCCGAATGTATCGGCGCCTCGTCGGCGCGACCGTGTTGGAGTTCCGTTGGGATGGCGAGAACCCGGTCTTCACGGTCCGACTGGCGCATGGCCAGCGACGCGAGATCAGCATTCAGCAGGATCCCGAAGGGAACGGCCCCGGCTTCATCGCGGGGCTCGAGGACTGAACGCACCACACCAAGGAGGACAGGCACATGGAACCGAGCACCGAGAAGAACACCAGGAAGAGCACGAAGGCCTCGGCCAAACCGAAAGAGCCGAAGCCGAAGGCGGCAAAAGAACCCAAGCCGAAGAAGGAGAAGACGCCGAAGGTGCCGCTGGTCGTGTTCGCGTTCCGGCTGAGCGAGGCCGACCGCGACCTGATCCACAAGGCCGCGGGGCCAGGCAAGGCGACGAAGTTCGTTCTGGCTGCGGCGCTCGCCGCCGCCAACCAGGTCCGCACCGAGAAGTAACACCGCATCACGCACCGCCTTGAGCATCGCGTCTCGGGGCGGTTGCTCTTTTCGCGCGTCGACCCACACGAAGGAGTCGTAGTTGCAGAATGTCTCATTCCCTTGACAGCATCGGACCTGCCCATGTAATCTGCGCCGTAGTAGGAATCACAAACGGTGCCGCCTCGCTTGAGGCGCCGGGCATCGAAGGAGGTCAACTGGCTTCCGAGAAATTCCGAACCATCAGCCCCTGATAATCCGAACCCCTCCTTCGCTCGCATTCCACAATCCCGTAGTCGGCGTCGATCCCGAGCCTTAGCTGCATTCGTCACGGCCACCGATCTGGCGGCCCAATTCTTCCCCTGTCTCCGATCCAAGTGTGCCGAGCAGTTCGCGACGTCCCAGTCAAGCATCGGGACGATCGGTAAGGTCTTCGTACAGCCAGAAGCAACGACCAGATGGCTCGGGGCTCTGACTGACATCCCCGCTGCGGTGCTGCGTCAAATCGACCACTGCTGGATCGTCTCGGTTTGCGATCAGTTCGAGAGCATTAGTACCGCTATCGAGATCAGCCCGGCTGCGTCCGACCATTCGAAGCGCCCCCGGCACCGTACGCCCAGGTTCGACGTCGCAGATGTGATCACCTGGCTTCGGGCGCGCGGCAACGGGGGCGCCACATGAACCCCCGCCAGGACGTTGAACGCGCGATCGTCGCCTGCGTGCTGGCGCGTGGCGAGTTGATTCTCGACGAGCTCAGATCCCCCCTACAACTCAGCGACTTCAGCTCGACGCGCTGCCGCGCCATCCTCGCGAGCGTGATCCGTCTCGGCGCGCGCGGCCTATCTGTAGATCCCGTTGCGGTGAAGGCGGAGCTTGAGGCACGCGGCGAATTCGACGCTGCCGGAGGCGCCGCGTTCCTGACAGCGCTCGCAGATTCCGCGCCCGCCAACGGCCGGCTGGAGTTTCTTGTCCAACAGCTCGCTGACCTGCCCGCACCTGGAGAAGCAGACCTGCCCGACGTCGGTGAGGAGTCCGTGCGTACGGACGTCGGCGCAGCCCGCGCACTTGTCGTCCTCCACGGGCGCGACCTGCGGTATGTCCACAAAACCGGCTGGCGCGTGTGGGACGGTACGCGCTTGGTTCCCGATAGAACGGGCGAGGTTGCACGCCGCGCGAAGGGAACGGCTGAGGCGCTTCTGCATGCGGCGGTCGAGATCGGCGACAGGGCGAAGCGCGACGCCGCGGTCAGGTGGGCACTCCACTGCCACTCGGAGGCACGTCTTAAGGCTATGGTCCGCCTGGCCGCCACCGAGTCGGGTATAGCCGTGACGGCCAATGCGTTCGACCGCGACCCGATGCTCTTCAATGTCGCGAACGGGACTCTGGATCTGAAAACGGGCCAACTGCACCCGCATAACCGCTCCGACATGATCACGAAGCTAGCGCCCGTCGCGTTCGAGCCGGCGGCGCTCTCCCCGAAGTTCGATTCCTTCGTGAGGCGAATCTTCGACGGCAACCAGCGGGTGATCGGCTTCCTGCAGCGCGTCGTCGGCTATGCCATGACGGGAGACACCCGGGAACGCAAGCTGTTCCTAGCACACGGACCCACCGCCGGCGGGAAGACCACATTCGTCAACCTACTGCGCGATCTGTTCGGTGATCATGTCGTCCAAGCACCCGCGGACGCGCTTCTTGCCCGCCGACGCGACGAGCATCCGACCGCAATCGCCAGCATGGAGGGCGCCCGCCTCGTATGTGCGTGCGAAGTGGATGAAGGTCGCCGACTTGCCGAGGCCCTCATCAAGCAGATCACCGGCCGCGACCGCGTGGCTGTGCGCCGGATGCGCGAGAACTACAGAGAGTTCACGCCAACCTTCAAGATTCTCCTGGCGGCCAACCACCTGCCCGTCATCCGCGGCACCGACTCGGCCATCTGGCAGCGCGTCGACCTGGTTCCGTTCACCGTCAGTATCCCACCCGGCGAGCAGGACAAGGAGATGCCCGACAAGTTACGAGGCGAGCTGCCCGGAATCCTGAACTGGGCGATCGCTGGCTGCCTTGCGTGGCAGAAGGACGGTCTCCAGGAGCCGCACGAAGTGACCGACGCCACCGACTCCTACCGCCGCAACATGGACGTCATTAGCACGTTCGTAGACCAGGAGTGCGTCGTGGCGGCAGGGGTCAGCGTGGGCAAGGGCGCCCTCCACCAGGCATATGTCGAGTGGTGCAAGTCCGCCGGGGAAGAGGCTCTGTCGCGGCAGCTGTTCGGCGCCCGGCTGATCGAACGCCACGTCAAGGAAGGACGAACTGGCAGGTTGCGATTCTGGGTCGGCATCGGACTACCCGCAGACGGTGACGAATGACGCGTGTGACGCGATTTTCACTATGACTGTTAAGGAAATCTCTCGCGTAGAGCTCATAGCAAGATCCGCGTCACACGTGTCACACGTCACACCAGATCGCCGAGGCGGGGGACGAGGTCGGCAACCATCGGGTGGTGGGGAGGAGGCCCCTTGCCCGCCTGGACGGCACCCAGGGACGGCCGCCGCGGCGGATGCGACGCCCCGGCGCGTGACACCCACTTGCGATAATGGATCCAAGGTCCTTGCCGTGGAACCTCCATCGGACTCTTTCGAGTTTTCAGACTGGTGCGAGTCGGAGGTTCCCGGTCATACCGGCGCGCGGGAGCATTCCCTCCGCCTGCTCGCACGATGGCTCGTTGCCGCTGCCCGGAAGGGTGCTCCCGGCGGAACCAGCCGGCTCTCCTCCAACCCGGAGAAACCCGTGGATGTTGTTCCCGCTTCCAAGGTAGTGTCGACGACGGAATGAGGTAGAACCCTTGCTGGACAGGGCCTCCACAACAGCCACCGCGCTCAAGCCCGCTGTGGGCTACCTCCGACGATCGACCGATCGGCAGGAGCAGAGCCTTGGCGATCAGCAGGCCGCGATCGAGCGATACGCTACAGAGCACGGCTTCCTGATCCTCCGCATGTACACCGACGATGCTATCTCGGGGACGTCGACCGAAGCACGGAAAGCCTTCCTCAACCTGCTCGACGACGCGCAATCCGAACGGCGCGACTTCAGGACAGTCCTGGTTTACGACATCAAGCGCTTCGGTCGCGTCGATACCGACGAGGCTGGCCACCACCGCTATATCCTGCGAACGAGCGGCGTTGAGATCGTTTACGTCGCCGAGGGATTCCAGGGAAACAACACCGACTCCCTGATCCTCGGCGTCAAGCAGTGGCTAGGGCGGGAGGAAGTTCGAGATCTCTCTAAGGTGACGATCCGAGGGCTCTTGTCGCTCAGCGAGGGTGGATGGTGGATGGGCGGGATGCCGCCGTACGGGTATGACCTCCTGTACCACGACCGCAACGGGAAGCCCTACCAAAAGGTCCGGTTCATGCCCAACGGCGAGAAGCAGGTCTTCTCAGTGGAGGGGGTGCTGGGCCGAACCGTTCCCCGGGGCGAGCATCTGAGCACGGCGAAGAGTGACCGCGCCCGGCTGGTCCCGAGCGCCCCCGACAGGGTTCGGACGGTCCAGCGGATCTTCGAGATGTACGGGGACCTCGGCATGGGGCTGCGGGCGATCGCCGCCCACCTCAACGAGGAGAAGATTCCCTCCCCCGGATGCGCCAACCCGAATGCGAACCGCGACTTCACCTGGTGCCTGTCCTCGATACGCGGGATCCTGAACAACACCGTCTACACCGGCGACCTCACCTGGAACAAGCGGACGCAGGGGAAGTTTCATCGGATCGTGAATGGCCAGGCTCAGAAAAGGGAGACCCTCCATCGCGCCGTCGAGAAGAACGGCAAGCAGGACTGGATCGTCGTCCCCGACGCCCATGAGGCCCTGGTGGCTCGTGCCATTTTCCACCGTGCCCAAGGGCGTCGATCCGACGAGAAGACGGGGAACTTCCGCCGCGGCCGAGGCAAGGACTCCCCATTCCTGCTCACCGGGCTCATGATCTGCAAGCACTGCGGGTTCAAGATCCAGGGCTTCACGCACCACAACGGCTATACGCGGAAGGACGGGACTGGAGGCGTGACCTTCGAGTACACCTGCGGCGGCTATCGCTCGAAGGGCCGCTCCGTTTGCCGGCGCTACTGGCTCCGGCGCGACCCGTTCGAGACCATGATCCTGGGACGGGTTGAGAAACGCCTCACAAAGTACCTGGCCCGGGGCGGCGAGGTGACCCTGCGGAAGTTCATCGCCGAGGAGATTCTGGCCAAGACTACCGACCCGAGTGAGGACATCGCCAAGCTCAAGGCCGACCTGACTGCACAGCAGGCCGAAGCCGACCGCCTCCTCGACATCGCGACGCCCGCCAATCGGGACTTCGTCGACGACCGTCTCGGGAAGATCCGGACGCGCAAGCAGGAGATCGAGGCGCGCCTGTCAGACCTCGCGCAGATCGATTGCCAACCGGTCGATCTTGAGGCCGCCACGCGCGACGCGTTGGCCCACCTCGCGAGATTCCAGAACGTCCTGGAGGAAGGCACACTCGAGCAACGGAAAGAGTTCCTACGAGGCTTCGTGGCTGGGATCGAGATCGATCCGGACACCGCCCGAGGCACGATCACCTTCTACGAGCTGCCCGCAGGTTCTTTAATGATGGTGCCGGGGGTGGGGGTCGAACCCACATGGGCTTTAGGCCCGAGGGATTTTAAGTCCCTTGCGTCTACCAGTTCCGCCACCCCGGCGATAAAGGCCGCGTCGCGTCGAGGACGGGCCCCGGGCGATAGTCTCCGCGAGAGGGGGCGGGGGCGTCAACCCGTCTGGCCGAAACGTCACCCCGCAGGGCGGGCGCTTCCCTTGGGAGTCGCTGCGTGGATGCCGCACCAGCGTCAAGAGTCTTGAGGCACGGGCACCGGGGCCACGGCATGATAGGAGCAAGATTGCTTTCGGAGGACTACGCATATGCTCAAACGAACGCGAGGGCCGGGGCCTTGCAGCAGATTCTCCTGCGGTGCGCTTCTCGCCGCTACGGCCGTCCTGCTCTCGATCGTCTCGACCTTGGCATGTGAGGGCAGCGGGTCGGATCGGCTCAAGGCTCTTCCACCGGCGGTCAACCCGCTCGCAGGAGATTGGCATGTAACCACCTCGACCTCCATCGACACCTGCAATCTGGGGCAAGGCGTCGGTTTGATCGGGGGGCATTACACGATCCAGGGGAGCGCGGCAGCCTTCGCCGTGGCATACGTGCCGTGCCCCTGCCCCGTGCCGCCCTGGGGCACCGGCACGACGGACGGCGCTGTCGTCATCATGCAGAGCAACAGGACGGTCGTGTCGAGTTCCACCTGCTCCTGGAAGATCGACGAGGCCGATGCCGGCACGATCGACGCAAGCGGATTCAGCGGCGGCGCCAACCTGTCGGTCTCGGCGGTCGGCGACTGCGGGACCGGCTTTCCTTGCCAGATCCACGGCAGCTTCGAGGCTGAGCAGTGCCCGTCCACCGGGTGCGTGATGAACTGCCCTCTCTATGCCTGCTACGACTGATGCGTCGGCCCAGGTACGCCAACGCCCGGGCGCTGATGCTAGGATAGCGGCATGCGGATCGTCGTCAGCGGTTCATCGGGGCTGGTCGGTTCGGCGCTGCTTCCGTCGCTGCGGACCAGGGGGCATGAAGTCGGGCGGATGCTCCGCACCGGAGCGCGCGGCACGCAAGGCGCCAGCTTGCTCGGCGGCGGGTCGGCGACGCAGGGTGCGCTCGATCTTCGCTTGGATCCGCTGGGCGGCGTCATCGACGCGGAGAAGCTCGAAGGCGTCGAGGCCATCGTCAACCTGGCCGGGGAGAGCATCGCGGCCGGGCGCTGGACGGCGGCGCGCAAGGAGGCGATCCGCAAGAGCCGCATCAGCGGCACGCAGCTGCTCTCCGAGACTCTGACGAAGTTGCGGCGGCCGCCACGGGTCCTGGTCAGCGCTTCGGCGATCGGCTACTACGGCGATCGGGGCGACGAGGTTCTCACCGAGACGAGCGCCCGCGGCCACGGCTTCCTGCCGGCGGTTGCCGTCGGCTGGGAATCGGCCACCGAGCGGGCCGAAAAGCTCGGCGTGCGCGTCGTCCACCTGCGCTTCGGGGTGATCCTGTCGGCGTCGGGAGGGGCGCTGGCGAAGATGCTGATCCCGTTTCGTCTCGGGCTCGGCGGGCCGGTCGGGAGCGGGCGGCAGTTTCTTTCCTGGATCGCCCTCGACGATGTCGTGCGGGCGATCGAGCATGCCCTGGCGACTGAGACATTGCGCGGTCCGGTCAACACGGTCGCGCCGAATCCGGTCACTAATCTCGAGTTCACCAAGATCCTGGCGCGCGTTCTGCGGCGTCCGGCGTTCGCCCCCTTCCCCGCCTTCGCCGCCCGCCTCATTTTCGGAGAGATGGCCGACGCGCTCCTTTTGGCGAGCACGCGGGTGAAGCCCGAGGCGCTGGTCCGATCCGGGTTCGCCTTCCGCTTTCCCGATCTCGAGCCGGCGCTGCGGCAGATCCTCAAGCGCTGACGCGGCACAACGGCACCAGGCGGCGGCACCGAACGACCGAGCCGCGCCGCGCTCAGCGTTCGTAACGCAGGCCGATTCCTCCGAACGGGCCCGGACTCGCCGGCTGGCCGACCCAGTACCCCTGCGACTTGAGACCAAGATCGACGTAGAGTCCGCGCAGCGCGCCCCGGGTGAATCGCAGCCGCAGGCGCGCGCCGCCGCCCGGGCCATTGCGCGGGTCGTGCCAGACCTCCGCCGCGCCGCCGAGCGTGAGGCGATCGAGACGCCGGAGATCCTCGCCCGCCGCGCCGAGGGCGCCGAACGGCCCTGAGGGGCCGTCCCCGCGACGGGCGACGAGGCTGAACCACGCCGGGGTTCGGCCGGCCGGCTGCAGCGGCGCCATCACCCACTCGAGCGAGGCTTCGCCTCCCGAGGGAGTCCACTCGGACGACAGCAGCGGCATGAAACGGAAAGCGCCGAGGCGCGGCAGCCGCAGCGGGGGCGAGGCGTCGCCCCGCGCCACCATCTTGAAGGCCGAGCCGAGCGACCACCAGAGTCCCGGGTCGGCGGCATTCAGCCAAGCCTCGCGGCGGAGCCGGCTCCAGTCGCGCAGGATCGCAGCGTCGACGCCGGTCGGCGTGATCCCCGAGCCGTCGCCGTGCAGCTCGTGCAGCAGGCCGAGATAGTTGGCGACGTCGCCGCCGCCCGCGTACTCCTGATAGAAGCGGCCCGGAGAGCGGCGCGGGTCGGGCGTCGTCCGCAGCACGTAGCGCGTGGCGACCAGGCGGTTCGAGGTGAGAAAGAAGAGATCGAGCGGCCGCAGCCGTACCCCTTCGACGGCGCGCCGCTCCAGAAGCGTCGCCGCCACGGTGTTGCTCTCCGTCCCGCCGCCATAGATGTAGAGCAGCTCCTCGGTGCTTCGTCCCCGGCTGTCGAACGAGGTGTAGGAGACCCGCCCCTCCCAGGGCGTGCCGAGATGGACGCCGGGCGCGGCGTCGAACTCGCGGCCCCGCCCGCCGTGGCCGAACCCCTCGTGGAGGACGACGCCGAACCACCAGCCGACCGGCAGGTCCCATAGGATGGTCCGCGCCGAGCGCAGCGCCACGCCGGCGCCGAAGCGCTCGGAGGTGAGGGACCTTCGGCCAGTGGTCCGACGATCGAGCCGTGCCTCCCCTTCGGCCAGGAAGGAGACGGCCGAGGCGACGTCGCGCGCGCCCGACTCCGCCCCGAGGAAGGGGTCGAGAATGACCTCGTACCGCGGCTCGGGCGCCCCGGAGGCGGCAGGGTCACTGCCGGACGCGGCCTCGATCGGCGCCGCCACGTTCGAGACCCAACAGCCGCCCAGCAGCAGTATAAAGAGGATACAGACCCGGCGGGCCCGGACGCCCGCCCCACCCGTCGCACCCGAGCACGAAAACGTCATCGGGGCTCCGGCACGCGGATCTCCGGCGCGAGGCGGCTTCGCGTCCCCTGGTGTAGACTTCGGCTGACAGCCGGGCCGCGGGTGGCCATATCATCTTTATATAGCAAGCGCCCGCCTCCCATGCGGCGAGCGGACTGAAAGAGGGTCGAATGGCGCAACAGTGCGAGATCGCGGCGCGCAACGCCACGCCGGAGGAGATCCGGCAGATCCTCCAGACGGCGCGCCGGATCGCCGTCGTCGGGCACTCGGATGACCCGGCGCGCGACAGTTACCGGATCGGCCGCTACCTCGCCTCGGTCGGATACGAAGTCTTCCCGGTCAACCCGAACGCCGGCTCGACGCCCGAGCTGCACTTCTATCCCGATCTCGCCTCGATCCCCGGCCCGATCGACATCGTCGACATCTTCCGGCGCGCCGAGGCGGTGCCCCAGATCGTGGACGAGGCGATCCGCAAGGGGGCGAAGGTGATCTGGACCCAGCTCGGCATCGTCCACAACGCGGCGGCGGACAAGGCGCGGTCGGCCGGACTCAAAGTCGTCTTGAACCACTGCATCATGGTGGAGCATCGCAAGCTATAATTCCGCCGCCCGTGAGCGGCCCATAACCCCGACCACCACCTCGCGGCGATCCAGGAGGCTTCATGCGGCATCGATCCGGCCGGCTCATCGTACCTCTCGCGCTGTCTCTGGCGTCGATCGTTTCCATCGCCACAACCGGCGCCGCCGCGGCCGCCCCGCCGGCAAAACCGGCGGGCGCCACCGTCGGGCACTACGATTCGTCGCGGACCTGCGGCGCCTGCCACGCGGCGATCCACAAGTACTGGTCCGAGTCGCAACACGCGAAATCGGCTTCGGACCCCGCTTTCCTCGCAGCGCTGCAAGCCGCCGTCACGACGTCGGGCGACGAGCAGGCCGTGCGGCAGGGATGTGTCTGGTGCCATGCGCCGACGACGATCGTGACCGGCGACCTGGCGCTTTCGCAGTCGATCTCCCGCGAGGGGATCACCTGCGATTTCTGCCACACGGTGAAGGAGGTCGACCTCGACCGCGCCGGACAGCCATTCACCATCGAGACCGGCCCGATCAAGCGCGGGCCGCTCGAGTACGCCAAGACATCACCGGCGCACCAGACCGCCTACTCTCCGCTGCATCGGTCGAGCCCGCTCCTGTGCGCCTCCTGCCACGAGTATAAGAATGCGCTCGGGGTGGCGATCCTCTCCACCTACAGCGAGTGGAAGGAGGGCCCCTACCCGGCGCGCGGCGTCCCCTGCCAGGATTGCCACATGGGCCTGGTGCCGGGCACGACGGTGCGCGAGGGCCTGCAGGGACAGAGTCAGCGGGTCGTGAACCTGCACCGGGTGGTGGGCGGCAGCGCCATGAGCCAGCTGGCGCGGGGCCTCAATCTCAAGATCGAGTGGCTCACGCGCGACAGCGGCTCGGCGCAGATCTCGGTCGTCGTGGCGAACGTGGCCGCGGGGCACGCGGTGCCGGGCGGGCTGTCGACCAAGAGCCTGATCCTGGCGGTCGGCGTCGAGACCCAGGCCGGAACGCTCGAGCACCGGCAGGAGCGGGTCTACCGCCGGGAGATCAAAGATGCCGACGGCCGCGTGCTGGGGAGCGTCGCCGATCTCTTCCTCAAGGGGGCCTCGGTCGGGCAGGACTCGCGGATCAAGCCCGGCGAGTCGCGCAGCGAGCGCTTCAACCTGCCTCTCCCCGGAGACGCCCGGGCGGTGGTGGTGCGCCTCGAGTACCGGGACGCCTCCGACCCTCGCGGCGAAGCGAAGACCTCGCTCATCACCGAGCAGCGCCGGGATCTTACGGCGCGCTGACGAAATGAGATGGGGCGGGGATCCTCACCCGTCCATTGAAGAGGCCCCCGCCCCATCCGGATAGGGCGCTGTGCCGATCACGCCCCCGGTCCGCGAAACTCAGAAGTTCAGCAATGGTCGAGTTAGAGCAACCTCCGTACCAGCCCTCGACGAGGCAGCTGCGGCAGGCAATATAGATCAACTCGGCACGATTCAAAGGCTGGCGCGCGCAAAAAAGTTCGACAGCCTCGACCAGTCCTGACCAGGGCGCGCAGAATGATCGCCTCACGACGTTCGGTCCCGGCGCCGGTGTCGGTGATCGCGCCCGAACCCGGCCCGATCTCTTGTGAGAGACGGGGACATCCCACGGCACGCAACTTGCTCTCTATGACAGATGGCAAAAGTCCGGGTCAGTGATTATGGAATCCGCCCGGATTCTTCCCCGGTGGGAGCGTTAACCCCTCCTCGATGCCGCTCCCCCGGGGTTCTCCTGCTCCCCTCCGATCGAGGAGAGAACTGCCGCGGAGGGGTCCTTAGTACTCAGCGCTGGTCGTGAAGGTCTTCGTGGCCAGCGCTGCTCGCCTGCCGCTCGATCTCATCTTGACCTGATCCGGCGCAACTTCTGCGTAGCCCCATCAACGAGACGAATGACTTGCGCCGAATGTGCGCGGTCGGCCCGTCAGGCATCATGGGGCCGCCCCGAACTGGTCCGCCATTCTCATCGACCGTGGCACGGGACTTGCCATTCAACGGTAGAGGGAGGAGGGGATCACCGGTGCGGGCGCTTCAAGACACGATCGATGCGAACGAGGCGGTCGCCCGGGTGGCCTACG
Organism: Acidobacteriota bacterium; assembly: GCA_041486695.1. GTDB lineage: Bacteria > Acidobacteriota > Polarisedimenticolia > Gp22-AA2 > Gp22-AA2 > JBGPLZ01. The sequence continues at coordinate 37,484 of JBGPLZ010000008.1, read as the reverse complement.
CCCTCAGCGATATCATCGCCATCTATCCGATCACCCCTTCCTCGCCGATGGGCGAATGGGCCGACACCTGGTCCGCGGCGCATCGAGCGAACCTGTGGGGAACCGTCCCGACCGTCATCGAGATGCAGAGCGAGGGGGGCGCCGCCGGCGCCCTGCACGGCGCCCTGACGACCGGCGCGCTCGCCACGACCTTCACCTCGTCGCAGGGCCTGCTGTTGATGATCCCGAACCTGTACAAGATCGCCGGCGAGCTGACCCCGGCGGTGCTGCACGTCGCGGCCCGCGCCCTGGCCACACATGCCCTGTCGATCTTCGGCGACCATAGCGACGTGATGGCGACCCGGGCGACCGGGTTCGCGCTGTTGGCCTCCTCCTCGGTGCAGGAGGCGATGGATCTGGCCGCGGTCGCTCATGCGGCCACCTTGCGCACGCGGGTGCCGTTCCTGCACTTCTTCGACGGATTTCGCACCTCGCACGAGATCCAGAAGATCGACGTCGTCGATGTCGACACTCTGCGGGCCCTGGTCGACGAGGCCGACATCATGGCGCATCGAGCCCGCGGCCTGTCTCCCGACCGGCCGGTGATCCGCGGCACCGCCCAGAACCCCGACGTTTTCTTTCAGGCGCGGGAGGCCATCAACCCCTTCTATCTGGCTTGTCCGGAGATGGTGCAGGAGGCGATGGATCGGCTCGCGGCCCGGACGGGGCGCTCCTACCATCTGTTCGACTACGTCGGGCATCCCGAGGCCGATCGGATCCTGGTGCTGATCGGCTCCGGCTGCGGCGCCGTCGAAGAGGCCGTCGAGGCCCTGAACCGGCGCGGCGAACGGGTCGGACTCCTGAAGGTGCGTCTGTACCGGCCTTTCTCGACCCACCATTTGATCGCGGCGCTGCCGCGAAGCGTCCGGGCGCTCGGAGTGCTCGATCGGACCAAGGAGCCGGGGAGCGTCGGCGAGCCGCTCTATCTCGACATCGTCGCGGCCCTGCACGAGGCCGAGGCCGAAGGACTCTCCCGGTTCGCGACCCCGCCGTGCGTGGTCGGCGGACGCTATGGTCTGTCGTCGAAGGAGTTCACCCCCGCCATGGCGGCCGCGGTTTTCACGGCGCTGCGGGCGGAGCGGCCGCCGAATCACTTCACGCTCGGCATCGTGGACGACGTGACGCACACCTCGCTCCCCTGGGACCGGGGCTTCACCACGGAGCCGGACGACACCGTGCGCGCCGTCTTCTTCGGGCTCGGGTCGGATGGAACCGTCGGGGCGAACAAGAACTCGATCAAGATCATCGCCGACGCGACCAACGGCCAGGTCCAGGGATATTTCGTCTACGACTCCAAAAAGTCCGGGTCGATGACCGTGTCGCACCTGAGATTCGGGCCGCATCCCATCCGCTCCTCCTATTTGATCCAGTCGGCCTCCTTCGTCGCCTGTCACCAGGAGGCCTTTCTCGGGGCCATCGACATCCTCGGCCTGGCGGCGCCGGGCGCCACCTTCCTGCTCAATACGACCGCCCCTCCGGAGCGGGCCTGGGATCGGCTGCCGCGCGACGTTCAGGACGCGATCCTCGAGAAGCACCTGCGCCTGTTCGTCATCGATGCCTACCGCGTGGCGGAGGAAGCCGGTCTCGGCCGCCTCATCAACACCGTCATGCAAACCTGCTTCTTCGCGATCAGCCGGGTGCTTCCCGTCGAGCGGGCGATGGCCGCGATCAAGGAGTCGATCGGCAAGACCTACGGCCGCAAGAGCGCCCAGCTGGTGGCGATGAACCATGCGGCCGTCGATCGAACCCTGGAAGCGCTGCACGAGATGCCGCGGCCGGCGGCGCCGACCGCGCCCAGGCTGCGGTTGCCGATGGTGCCGTCCGACGCGCCCGAGTTCGTGCGGCGCGTCACGGCCGAGATCATGAGCGGTCGCGGCGATCTCCTGCCGGTGAGCGCTCTGCCGGTCGACGGCACCTTCCCGACCGGCACGGCGCGCTGGGAGAAGCGCAACGTCGCGCTGGAGGTCCCGGCCTGGGATGAGGCCTGCTGCATCCAGTGCAACAAGTGCACCTTCGTCTGTCCGCACACGGCGATCGAGGTCAAGGCGTACCCCGCTGCCGCTCTGGCGGGCGCGCCCGTTGGCTTCCAGAGCCTCGAGTACAAGGGAGACGAGTTTTCGAAGGGCAGCCGCTACACCATCCAGGTGGCGGTGGAAGATTGCACCGGCTGCGGGCTCTGCGTCGAGGTCTGTCCGGCCCGCAACAAGGCCGAGACGCGCCTGAAGGCGATCAACATGGTTCCCCAGGAGCCGCGCCGCGTTCCGGAGCGGGAGAACCTGGCGTTCTTCAGGAACCTTCCCGAGGCGGACCGCTCGACCGTGCACCTTGCGACGGTCAAGGGAAGCCAGTTCCTCCAGCCGCTGTTCGAATACTCCGGAGCCTGTGCCGGATGCGGCGAGACGCCGTACCTCAAGCTGCTCACCCAGCTGTTCGGAGACCGCCTCCTGGTCGCCAACGCGACCGGATGCTCGTCGATCTACGGCGGCAACCTGCCGACGACCCCATGGTCCACGAACCGGGCCGGGCGCGGCCCCGCGTGGTCGAACTCGCTGTTCGAGGACAATGCCGAGTTCGGGCTCGGCTTCCGCCTCAGCGTCGACGTGCAGCGCGACATCGCGCGCCGTCTCCTCCAAGCTCAGGCCGACCATCTGGGGGATGAGCTGGTGGCGGCGATCCTCGCCGCGGATGCCGCAACCACGGAGACCGACCTGGCCGCGCAGAGGGAGCGCGTCCGCTTGCTGCGTGAGCGCCTCGCCGATCGCCCTGAGCCCGAGGCGCGCCGGCTGGCGGCACTCGCCGATTTCCTGGTTTCGAAGAGCGTCTGGATCGTCGGCGGGGATGGCTGGGCCTATGACATCGGCTTCGGGGGGCTCGACCATGTCCTGAGCTCGGGACGCGACGTCAACGTGCTGGTCCTCGACACCGAGGTCTATTCGAATACCGGCGGGCAGGCTTCGAAGGCGACTCCGCGGGCGGCGGTCGCCAAGTTTGCCGCGGCCGGCAAGGCGCAGCCGCGCAAGGATCTCGCCGCCCTGGCGATGAGCTACGGCGACGTCTACGTGGCGCGGGTGGCGATGGGAGCCTCGGACACCCAGACGCTGAAGGCCTTCCTGGAGGCGGCGGCCTACCACGGGCCGTCGCTCATCATCGCCTACAGTCAATGCATCGCCCACGGGATCAACATGCGGCAGGGAATGCGGCAACAGAAACTGGCCGTCGAGTGCGGCTACTGGCCGCTGCTGCGCTACCACCCCGAGGAACTGCATCGCGGAGAGAACCCGCTTCATCTCGACTCGCAGCCGCCGCGGATCCGCTTCGAGGAGTACGCCTACCGCGAGACGCGCTACCGGGTGCTGACGGCCAGCCATCCGGACGAGGCCAAGCGACTGCTCGAGCTGGCCCGGCGCGACATCGAAGACCGCTGGAGGCGCCTGCAGGACGCGGCGGCGGTCAAACCGAAGACCGAATCGGAGCGGACCGTCGGGAGGACCCGTGGAGATTGACACCCGCTACCTCGGACTGCGGCTCGACTGTCCCCTGGTGCCCTCCGCATCGCCGCTGTCGGAGGAGATCGGCAACCTGCGCAAGATGGAGGACGCCGGCGCCGGGGCGGTCGTGCTGCATTCGCTCTACGAAGAGCAGATCGAGCAGGAGGGGCTCACCCTGCAGCACTATCTCGAGCACGGCTCCGACTCATTCGCCGAGTCCCTCTCTTACTTTCCGGAGCCTTCCGAGTTCCGTCACGGGCCGGACGCCTATCTCGAGCATGTGCGGCGCGCCAAAGAGGCCGTGCGGATCCCGGTCATCGCCAGCCTGAACGGGACCACCCGCGGCGGCTGGATCGATTACGCGCGGCTGATCGAGGCGGCCGGGGCGGATGCTCTCGAGGTCAACCTCTACCACATTCCGGCCGACGTCGAGGCCACCGGGCGTCAGGTTGAAGAACGTTACCTGGAGGTGGTTCGACAGGTCCGCAGCAGTCTGAAGATCCCGCTGGCGGTCAAGATCGGCCCCTACTTCAGCGCCCTCGGCGAGATGGCCCGCCGCCTCGTCGAGGCGGGCGCCGACGGGCTCGTCCTGTTCAACCGCTTCTACCAGCCCGACATCGATCTCGAGGCGCTCGAGGTCCGCCCGCATGTCCTCTTGAGCACGCCGCCCGAGATGCGCCTGCCGCTGCGCTGGATCGCCATCCTGTCGGGGCGGATCGATGCCAGCCTGGCCGCCACGAGCGGCGTCCACACGCACGAAGACGCGCTCAAGCTGTTGATGGCGGGCGCCGACGTCACCATGCTCTGCTCGGCGCTGCTGCGTCATGGAATCGATCACCTGCGCACCGTCAAGGAAGGCCTCATCCGCTGGATGGAGGAGCACGACTATGCGTCGGTGACTCAAATGAAGGGCAGCATGAGCCAGCGCTCCTGCGCCGACCCGACGGCGTTCGAGCGCGCCAGCTACATGAAGGCCCTCACCGGGTATCACCTGCGAGCCTGAATGGAGAGGAGCCTGTCCGGGGGCGATCCGGTGGATAATGCGCCCGTGAGCGCATCATTCGGGGTCGGCCGTGAGTGAGCCGCGACAGCTCCTGGACGAGCTGGCCGGGAATCTGCGCTGGGCCTGGAACGGCGAGTTCGATCATCTGTTCCGGGAGATCGATCCCGATCTATGGCGGGCGGCGAACCACAACCCGACCGCCTTCCTGGCCGAGATCGCCCCGGCGCGCATCGAGGCGCGCGCCTCGGATCCGGCCTACCGCAGCGACCTGGAGCGCGCCTGCCTGTCGCTGCGTTCTTATCTGCAGACCGACCGGCACTGGGCGAGCCGCCACGCGCCGGCGCTGGCGCTCCGTCCGGTCGCCTACTTTTCCGCCGAGTTCGGCCTGCACGAGTCGCTGCCGACCTATTCGGGCGGGCTGGGCGTCCTGGCGGGCGATCACTTGAAAAGTTGCTCCGATCTCGGAGTGCCGATCTGGGGAGTCACGATCCTCTATCGGCAGGGCTACTTCACCCAGCATCTCGACGGCGGCGGGAACCAGGAAGAGCAGTATGTCGATCTCGACCTGGGCCGGGTCCCGCTGCGGCAGATCCAGGACGATCGGGGCGATCGCAACTGGATTCAGCTGCAGACCGCCTCGGGTCCCTTTCCGATCGATCTCTGGCAGGCGCATGTCGGCCGCGCCCGTCTCCTGCTCCTCGACGGCTCCCGTGATCCGGCCGCATCGCACCGCGACGTCTACTCCTCACGCCTCTACGGCGGCGATCTGCGGACGCGCCTCCTGCAGGAGCTGATCCTCGGAGTGGGCGGTTACCGCGCCCTCCTAGCGCTCGGCATCCGCCCCGGCGTCCTGCACCTCAACGAGGGTCACTCCGCCTTCGCGGTGTTGGAGGCGATCGCGCAAACCATGGAGGAGGAGGGGCTGCCTTTCGAGGTCGCGGCGGAGCGCGTGAGGGCCCGGACGGTGTTCACGACCCACACCCCGGTCGCCGCGGGGCATGACCGCTTCCCTCCCGAGCTGATCGATGAGTGCCTGGCGCCCCTGCGCGAGAGGCTCGGGCTTTCCCGGGAGGCGCTCCTGGCGCTCGGCCGGGTCCGTCCCGACGATCCGACCGAAACCTTCTGCATGACCGTGCTCGCGCTCAAGATGGCGCGCCTCGGCAACGCGGTCAGCTCCCTGCACGGCCAGACCAGCCGGGCGATGTGGCGCGACCTCGCGCCGGATCGCCGGCCCGCCCCGGCGCCGATCGGCCACATCACCAACGGCGTGCACGTCCCCACCTGGATCGCCAGGGAAATGGCGCGGTTCTTCGAGCGCCACCTCGGCGAGGACTGGCTGACGCGGTTGACCCATCCCGATCTCTGGGAGCAGATCGACGCGGTCGATCCCCAAGAAATCTGGAGCATCAAGTCGATGCTGAAACAGAAGATGCTGGCCTTCGTCGCCCGGCGCATCGAGGAACGTTCGCGCCGTCTCGGGCTCGCCGGCGATCCGATCGGCCTCCAGGCCGGTGCGCTGACCATCGGCGTGGCGCGACGATTCGCCGAATACAAGCGGGCGGCCCTGCTGTTCGGCGAGCCGGATCGGCTGGCCCGGCTGCTCTCCGACCCGCGGCGGCCGGTGCAGATTCTGTTCGCGGGCAAGGCGCACCCGCGAGACGACGCAGGCAAGGCGATCCTCCGTTCGATCTGCGCGCACGCCGAGGATCCCCGGTTCCGGGGGCGGATCGTCGTCCTGGAGAACCACGACATGAACGTGGCCCGGCGCCTGGTCCAGGGGTGCGACCTGTGGCTCAACTCACCGCGACGGCCACTCGAGGCATGCGGGACCAGCGGACAGAAGGCGATCTTCAACGCCACGCTCAACCTGTCGGTGCTGGACGGCTGGTGGGCCGAGGCCCATGATGGCCAGAACGGGTATTCATTCGGGGAGGGGCTGACTCACACCGACGTGATGCTGCACGACCGGCGGGATGGCACCGATCTGTTCGATGTGCTGGAGCGGCAGATCCTGCCCGATTTCTTCGAGCGCGATCCCGCGGGCGTGCCGCTTCGCTGGGTCGCCCGCATCCGCCGCGCCCTCAAGACCCTGGCCTGGCGCTACAATTCCGATCGGATGGTGATCAACTACGTGACCGAGTGCTATCTGGGCGCGCTCGGGTCGCGGACGTCGGAGTTCCCGCCAGGAGCCTGAAGCTACCGCTTCGCCGTGACACCGCGGCCCGGCTTCTCTCCCGGGCGCCGGATCGGCGGGGCCCCCTTCGAGGTGACGGGGGTCGCCCCGGCGCGACGCGTCACGTCGACGGCCGGAAGGACCTCGACCTCCGCCTCGAGCTCCAGATGGATCAATCGCTCCGCCTCCAGCCAATCCTCCCGATCGCGGCCGTGCCTGAACCCCCGACTCTCGAAGAGCGCGTGGGCCTTTTTGGCAATCCGCCGGCGGAGCGCCTCGGAGTCCATCCAGGGCCTGGCCAGCGCCGTGCGCACTCCCCTCTCATTCTCTTTTGCCGTCATCAGTCATCCTTCCTTCCTCACATCGTCCTCAGTGTCCCGGCGTTCCCGCCATCTCTGTCAGGATCATCGTGCATTGCTGAAAAATCTGCTCCGTGAACCCGCCGGCGCCGCACAGCCGGTCGAACACGCTCGCCGGCAGATAGACGTCCTTGAGGCGGGGCAGCGACGAGTCGGCCTCGCCCTCCGGGGCGGCCTCCTTCAGAATGCTGCCGATGGCGAAGCGCAACTCCGAGAGCGATCGTAAGGACGGCGACGATCCGAGGCCCGGCGCGCCGCAGATCTCGTCGAGGTTTTGGGAGATCTGACCGAGGATGAACTCGATGAACGGAATCGAGATGCTGCCGTCCGCGCGCCTGGCCGCCCAGAGAGGCACGGTGTCGAGCTCCGGAATGTCGATCCCGAGAGCGATGCGCTCGCCGCGCAGCGAACGGAACGACGCATCGGGCTGGAGCGCCTGCCGATACCCCGCCGAGAGCAGATCGAGAAAATAATGCAGCCGCCGGTGACGAAGAATCGGCGCCGACAGGACGCCTTCTTTCTCTCGCCGCGGCAGGTCGCCGGGTCCGATTCCCCGAGGCACCCCGTTTGGGATGGGGGAGTCTGCTGGAAGGCCCGGGCTGGGCTGGTTCATGATGCGCCTCCCGCCGGCACGAAAGGCGAAGGCTCCGATCGCGTCCTCCATCCCTGATGAAGGTCGGCGCGCCGGGTCTCCGAACTGCAAATTGTGCCGTAGCACTCCACGCTAGACCGATTCATTCGCCACGTCAAGACGGGCATGGGACCCTAAGAGGCGGTCCGGCGACCGGCCGTCGCGGCCCCCTGGGTGCGATACTGCTTGATCTTGTATTGAATGGTGCGCGGACTGACCTTCAGAATCGCCGCCGCGCGCGACGTCGATCCGCCCACCGCCTCCAGGGTCCTCAGGATCGCGTCGCGCTCGATCTCTTCGAGCGAGGCTCCGGGCACCGCGGGCCCGGCGACGGTTCGCGGCGCGGGCTCGACGCGCGGCAGCACCGGGAAGAGGCTCAGATCGAGGCTCGGGCCACGCGCCAGGACGACGGCGCGCTCGATAGCGTGCTCGAGCTCGCGCACGTTCCCGGGCCACGCGTAGGCCATCAAGGCGGCGAGCGTCTCGTCCTCGACACCCGACACCTCTTTGCCGTTGGCGGAGGCGCACTTGCGGACGAAGTAGTCGACGAGCAGCGGGATGTCCTGGCTGCGCGCGCGCAGTGGTGGCAGCGGGATCTCGATGACGTTGAGCCGGTAGTAAAGATCTTCACGGAACTTCCCCTCGCGCGCCAGCGCCGGCAGGTCCCGGTGCGTGGCGGCCAGGACCCGCACGTCCACGGTCAGGGTCTGATTGCCGCCGACCCGCTCGAACTGGTGCTCCTGAAGGAAGCGCAGCAGCTTGACCTGCATGCCGGCCGGGCTGTCGCCGATCGCGTCCAGGAAGATGGTTCCGCCGGCGGCGATCTCGAAGCGGCCGTTCCGCCTCGCCAGGGCGCCCGTGAACGAGCCCCGTTCGTGGCCGAACAGCTCGCTCTCCAGCAGGGTCTCCGGCAGCGCCGCGCACGAGACTTTGACGAACGGGGCCTGCCGGCGCGGGCTTCGCTGGTGAATCGCCTGGGCGATCAGCTCCTTGCCCGTGCCGCTCTCCCCGGTGATGAGGATCGAGGCCTGGCTCGGAGCCACCTGCTCGATAAGGCGGAAGATCTCGAGCATCTCCGGGCTTCGGCCGATGATGTTTTCGAATCGGTACTTGTCATCCAATCTCTCTCGCAGCAGCTGCGTCTCGGCAACCAGCCGCTTGCGCTTCAGGATCCCCTCGAGCAGGTGCTCGAGCTCCTCCACCTCGATCGGCTTGGTCAGGTAATCCTCGGCCCCTTCCCGCAGCGCCTTGACGGCGCTGCGGATGGTCCCGTGCGCCGTCATGATGACGACCGCCACGTCCGGGTATCCCTGCCGCACCCGCGCCAGCAGCTCCTGGCCGTCCATGCGGGGCATTTTCAGATCGGTCAGCAGCACCTCGGGCGATTCCTGGGCCACCAGACGCAGCGCTTCCTCCCCATCGGCGGCCATCGTGACCTCGTAGCCATCCTCGGTGAGGATCTGCCCCAGGCTCCGCCGCGCGGCCTCCTCATCGTCGACGATCAGGACTCGACTGGGCCGCTCGCTCATGCTTCCGGCTCCGCCATGAACTCCCCGCTCGCACCGGCCCCGGTATTCAGGGTGATCGTGAACGTCGTTCCCCGCCCCGTTCTGCTCTCGTAGCTGAGCGTGCCTCCGTGCCCTTCGACGATGCGCCGGGCGATCGGCAGCCCGAGCCCGGTCCCTCCCTTCTTGGTCGTGGTGAAGAAGCCGAAAATGTCGAGGCCCGGTTCGATGCCGACGCCGGTGTCGGCCACGGCGATCACGGCGCTTCCATCCGCCACCCGGGCGGAGACCGTCAAGGTTCCACCCCGCGGCATCGCCTCGATGGCGTTGCGCACCAGGTTGATCAGCACCTGCTTCATCTTTTCACGATCGACCCGAATCATCGGCAGCGTCACGCCGAGATCTTCGACGACCAGGATCCCCTGCTGCCGGGCGACCGGGATCATCAGTGACATCACCTCGCGCACCACCTCATCGGGCCTCGCCCCGGCCAGCGTCAGGCGGTCGACCGAGGAGAGCGACAGGAATTCCTCGACCAGGGCGTCGAGTCGCCCGATTTCGCTCCGCGCCGACTCGATCAGGGATGACACCTCCCCCTGCACCGGATCGCCCAGCTTCTTGAGACGGCGCGACAGCAGCACCAGCTGCAGGCTGATCGAGTTCAGCGGGTTGCGAATCTCGTGCGCGAGGCTTGCAGCCAGCGTCCCGACGGTCGCCAGCCGCTCGGCCTGCATCATCCCGTCCTGAGCCTGCTGCAGGCGCAGCAGGCCGTCCTGGGCCTCGCGGTAGAGCCGCGCGTTCTCATCGGCCAGCGCGCGCGCTTCGGAGTTGCGCCGGGCCTCCGCGCCGGCGATGCGCGCCTTGTCGACCGCCAGGCAGACGTGATGGCCCACGGTCTCCAGAAACTGCAGCTCCTGCCCGGTGAACAGCTGTCCCGAACGATTGGCGATGTTCATCACGCCCTGTGTGCCCCGCTCGAACTTGAGGGGGATGCAGGCGTGCGTCATCGGCTTCCCCTCGCACACGAGATCGGGAAGGCGGGGGCAATCGACGGTATTGCGCGCCATCCTGAGCCGCCCGGTTTCGAAGACGTCCTTGCACAGGCAATCTCCGATCCCCTCGGCGCGTGATCGGCGGACGAACTCCTCGTCCACGCCCCGGCTCGCGGCCAGCTCCAGCTTCCTGCGGCTGGCCTCGCCCCAGAAGATCCATCCCGCGGTCAGGTTGAGCTTGTCGAGAACCAGATCGAGGGCGGCCTGGAGGATCTCCTCCTCGCCGGCCTGCTCGTGAATCCCCGCGGCCAGCTCGCGCAGAGTCTCGAGCTCGACGTTTCGCTGCGCCAGCAGCTCACCCTGGAGGCGGCTCTCCTTGAGCATCAGTGCCGACTGCAAGGCGGCGCCGAGTATGCTCGCGGCGCTCTTCAACAGAGCCCGCGTCTCGTCATCCCATGTCCCGGGACCTTCGAGAACCAGCGCCCCCAGGGGCCGTTCGGCGCCCGGCAGACCCAGCGCGACGCGCTCGGTCGGTCCATCGCCCGGGGCGCCGGACCCTTCGACGATCTCGGCGCTCCTGGCGGCTCGCTCCGCCAGGCCTCGCAGCGAGGCAACATCGACCTTGCCGAAGACGCTGGCGGGACTGGTTCGCGCCTCGCTGTCCAAGAAGAGAACCCCGCCCCGCACCCGCAGGCCGCGGCCGATGAGGGCGAGTCCCTGCTCGCAGATTTCCTGCTCGCTCGCGGGGGGGGCGGTGAGGCGAACCAGCTCCTGGAGCACAACGAGCGCCCCGACACAGCCGAGCTTCTCGCCGGAACCGGCTCCGGATATCGGTGGCGCCATGGTCCCTATGATCAAGGACGGACCCCTCCCCGGTCAAGCGCGGCCCCGGCAAGCCTTCTCACCGGGAGGCCTGTGGCCAGAGCCCTGTCCGGACCTTCAGGCCGGCCCCTGCGTCTTGATGACCAGCACGTGGCAGGGAGCGTGGGTCACCAGGGCATGGCAGACGCTGCCCAGGAAGAGCCGGGTCAGCCCGCTGACGCCGTGCGAGCCGGCGATCACCATGTCAGCCTTGAAGATACGGATTGCCTCCAGCAGCGAATGCTTGATCTCTCCTTCCCGCAGCTCGTAGGTCACGTGAAGGTCCGGCCGGCTCTCGAGCTGCTTCATAGCGGCTTTGATGCGAGCGTAGGCCTCTTCACGAACCGAAGCCCTCATCCTCTCGAACAACGGTCCATAGACCTCGACCCCCAGCATCGGCGAGATGGTGAGCTGCGGTTCGACCACAGTCACGATCCGGACTTCGCTCTTCTCCGGCCAGGGCCTCTTGAGAACCTCGGCGATCGCTGCGTCGGCGGAGGGGGATCCATCATAGGCAATCAAGATCCTCATCGAAGGTACCTCCGCTCAGAGCTTGTGCAGCCTCCATGCCAGCCCCGGTTGCCCCAAGCGCCGCGCCCGGCCCCGCGGCCGCCCGGTTAGCCGATCGTTTCGCTCCTGGGCGACATCGCGCACGCAAAGTTTGCGTCAACCGAAATCGCGCCGTTTCCAACCGGTGAAAACTTGCGCCGGACTGGGCAACAGACTTCCGACTCAGGACACTAGGAGCCGGTCCGAGTAATAGAAGGATGTTGCGGGTGGCTCGATCAAGAACGGCGTCGCGCCCCGAGACCGAACGTCCGGACGAGGAGGGTCGCGGCCAGCGCGCCAAGCGATGCGAGCAGCCAGTCGTCCCGATGCAGCGGTTGGACGCGCAGGGCTCTCGCCAGCGCGGGGATCTGAATCAGCGCGACGGTCCCGAGGATCGTCATGGCGGTGATGGTCCGCGCCACCCCGGTGCGCAGACGGCTGAGCAGAGCGGTCAGAAACGCGCTCCAGAGGGCCAGAACGGCCAGCGCCATGGCTCGCGCATGCTCGACACCTCCCCCTCCGTGGAGACTGCGGGCGTATCCGGCCAGCACGAACGCGGTCGTGACCCCCCCGACGAGGCCCAGCACCACCCACTCCCGGGTGCTGAAGAAGTGCGCCCGGCCAGTTCGCCGGGGGACGAGCCCCTGTGCGTCGGGAAGCGCCTGGAAGACGAGGAGCGCGGTCGGGTGGATGATCAACTCCAGCCAGACAAGGTGAATCGGGAGGTACAGGAGCGGATAGCCGGCCACCGGGACCAGCGCCGCCGTCAGAACCAGGGGGATATGGATCATGAGAAGGTACATGAAGCTGAGCTGGAGATTCAGAAACAACTGGCGCCCTTCGCCGATCGCCCCAACGATGGTGCGAAAGTTGTCATCGAGAAGGACGATCGACGCGACCTCCCGGGCGCTGCGCGTCCCGCGCTCTCCCATCGCGATCCCGACGTCGGCCGCCTGCAACGCCGGCACATCGTTGACCCCGTCTCCGGTCACCGCGACGATTTCACCGGCTCGCTGCAGGGCGCGGACCAGGAGGAGCTTCTGCGCGGGCGCGGCGCGCGCCACGACATCGACCGAGCGGAAATCGACACCGGCACCGGCGGCGAGCAGCGGCTCGATCTCCTCGCCCGTGACCACACGGGGAGCCGGCCCGCCGAGGCCGACCGAACGGGCGACGGCCAGCGCCGTCGCCGGGTGATCCCCGGTGACCATGATCGGGTGAATCCCCCCCACGCGGCACTGGTCGATCGCTTCGCGCACCCCGGCGCGGACCGGATCCTCGAACTCCAGCAAGCCGGCGAACCGGAACTCTCCGTCGGGCTCGGCGAGATCGGCCTCCGGCCCGCCTTCCGTCTCGGCAGGCCCGGGCATTGGCTTCCAGGCGCAGGCGATCACCTTGCGACACTCCGCCGCGCTCGCCTCGAGGCGGCGGGTCCAGGACTCCTGGTCGGTCTGCGTCTCCCTGCACAAGGCCAGGATCGCCTCGAGCGAGCCCTTGGTCACCGCCATTCTCGTTCCATCCGGGAGACGCACGATGGCCGTCTCGCGACGCCGGGCTTCGGTGAATGGAAAGAGCCCGATCGTCGCGACCGCTCCGGGACCGATGCCCCTGCTTCGCGCCGAGGACAGAATGGCGGCGTCAAGCAGATCGCCGTGCTCGCGCCGGGAGGCGAGCGCCGCGAGTTGCAGGAGGCGATCGTCCGGGACGCCGGTGGCTGGCTGCAGACGGCAGAGACGCAGGGTTCCCTCGGTGATCGTCCCGGTCTTGTCGGTGCAGATGCAGGTCACCCGGCCGATGTTTTCCACCGAAACGGCGCGCCGGACGAGCGCCTGTTGGTGGGCCAGACGATAGACCCCGACCCCGAGAAAGAAGGTGAACACCACGGGAAACTCCTCGGGGAGGGCGGCCACGGCCAGAGTGATGGCGCTCAACAGCGCATCCCCCCATCCATAACCCTGCCGCACGCGGACCAACGCCAGGACGCCGCAGAACAGTCCCGCGAGCAGCAGCAGGATGGTGACCAGGCGACCGATGGCGACCTGAAGCGGCGTGCGCGCGTGGGCGCCGAGGGTTGCCGAGCGGGCGATCTCCCCGTACAGCGTCTCGGGTCCGGTCAGAACCACGCGCAGGACCGCCCGCCCGGTCAGGAGCCGCGTCCCGGCCGCCCCGAGGTGCTGCGCGTCGATCGGCAGATCGGCCGCCTCCGCCGCCGAACCCTGGAGCGGGCTCTTCCTGACCGGATAGGCCTCCCCCGTCAGGGTCGACTCATCGACCTGAAGCCCTTCGCCCGATACGATCAGTCCGTCCGCCGGGAACCACTCCCCGGCCGTCACGATCGCCAGATCCCCGGGAACGACCTCGACCGCCGGTATGGCGGCCGTCCGGCCATCCCGCTCAACCGTGGCCTGCACCGCCAGCCTGCCGCTGAGCCCCTCGGTCGATGCCCGGGTCCGTTGATGCAGGAACAGGTCCATGCCGACCAGGGGCGCGATGGCGATCAGGAGGGTGACCGCTTCGAGCCGCTGCCCGAGCAACGCATAGAGGGCACCGGTCGCGACCAGGAACCAGATCATCGGATCCCTGGCCGTGTCGCCCGCCAGCTCCTTCCAGTGGCTGCCGGCGGCCTTGAGGATCTCGTTGCGCCCGTAAAGCTGGCGGCGGGCCAGCACCTCGCTCGTGCTGAGCCCGAGGGGTCCGGGAGGAAGGGCGACGAGGCGATCGCGAGGCAGGAGCCGGCGGGTCATCTAGGAGCCTGTCCGGCGGCGGCGGAAAAAGGCGGCGACCGGATAAAGGGCGACGCCGCTGAGCAGCACGGAGCCACCGTACACGATGTAGTCCCGTCCGCTGGTGAACATCGCCACGATGATGAGCACCATGGGAGGCAGGATAACCCACCAGATGCCCCGCCGACCCGCGGGAATGATGAAGCGATAATCACCTGCCCGGCCTCCGTGGTCCAGCTCCGGCCGGCAACGGACCCTCCAGAGAGCGAGGAAGATCAAGAGGTAAAGAGAGGAGAACATCCACATCTCGAAAACCAGCAGATCGGTGACGCTGAAGCGCATCAGCGCCGCGTAGATGCCGGCGCCTGCGAGCAGCGACACCCACGGGGTGCCGAGGCGCCGGTGGGTCCGCGCCAGCGGCCGGGGCAGAAAGCCATCCTGCGCCATGGTGAACGGGATGCGCGAGTAGGTCAGAGTGTAGGCATTGAACAGGGCGAGCATGCTGATCATCCCGGCCGCGGCGAGCCAGATCTGCAGCCCCGGACCGCCGATCGCCAGGCCGATCGCGGAGAACGACCCGGCCTCGAAGACGCTCCAGTCGGAGGTGTTGGCGAGGCCGATCAAAACCGGCAGCAGATAGGTCGGGACGGTCACGCCGATGGCGATCAGGATGGCCTTGAGATAATTGCGGCGCGGGTCCTCGAGCTCCTCCGCGGCGGTCGACAGGGACTCGTAGCCGGAGTAGCTCCACATGCCGACCAGAGCGCCGACTCCGAGGGCCTCCAGCCATCCTTTGTCGGGCGGCTTCAGGGGCAGGAGCGGATTGTGATTCCAGTGCAGGATCCCCAGGCCGCAGAACAGGGCGAAGGGGCTGACGATGAAGATGGCGAAGACGAGGGAGGACCAGCCGACCAGCTGGATGCCATACAGGTTCGCCCAGGTGCAGACGACGATCACCAGGAGGGAGACGAGGTGGCGCGCCAGGGGCACCAGGTGGGGCGGGACGACGAAGGCCAGGAACGGCTCGCTGTATTGCCCGACCAGAAGCGCGTAGGCGGCGCCGTCGAAGAGCCCCCCCAGCCACGACCACCAGCCGGCCTGGAAGCCCCAGAAGTCTCCGAAGACGTGCCGAATCCAGCGGTAGTAGCCGCCCTCCACCGGGAAGCGGCTGCCCATTTCGCCGGCGGCGAGACCGAGAGGCAGCCCGTAGAAAATCGGCAGAAGCAGGATCAGGACGATCGACAGGCCGGGACCCGAGGCGGGAATGAGCTCTTCGATGCCGAACGGCCCGCTGGCGGAGACGCAGTAGACGACCGCGATCAGCGGCAGGAGGCGGAGGCCCCGCCGGGCGGTCTCAGGCGGCCGATTCGGCACAGGCCTTGTCGGCGGCCTTCAGGATCCGCTGCAGCTCGCGATCGACCTCGGGAGGCAGCGGTTCGGGATCGGCCAGGGCCAGGAGGCGCTCCACTTCGGCGCGCGCCCGGGCCAGCTCGTCGTGGCCTTCCTCGAAATACTTGTCGTAGGTGCTGCGATAACTGAAGCGCGGGAAGAAGACCTCGCCCGTCTTCAGGCCGGCGAGCGTCTCCTTGAATCCGAGGAAGTGCTGCCCGGGCCCTGCCTTGAAGATCAGGTGGGTCATCAGACTCTCCTCGCTGACCACCACGCCCTCACGGATCCGCTTCACCATCCGGGCGATCTCCGACTCGATCACCATCTGGGTCAGGGACATCGTGTTGTTGTCGTCGAGCACCCCGATGCCCACCAGGAGGTCGGCGCCGGAGAGGGCCGCCGCCAGACCGGTCTGCATCGACTCGTAGGCCGCTTGGATGCCCGGCACCTTGGCGTCGGAGTTGAGCCCGACGCCGAGCGCGGGCACATCATAGTACTTGGCCATCTGCCCGAGAACCAAATTGAACAGCGGGATCTCCGGGCCGGCGCAGACCGCCATCCCCGACTTCATGTCGAGCACTTCGGGCCCGAGAGGATAGATGAGCGCGCAGCCCGGCGCCGCGACCTGGAAGAGGACGACGCCGGAGAGGAACTCCACCAGGCTCATGAGGCAGGTTCCGGGCACCGTCACGGGCGCGGTAGCGCCGGTGAGCGGCATCGGCCAGATGACGATCGGCACCCCGGCCCGCGCCAGGTCGATGCACAGCTCGGCCATCTTCGGCTCGTGCTGCAGCGGCGAGACGGTGCAGGAGACCACGGAGTAGAGCGGCCGGCGCCGCAGCTCCTCCTTGCTGCCCGCGAGCACTTCGAGCATCTCGAGCGCGAAGGGGACGTGCTCCGGCAGCTGGATCTCGTGCTGGACGTGCTTCGTGGTCATCGCGAAGGTATGGTACATCTCGTGCAGCACGCGGCTGTCGCCCGGCACGTCGAAGGGCACGACCATCGGCCAGATGTAATCGACGACGTCGAGGTGGTGCCCCACCTTGGTCGAGTCGCGCAGGTCCTTAACGGTCCCCTGCCGGCGCTCGCCGGTGCGATGGTCCTGGGTGAAGGTCCCCTGCCCGTTGGTGGTGACGCGCAGACGCGTCCCGTCGAGCACCATGTCGTGCCTGGGATCGCGCCCCGCCAGGGTGATGACCCGCGGCGTCGACTTGATGCAGCGCTCGACCAGGTCGGGCTTGAGCCAGGCGATTCCCGAGTCGAAATCAACTTTTTGACCTTCGGCCTGAAGGAGCTCGAGACAGCGCCGGCTCTCGTACTTGATCCCGACGTGCTCGAGAACGTCCAGCGCGCGCGCGTGCAGGAGACCGACCTCCTCGTCGCTCAGGATGGTAACTTTGGGAACCATGGCGGACCTCCCGCGACGCCCACGGCGGAGACCACACGGCCCCGCTCGCGCTAATGCTTCCGTCGCATCGGGAATTATCCTTGCGCGGGGGCGTCCGAGGCAAGGGCCTTCGCCGCCGCCTGCCCGCGTCAATGCCGTAACAGCTTTGGATTTGCGGCGAACTGGCGGATCCTGAGGCCGTAACAGCATGGGCCCGCCGCGCCTTGATTCCGCGGCGCGCATCCTGTGCTAGATTGGCGCCTCAGCATTGAGGTCCGCATGACAAGGAGGTGCGCCGATGACCCCGACGAGCCGCTACGACGCCATCATCGTGGGAGGAGGCCACAACGGCCTGGTCGCCGCCGGCACCCTGGCCAGGGAACGCCTCAAGGTGCTGGTGCTCGAACGCCGGCCGATCGTCGGCGGTGCCTGCGTCACCGAGGAGTTGATCCCCGGCTACCGCGTCACGCGCACCTCGTATGTCGCCAGCCTCCTGCTTCCCGAAATCATCCGTGACTTCCGCCTGAAGGACTACGGCTTCGAGGTGCTGGTGCCGGAGCCGCACTCCTTCTACCCGCAGCCGGACGGACGCTACATGCTCTGGTCGGCCGACGAAGCGGTGACCATGCGGGAGATCGGCAAGTTTTCCAAGCGCGACGCCGAGGCGTACCCCCGGTTCCAGGCGGAGCTGGCGGAGCTGCAGCCGTTCGTCGACGAGATCCTGCGCACCACGCCGCCGATGTTCCCGCCACGCGGTCTCAAAGAGCTTTTCCAGTTCGGCCGGCTCGGACGCAAGATGCTGAAGCTCGGAGAGAAACGTCTGAAGCATTTCATGGAGCTGATGACGGCGTCCTGCCACGAGTACCTGTCGAAGCGCTTCGAGTCGGACGAGGTGATGGCCGCCATCGCGCTGAACGGCCTGATCGGCACCTGCGTCGGACCGATGACTCCCGGATCGGCCGCCGTCATGCTGCACCATTCGATCGGCGGCACCATCGAGGGGCAGCCGGGGGCCTGGGGCTACGTGCGCGGCGGCATGGGCGGTCTCGCCGACGCCCTCCTGAAGTCGGTGAAGAATCTCGGCGTCGAGGTGAAGACCGACTCCGAGGTGGCCAGGTTCATCATCGAAGGCGGCGTCTGCCGCGGCGTCGCCCTCCGCAACGGCGACGAATTCCGGGCCCGCCTGGTGGCGAGCAACCTCGACCCGCGCCGAACTTTCCTGAAGCTGATCGACAAGGGCGTCCTCGATGATGACTTCGTCCAGACGATCAGGAACTTCAAGATCCAGGGCTCCTCGATCAAGGTCAACTGCGCTCTGTCGGAGCTGCCGAACTGGACGGCGATCCCGGGTCAGGATCCGAAGGCGCCCCACCAGCAGGCGATGTTCGAGCTCGCCCCGAGCATCGAGTACCTCGAGCGCGCCTACGACGATCTCAAGTACGGGCGGCCGTCGAAACGCCCGATGATCGACGGCAACATCGCGTCGACCATGGACGACACTCTCTGCCCCAAGGGACACCACGTGATGTCGCTGTTCGTCCAGTACGGACCGTACAAGCTGAAGGAAGGCACCTGGCCGGAGATCCGCGACAAGGTCGGCGACGACATCATCGACACGCTGTCCGACTACGCGCCGAACATCAAGAAGGCGATCATCGCCCGCGAAGTGTTAAGCCCCTGGGACATGGAGCAGATCTTCGGCCTCACGGAGGGGAACATCTTCCACGGCGAGATGACGCCCGACCAGCTGTTCTTCCTGCGCCCCGCCCCTCGCTTCGCCAACTACCGGACGCCGGTCCGGGGGCTCTATCTCTGCGGATCGGGGGCCCACCCCGGCGGCGGCGTCATGGGCGCTCCGGGCCGCAACGCCGCGCGAGAGATCCTGCGCGACATGCGCCGCTAGGAGCGCGTCCGCGTCATAGCATGGGCCGCGCACGTGGGCTCCTAGGCGCGGCCGATGTCCCTGATGATCCTCTGCCCGGCGTTCCAGCCGGGCGCCCCCCACACGCCGCCGCCGGGATGGCTGCCGGAGCCGCACATATATAGGTTGCGGATCGGCGTGCGATAATCGGCGAAACCGGGCACCGGCCGGAAGGAGAACAGCTGGTCCGGTGTCATCGCGCCGTGGTAGATGTTACCCCCGGTGAGACCGAAGATCGTCTCGAGATCCTCGGGCGTGTAGACGTGGCGCGCGTACACCGCCCGGGTGAGGTTCGGAGCATAGCGGGCGAGCTCCGCCACGACGCGATCGGCGACGGTCTCCTTCATTCCCTGCCAGGTCCCCTGCCTGAGATGACGGGCGCCGTACTGCACGAAGCAAGTCATGATCTGCTTCCCCGCCGGGGCGCATGAGGGGTCGAGCACGGAATGGATGCAGGCTTCGATCGTCGGGCGGGTCGACAAACCGCCGTGCTTGGCCTCGTCCCAGGCGGTCTCGATGAACTCCACGGTGGGGCAGAAATTGAGCAGCCCCCGATGCTGCGGGCCGGGCGCGGTTCCCGGCATGGCCGTGAAGTCGGGAAGCTCGTTCAGGGCCAGATGGACCTTGAGCGACGCGCCGAGATCCTGGAAGCCGCGCATATGGTGCACGAACTCCTCCGGCAGCGCCTCCTCCGGCAGGAGATCGAGAAAGGTGCGCCGCGGCGTGGCGTTGCTGACCACGATGTCGGCCCGCACCACCTCGCCGCTCTGCAGGCGCACCCCCTCCACGCGCCCCGAACCGTGAAGCTCGATCCGCTGCACGGGGGCCTGGACGCGGACGTTGACCCCCCGCTCCCTCGCCGCGGCGGCGAGCGCCTTGGTGATCATGCCCATCCCGCCGACCACGACGCCCCAGACGCCGGCCGACCCGTCGACGCCGCCGAGAACGTCGTGCAGGAGCAGGAAGGCGGTCCCCGGCTCGTGGACTCCGCCGTAGGCGCCGATCACCGCCTGAGAGCAGAAGAACGCTTTCAGCTCGTCCGACTCGAACCACTGATCGAGGACATCCTTGATCCCCCGGGTGGCGAGCTGCACGAACGTTTGCAAGTCATAAGGCGTGAGCCGGCGTGCCCTTAGCCCCATCTCGAGGAGTCCGAGAAGGTCCCGGGGCGCGCGGCCGTCGATCCGCGGCGGCGGCTTGAAGAGCATCGGCTTCACGAACGCCCCGACTCTCTCGAGCATGGCGTGGAAGCGCGGATAGACGGCGGCGTCCCGGCGCGAGAACTTCGCGAGCTCCGCCCCGTCACGCTCGTCGCCATACAGCGTCAGGGTGCGACCGTCGGGATAGGGAGCGAAAAAGGCGGGGCTCTGCTTGACGACCCGGTAACCGTGGCGCGCCAGATCGAAGCGCTCCACCGCCTCGGGAAGGAGGAGCGTGCTCACGTACGAGGTCGAGGAGACCTTGAACCCCGGGAAGAGCTCTTCGGAGACGCAGGCGCCGCCGACCATCGCCCGGGCCTCGAGGACGGTGACGGCATGACCCGCATCACCGAGCAGATTCGCGGTGACCAGGCCGTTGTGACCCGCCCCGATGATCACGATCCGGCGCGCTCTACCCATCGCCGTCAGGCCTCCTCATCGAGAAACGCCCGGCAGCCTGCCGGGTCGTGGCGCATCAGCCAGTCTCGGCGTCCTCAGCCGACCGCCATGAAGCGTTGCCAGGGCCCCTCCGGCCCCGCCTCCGGATATCCGAGTAGGTGCAGCCCGCGTTGGGCGCAGAAGCGGCCCGCCGCGGCGATCGCTTCGCGGAGCCGGGCGGGGTCGAGACCACACGTCATCGCGATACGGTGGTCCGAAACGGCCTCGTCGATGCCGAGCCTCAGGCGGCTCCCGTAGAGGAAGTGCTCGCGGATCACCCTGGCCCATCCCTCGCCGCGACCGAGAGCGAGATCGAGATCCGCGCGCTCGCGCGGCGACAGGCGATCGATCATGGAGTCCACCCTCCGAAACGCTGATCGGTAGATGACCGCCATCTTACGGGCGGCCGTGGCGCGAGATCAAGCACCGCCCCGCGGGCGCGGGCGCGGAAGCTCCGCCGCCGGCAGCTTCGTTCCGAAGCGTGGGATTTCACGCCGTAACAGCATGGCCCGCCTACCCGTCATGTCGTAACGACAACCAAACGCAATACTTAATGGCGGAAAACAATTGACCGGAAAGGCGCGCCGTGATTAGATCCTGGCAGGGTCGACCGACATTCAAGTGGAGAACTGCCATGCTTGTTCAGCCGAAGGTCTCGATGCTGACGGAGAAGGACGTGCGGCTCGTTCACGACGCCTCCCTCGAAATCCTGGAGAGGGGCGGGGTGCTCTACGAGAACAAGGCCGCCCTCGACGTCCTCGAGGCTCACGGGCAGAAGGTCGATCGCAGCACCGGCGTCGCCTGGATCAAACCCGAGATGGTCGAGAAGTGCATCAAGACCGCGCCGCGCAGGTTCGTCCTCGCCTCGCGCGACGGCAAGAATGACGCCGTGATCGACGGCAAGCAGATGCATCACATGACCGACGGCCAGGCCTCGTTCACCATCGACGAGAAGACCGGCGAGCGTCGCAGCTCGACGCTGCACGATCTCGCTCTCAGCACCCTGCTCGCCGACGCCTTGCCGCCGATCAAAGTGATGTGGTCGACCGTCTTCCCGACCGATGCCTCCACCGACTATCGCGCCCTGTTCGAGGTGGCCACGTCGTTCATGTGGTCCGCCAAGCATTTCCAGATGGTGGGCGGGGTGCAGGATCCGGAGGATGTGCCCTATATCCTGGCGATGATCGACGCCGTCTATGGCGACCGGCGCAAGCAGCGCGATCGTCCGATCTTCTCGATGGTCACCTGTCCGGTCTCGCCGCTCAAGCACGATGACGCCATGACGGAGGCCTGTATCGCGCTCGCCAAAGAGTGGGTGCCGATCGTCTTCTGGCCGATGCCGCTGCAAGGGGCGACGGCGCCGATCACGGTGGCGGGCACACTCCTGCAGACCAACGTCGAGTTCCTCTCCGGCCTGGTGCTCTACCAGCTCGTGCAGCCGGGGCTGCCGATGATCTATCCGGCCGGCCCGGAGACGCTCGACATGAAGACCGGCCTCGCCAGCACCGCCTCGCCCGAGGGGATCCTCCTCAACCTGCCCTTCGCCCAGATGACCGAGTTTTATGACGTCCCCTACATGGGAGGCGGCATCTGTTCGGACGCCAAGGTGCCCGGCATCCAGGCGGCCTATGAAAACATGGCGACCGGGATGACCGCCGCGCTCTCCGGCTGCGATCTTCTGGTCGGCATCGGCATCCTCGAGGACGGCAACACCCTGTCGTTCCCGCAGATGGTGATCGACGAGGAGATCTGCAATATCCTCAGCTTCGTCCGGAATGGCATCGACGTCTCGCCCGAAACCCTCATGGTGGACTCGATCCTCAAGGTCGGGCATTCGCCCAACCACCACCTGGGCGAACCGTTCACTCGCCAGTTCCTCAAATCCGGCCAGGCCTATTGGCCCTACATCAGTTTCCGGGGCACCTACGGCGACTGGAAGCGCCGGGGCAAGGATGAGGTGCAGCTGGCGCGGGAGCGCATGAAGGCCCTGCTCGACAAACATGAGACTCCCGAGCTCTCGCCCGAGAGTCGCAAGGAACTCCGCCGCCTCCTCACCAAGCGAACGGGGTTCGCCGACAACGACCCGAGGATCGAGGGAGTCTTCCGGCACCCCTGGCGGGGCTGAGCCGCGGCCTTCGCGCCCATTCTCCCCGAAGTGCCTCATCAGTGCGTAGACCCGCGCGACATTCATGCTGGGCACAAAAAAACGGGGGCCCTTTCGGACCCCCGTGTTTTCCTCTATTGACCTCGACTACGGACAACTGATCGGGGCGACCAGAACGTTGCCGTTCGAGGCACGCCCGAGGGCCGTCCGGCTGCCCGCCACGCTGTTGCTGTGACCGACCAGATAGTAGTGAGCCTGGCCCAGCGCCGGCGAGGCGACGGTCGTCGTGGTGACGTCGCTCCCGACCGGGGTCGCAGCGCCGACGTCGCAGACGAGCATCGTCAGCGTTCCGAGGGACGCGTCGGGCGGCGGAACCGTGCCGCGGAACGCGTCGTACCCGGACATCGGGGCCGGATGTGGCCGCGCTTTCCAAGTGAGGGTGGTGATCCCGGTGGCGCGATCGTGGGTGACCGCCAGGTCCAGATCGCCCCCGTCACCGGGATAGACTTGGATCGCCCGGCTGACACCGAGAGCGCTGGTGCAGACCGAGTACGTGCTGCAGCGCGCCACCACCTGGTAGGTGGCGTCGGACTTCGGCGAATCGCGATAGATCGGGTTGGCCGAGAAGTCCTGGACGACGACGGTGTTCTTTAGGAAGCGGTACTCGGTCGTCCCGCCGATGCACCCGCCGGGGTTCGTCGTGACCGAGGCATCCAGGACGATCTGCTCGCTCTTCTCGATGACGCCGTTGCCGTTCGCGTCGGTAAGGACGAGGCTGACGACGAAGCCCTTGTCTCCCTGAGTCGAGTCGCAGTTGATCCCCCCGATCGGGCAGGTGCTCGCGGGGGCCGTCTTTGAATCGGCGCGCGGCGACGCCTGGGCCGTGATGGCGCCCGTGATCGAGATGTCGTCGATCCACCAGCCATCGTCGTGCTGGCTGGTCTCCCAACCGCGGTACTGCGTGTAATCCTGCAACGGCGCGCCGATACTGTTGTCGAACTCCCAGCCCTGGGCGATCCAGCGGATCTGCACCCGGCCGCCGAGGTAGTTGGCAAGTGACATGCGCGTCTTGACCCAGACAGCTCCACTGGCAGGCGTCGTCGATCCGGACGCACCCGGACCGGGGCAGCCCCAGGTGTTGTTGGGGTCCCAAGGGCTTCCACAGTGCGACCAGACACCAAGCGGGAAGCACATCGTTTCGTGGATGCCGCGCGGGGCTGGAGGCGCGCTGCCGGTGTCGGTCGGGGTGAAGTCGCAGTAATTCAGGGTATTCCCGTAGGAGCTCCAGATGTACGGGATGTGATCGTAGACGTTCTCGAACGGCACCAGCTTGTCCCAGAAACCCCACCCATCAATCGCCGGGTCCCCATTCTGGTCGCTGCGAATCTGCACATCGCCATAGTCCAGCGCCTGGCCGGCCGGATAGGCGGCGCAGTTGGGACGACCGCCGCAGCTGCTGTCCATCATGTCGGCGATGTGGTAGAAGCTGAACTCCAGGTCGCCGAGCCCCGGCAGAGGCGTCAGGTTGACGGTGACCTGGAAGGCGGCGAGCTCTCGGAAGGAAGTGGTGTCCCCGAGCCGGGTGGTGCCATTCGTGTGCTTGCCCCAATGCAGCGAGTTGGTGCCCGAGTGGGCGAGTTCCCCTCCCGTCGGCGTCTTGCTCGCTAGGACCCCGGAGTTATTGGTCTTGATCGCTCCCGGCGGCGGACAGACGTTCGGGCCTGTCGCGGGGCAGTGGATGTGCCAGTCCATGTCGTTGTCCGGGTCGATGATGCAGGACGGATCCTGCGGGGGCACCTGGTATCCACCGCAGCCGATTCCCGACAGGACGTTCAGACCACCCTGTGCCGTCCCGACCAGGATGCCGAGGGTATCGTTCGGAACCCCGAGCCGGCCGTCGCTGATGGCGACCCCACCCACGCCGTCACGATCGTTGTCGAAGTTCTCGAAGAAGAGCCCGTCGTCCGCAGTGTTCGGCGCGCCGTCCGGTCCCGGGATCTTGGTGATCACGACACCGGTCGGCAGGTCGAGGTCGAGCAGCGTCGTGATCCCGATCTTGCTGCGCGTTCCGAGGGCTTCGCGCGACGTCTGGCTGAGGGTGAACTCCCCCTTCGCCGGATCGGCGGGCACGGTGGTTTGAGTGGTCTGCGAAACGGTGTAACGGAACGGACGACGCTGACCGCCGATATTCGCGGTATCGACCCGCCCGCCGACCGGCAGATCGCCGATCTGGACCGAGCCCTTGGTCAGGCACTGGATGTCCGGGTCGGAAGTGGCCAGATTCAGGGTCACCGAGGTCAGGTTGACCGGACCGGCGTTGACCAAAACCATCGTCATCTCGCAATCCTCGCCGGTGTCACAGAAGACATCGTGGTCACCATTGAGGTCGCTCACCGTCACCGACTGCACGACGAGGTTCGGGAGCGGCACCCGGCTGCAGTTCACCAGCAGGCCGAACGACACGGCATCGTCCGGCACGCCGTTGTTGTCGCCATCGACCATGAAAGGCGAATCGCAGGCGTCGCCGACGCCGTCGTTGTCGCTGTCGGCCTGACGATTGGTTCCGGGGACAACGGCGGGGTTGTAGACCGTCGGGCAGTCGTCCGCGACGTCGACCACGCCGTCCTGGTCGACATCGTCGTTCTTGAGAGAGCAATTGCCGCTGTTCACCACCGCGGTGGTGACACAGACCTCCTGGGCGAGGACGCCGCAGGTGCACTGTGGAGTGGAGATAGAGCAGACCTTGGTCGGGTCTTCCTGGCACACGCTGGTGCTGGGGCACGGGTTGTTGGTGG
Source organism: Acidobacteriota bacterium (assembly GCA_041486695.1). Classification (GTDB taxonomy): domain Bacteria; phylum Acidobacteriota; class Polarisedimenticolia; order Gp22-AA2; family Gp22-AA2; genus JBGPLZ01. Next base: position 11,928 of record JBGPLZ010000008.1, on the reverse strand, counting down.
TTGAGCATTCGATCTCGCTCGTGCGGCTGCACGAGCCGATTCCGCTGGGCAGCGCCGCCACCTGGTGCGCGTTGGCGCAGTCGCCGTCGCAGGCGTCTCCGATCTTGTCCCCATCGCTGTCTCGCTGGCTGTCCGTGCTGAGCCCGTTTGGCGTTCGAACGCAGTTGTCGTTCCTGTCGACCACGCCGTCACCGTCGCGGTCGGCGTTGGTCTTGTCGCAGGCAGCGCCTCGGGTGGAGCTCCCGGTGCTCACGGCCTGCAGCGGGTTGTAGACATCCGGGCAATTGTCAAGCTGGTTGACGACACCGTCGAAATCGATGTCGTCGAGATCGCAGGCATCGCCGACATGGTCGCCGTCCGAATCGATCTGGCTGAGGTTGGCGTTGTTCGGGCAGTTGTCGCAGGGGTCCCCGAGACCATCGAAGTCGCTGTCCAGCTGCGTCGGGTTGTAATCGAAGGGACAGTTATCCGATGCGAAGGCGACGCCGTCGCCGTCGAGATTGTTGAAATCGTTCTGGCCGACGACGCCGTTGCCGTTGCCATCGCAGAGCGGGTCCTGGTAATAGAACTCGATGTTGCTGTCACCCGGCGGCACGAACAGCCGGTCGGCGGCATTGGACGCCTCGGTCACGGTCACGTTGCCGACGAAGAGACCCGGCGAGACTTCGGTGAGCGTGAAGGACTTGACCGGATGCCGCGCGGTGACCACGCCGGTGCTGAAGGGACGTGAATCGCTGTCGGAAGCCGCCAACACCAACACGGAGCCGGCCCCCGACCGCTTCGGATCGTTCACCGTCACGGTGAGCGATTCGTCGCACTCGAACAGACCGACTCGATCGACCGAAAGCGTGGCGCACTGCTGGCCGGCCGGCTGCCCGACCTGCCCGAAGCGCTGGCAGGCCGGAGTGTGGACCGGGGTGAAGGAGCCTTCGTCGACCGGGTGCCGCTCGTCCCACTCGAAGACGACATCATCGATCCCGAACCCGTAGTCCGAGGCCCCCCCGACGGTCTCGATGTTGAAGAAGCCGACGCCGATTTCCCAGCGGACTCCGGGGTTCACGTCGTAGGGCGTGATCCCGACCGTCTCGCCGGCCACCCCTTCCATCAGGAAGGAGGACCCGCCCGCGTAGGTCACGAGCGTCATATCCAGGTTGCGAACCGGTCCCTGGACGTTGTTGGTCCATGGGGTGCCGTCCGAAGCCGTCACCACCGGGGCGTTGTCGAGTGGATACGGCAGCAGGTTCGGCGGCGCCGTCGGGATGGGAGAGCTGCTGCCCGGATTGGTGTTCTGCGTGAAGCCGGTGAGTCCCGTCTCGTCGCCGCTCGCGAACTTGCCGCCAGTCGTCACCGACAGGTCCGGATCGGAGAGCGGGCCGAAGGTGCGCTGCCGCAGGCCGAGATTGTTGTTCGGCCAGGTGCCGCTGCCGGTGTTGCGGAAGCTGGCGAGCTGGTAATCGACGCCGCCGTACGCGATGGAGAATTCCTGGCAGAGCAGGCAGTTGCCGCCGTCATCGTCGAGATTGTTGTCAAGATTGACATTTCCGCCGGTGGCATTGTCGACCGTCTGCATTTCCATGTTCATGCCGAAGCGTTGGAACTCGGCACTGTATGGGAGATTCCGGCTGTCGAGAGTCTGGTGCACCTTGGCGATGATCGGGGAGACGATGAAGTCCTCGACGAACTCGGTCCCGACCGGGGTGATCTGGTCGCCAGCCACGAGGTGATTGTCGCAGACCGCGGCCGCGGCCAATGGCGTGGCCGGGTTCCCGTCGCCGGTGTGCCAGATGCCGGCGCCCAGGTTCTGGAAGCCGATGATTGGGTTCCCATCCGGGATCGCCGTCTGGAAGCCGCAGACGCCCCCGCGCACCCACTCCCAGGAGGAAGTCGACGGCGCCGTGCCGGGACGGCTGTAGGGGAGGCGGAAGGTCGCGAAGCCTCCGTTCCCTGTGTCGAAGTTGAACGGGGCCTTGTCGGCCGCGCTCGGCGTCGAGCCGGCCAGGATGCCGCGGTCGAGGGCGCCGTTGGGGATGTAATCGATCTCGTTCGTATTGAGGATGCCGTCGTTGTTGAGGTCCTCACCCAGGGTGTTGGTGATCGGGAGACCCGGGCCGCCGGGGATGAACATCGTATTGAAGGTGAGATCCTCGTCCGGCAGCACGATGCCGATGAACGGATCGAGCCTGTCGGCCTTGTCGATCTGGAGATTGCGGTTGAAGTCGCGAATCTCGCGGCCGCCCGCCGGGAAGTCGGTCGAGTAATGGAACGTCTCGTCGTCGGAGTTGAGCGCGTGCCGGAAGGTGAAGGTCTGGCGCGGCAACTGGATGTTGCTGTTCGACGACTCGAGCGTCAACGTCAGGTCGACCACGCGGTTCGTGAGGTTGGTGATGGCGGCGATCGCCGCGGCATCGACCCGCAGCGCGAAGGTCGCCGCGCTGACCTGACCTCCGGGGATCCGGCCCATGTTCTGGGGCGAGTTCATGATCCGGATGGCGCTCGCGCCCGGGCCGCCGACCGTCAGGGTCGCCTGGACATCATTGAAATCCTGATCCCGGTTGCCGTTGACGAAGGCGACCGAGTACGTGACGTTCTCCCCCGCGTCCAGGTACTGATCGTTGTCGCATCCACCGAAGATCGCATCCTGCTGCGAGCCGTCGTGGTTGGTGAGGCCGAAGTGCCAGGCCAGCAGGTTCGGCGCGCAGAAGACCCGCGCCGCCCCGATCACCTCGCGCGGCGTATCCGTGTAACGGACCCGGACCGTGTAGGGCTCATCGGCCGTGATGCCGTTCGTCTCCAGGATGCCGTTGGAGCTGACCGCCGGCTTCCCTTCGCGAAGCGGCACGCCGGGCGAAACGTAGCTGCTGGCCGAGCCGGCGGAGAAGGTGATGCCGCGTTCGGTGTCGACCACCACGCCGGCGCGGCTGATCACTTCGAACGTCGCCGCGGCGCTGACCGCGGCGGCCGTCGTGCCAGGGTCGAACACCGTGGCCTTGACGTTGTCGGCGCAGCCGTAGAGGCTCTTGTCGAGTCGCGCGATGCTCGCGGGCAGAACACGAGTCGTTCCGTTGATCAGTTGGCTGGGCGTGCCGCTGCCGCCAAAGACCGGCCCCGCCACGACCAGACCGTACGGCTGGCCGTCGGCGTCGAGCAGGCCGTCAGTGTCCAGATCCTCGCCGGGGTCGAGCCGGCCGTTGTGGTTTGCATCTTCGACGGGTCCGGTCAGGAGGCTGATCAAGCCGCCGGAGGCGCCGCCGCTGCCGCGCTTCACCCGCACCCTCCAGGTCCCGGTGAACAGCTGCGAGTCGTTCGGGTTGCCGTCGCCATTTGGATCGGCCGACAGGTGGATCGCCTCGATCGGGTTGCGCCGATCCCCGATATCGGGATCCGAACTGCGGCGCCCTGCGCTCCACTGACCGAGCTTGACGCCGCCGGCCTGATAGTTGTTCCCGTCATAGACGACGTTGTCGCCCGTGGTCGCCAGGTCGCCGTCCGGACCGGGCGATTCAACTTCCAGGTCCAGGTCGTTGATGATCGTGCCGCCGCTGGCGGCCGGGCTCGGCGGGTCGCTCCAGGCCATGGCGATCCGTAGCTGGCCGCGGTCGACGACGCGCGCCTGCACAGCTCCGACGGTCACCAGCCGAGTGCTCTCGCTATCGACGGTGAAGGTGTGGAGGACCTCCAGGTGGGTCCCGTTGTTGATCGATGGCTCCCCGGTGGCCAGCTCATCGAAGATCAGCAACCCCGCCGACGGGTACTCAACCGTGTCGGGGCCCCCGATCCCCTTGCTCGTCGGCCAGTTGGCCAGCGGCAGGACGGAGGTCAGCACCGGCCGGCCATATCCCTGCTCGCTGTTGCCGAGGATGCCGATGTCGGTGGTTCCGATCACACCGAGGTTGATCGAGCGGGCGATGCCGACCTGACGGTCGGACGACGACGGGTAATCGGTCCCCGCCTCCTCGAGGAAGTTCGCGGACGCCGCGATCGCCGCCTTGACCAGCGGCCCGGAAACCGTCGGGACCCGATCGTCGGTGTTCCTGCTGCCGGTCGGGTAGAGCCCCTGCGCCAGATAGTCGCGGATCAGCGCGGCCACGCCGGCGACCTCCGCAGCGGCATAGGAGGTTCCGAAGTTCATCTCGTCGACCACCGCGTCGACCGGCGCGAGGTTGTCGTTGTCCCGGCTCCTCCAGACGGCCACCGAGGACGTATTGGGCGCGCCGAAGAACCCGGTCACGTCGGCGCCGACTCCGAGGACGATCGGCGCGGTGCGCAGCGACAGCGCGGTCGCCGGCCCCTTGGAGGAGAAGTTGGCCGGGTTTTCTTCCTCGTTGCCAACCTGCTGCGTCTGAGCGTCCTGGAAATGAGCCCCGACCGAAACCAGGTTCTTCGCGGTCGCCGGCGGCGAGACCTGGAGCGGGTGCGCGAAGTTCGGGTCGTTGTCCAGCGCGGTGCCGTTGAACAGGTCCGGGTAGGAATTGGTCGTCTCCGTCCCCCCCGGCTGGAAATTCTCGGGGACCCTCGTCCCCACGTTCCCCACGGGCGCGAACACCATGTAATCACGGTTGTTGACCAGGAAGGTGTCGATGTCGCGCGCATCCTGAGAGTAGGTGCCGTCGGTTGGATTAACGAGGTTCTGGTCGAAGTTGGGGACTCCGAACGGCATCACGTGCAAGTGGACTTCCGCGCCGCCGCCTTTGACTCCCGCGCAGGCGCCCGTTCCGCCTAAGGTGGGGCAGATGGCGAGAGCCAGCCGGGTCGCCAGGGAGCCCGGTGAAACGTTGCCGCCGCGTTCGATCAGGTCGTTGAAGATGCAGAGGTTGGAGGACGCCGCATCCTGCATGATGATCCGCGCGCCGCGCGCCAGTCCGTCCATCTGCAGACCGTCGACACGCGGCCGGACATTCTCGATGTGTTTCGAGACCAGCGCGCCCAAGGAGCTGCCGTCACCCGCGATGACTCCGGCGACGACGTTGCCGTGCGTGCCGCTCCCCGACAAGGTCCCGTCGCACCCGTTGCCGTCGCTGCCACCGCTGGCATCCTGGATGCTGTGCACCTTGCGGTGGGTCTCCCCGATTGGATGGAGAGAATTGGTCGGTTCCGTCGCGGTTTGCGAGAACTGGATCGAATCGTAGGAAATGCCGTTGTCGGTCACCGCCACGATCTGCGGGGGCACCGTATCGGTTCCATTATTGATTCTCTGCCCGTCGCCATTCGTGTCGATACCGCCGCCATCGATGCCGACGTCATGATATGGCTTCTGGAACGGCAGGTTCTCCTTGATATTGCCGACCATGGCCGTGGTCGGCGTCTCGACGTTGGCGAGCAGGTACTCGTGCTCTTCCGCGACCATCTGCACCCGCTCCTGACGGGCGATCGCCCCCACCTTGCTGAAGTGGGCCGTCGTCCTGAAGGAGAGGCCGTCCAGGGAATAGGTCTCGACCTTGCTTCCGGCGATCGTTTCGAGATCGCGTCGGGCCTGTTGCGGATCGGTGCCGCCGAAATAGGTGACGATCAGGCGCAGGTCATCGCTCTCGGCCCGCCGGCGCTCGAGGAGCGACGCCTTGCCGAGGTCGGGGGAGATGCGGAACATGGGGGCCAGGCGGAGCCCCGACTCGAGGAAGTCGGCATTTTCCAGCGAGGCAACGGCCCGATGCGGGACTTCGACCAGAAGCCCCCGCTCCGACATCACCTCATGGATCCGGACGCCCATGTCGCGCAGAGCGGCGTGGATCGCATCGACGCCGCGGTCGCGCAGCGCGGCCTCTTTGATCTGGATGGCGTTGAAGCCTTCCGCCAGCTCGCCTCGACGGCCGCCCGAGAGGGCCCTTCCGGGCGCCCCTGCGACCTCGGCCGCGACCTGCTTGCGCAGGTTCCCGATCGAAGCGGGATCGACCAGCCCGAGGCTCGTCTCAATCATGCGCCCGCGACTCTCCGCCGGCACTTCGAGGACCGGACGGATCGCCTCGATCGGCGACAGGCCCGGCCGGCGGGGGAACCCGGTCGGTTTCTGAATCCGGCTGGCGGCCCAGTTCTCCACCATCTCGCGCGGATTGTCGGGCTTCGCGCCCTGTCCCTTGCCGGCCCAGGTCCCGACGCCGAAAACGGCCAAGGCGCCCAGAGCCACAACCATGGCGCACAACAGACTGGTCCAAGTTCGGCGCCGCAGGATTGCACTCATGAAACCCTCCCTCAAGATCCAAGAATTGAAGATGACCCCCTCGGCGGGGGGACCGTGTCTGTCTTCTCGACCTCTCGCTGTCTCGCCTTAAGTCCGGAAACGGGCTCCAATGCGACAATTCGCCCAACTGCGTTCTTGTAGCGTTCATTTACGGCGAAAGATCCCCGCTGTCAACCAGGGATACGAGAAGATGGCGATCGCAGTCTCGCGGGCGCCGATCGGTGCCGCGAGCCGCCCCGGACCGGCATCGCCGGCCGGCCACCGTCCGACCGGGAGCGCGGGAAATTGATACTGGTCAAGGGTTTAACCAGACACTTTCCGATATCCCGCGACTGATGTTCCGCTTTATGAAACCGTCTCCTGGCTGCTTGACCGGGCGGACGGAGCGCAGCTACGATGCCGGAATCGTCAAACACCGCGCACGAGGAGATCGCCAACTGGAAACCGGAACCTCGGCGCCCGGGGGATCACCGGCCGCGGCGCGCTTCCAGGCGCGGGCGGGCCTGCTCGCCGTGCTCGGGCTGCTCTACGCCTCGGCCTGTGGCGGGCCTTATGGCGTCGAGAACTTCGTCGCCGGGACGGGTCCCGGGCTCCTGATCCTGCTGCTCTTCGTGACGCCCTTCATCTGGGGCGTGCCGATGGCCATGGCGACCGCCGAGCTCGCCGCGCTGCGGCCGGTGGAAGGTGGCTACTACCGCTGGGTCCGGGAAATCCTGGGAGAGTTCTGGGGTTTTCAGGCGGGCGCCTGCACCCTCATCGCGTCGTTCCTCGACAACGCTCTCTACCCGGTCCTGTTCGCCGCTTCGCTGCAGCACTGGTTCCCCGATCTGACGGCCCTGCACCGTTGGCTCGCGGCGGTCGGCTTCATAGCGATCCTGACCTTCTTCAACTACCTGGGCATCCGAATCGCCGGCGGCGTGGCCGTGGCGCTCAACCTCTTCCTCATCGCCCCGCTCGTCTGGCTGGCGGCGGCGGGCTTCGCGCAGGCGCGCTTCAATCCGCTTCTGCCGTTCACGCCGCAGGGACTCGGTCTGTGGGATGGACTCGGCGGCGGGTTGACCCTGGCGATGTGGTTCTATTCCGGCTACGCCGAGATGAGCACGGCCGCGGAAGAGATGAAGGACCCGCAGCGGAACATTCCCCGAGCCCTGGCCATCATCACTCCCCTCGTGGTGCTCAGCTACGCGGCGCCGCTTATCGCCGGCCTGGCCGCGGTGGGCGGCTGGGAGCACTGGCGATCGGGCGAGTTCATCCAGATCGGCACGACGCTCGGCGGGGAGGGGCTCGGGCGCTGGGTCTTCCTCGGCAGCGTCGCCAGTCAGAGCGTCATCTTCATGACCTATCTTCTCTGGTATTCGCGACTGGCGTGGGCCCTGGCGGCGGACCGCTCGCTGCCGGTCTGGCTCGCCCGTCTTCATCCACGCCGGGGCACGCCGTACCGCGTGCTCGTGCTCTACGCCGGGATCTACTCGCTTCTGGCGGCACTGCCGTTCGACACCCTGCTGGTCGCCGACATCTGGGTCACGGGCGCCTATCACCTTCTGGCGCTCGCCGCTCTGGTGCGGGCCCGGCGGACCATCCTGGTGCGCCCTGCCGGCTTCCGGGTCCCCGGGGGCCGCGTCGGTGCCTGGGTGAACTTTCTGGTGCCGCTTTGCACCTGGCTCCTGGTCCTGGCGGTCACCGCCGATCGTCACTACGTTCTCGGCGTGACGGCCCTGCTGCTGCCGATCCTGTTCTACGGGATCAAGCGCTGGAGCGTGTCTCGAGGCGGTCCAGGACCCAGCGATCGAACTCGAGAAGGCTGACCTCTTCCGGGACCAGGACGCCGCGAGAGTGGGCGCGCGAGGTGATCCCCTGCTGCAGCGCCTCGCAGACCTTCCAGTCCTGGTCGGCGATCAGTTGCGTGAACTCCAGGGCATCGCTCGGGTCGAAGTCGGGTCGCGCCATTGTTTCGGGCTCGAAGAGCCACTCCGCCACCAGCCGGGTGCGGGTCGGGCCGAGTGGCCAGAGACTGCGGATCTGGATGAAATCCGGCAGGAAATTGATCCAGGCGGCGGGCAGGATCATCTCGCCGTTGTAGAGGCGCTTCTCTTCGTCGCGGAGCCCCTGGAAGAGCGGCCGTCTGGTGAGGCCTCCGCGAGTGAAGCTGGTCGCGCCGTCGCGGAAGGTGGCCTTGACCTCTCCGCCCGACACATCGACGACGCCCCGGCGGTAGAGCGGCACGAGGTCGCACAGCTCCGGGTGCACGCCGGGACAGTGGTAGCACTCGTGATAGTTCTCCACCAGGATCTTCCAGTTGGCCTCCACCTCGTGCACCGTGCGGTGGGCGACCTTCAAACTGGCCAGCGGATAGCGCGCGGTCCGCTCCGGGATGCCGCCGAGCTGTTCCGCCAGCGGCCTCCGACCGCCGTCCAGATTGATGAAGACGCAACCGCGCCAGATCTCGAGACCGACCGGGTAGAGGCCGAAGTCGTCCTTGGCGAAGCCCTCGGTCTCTTGGAGATTCGGCGCCCCGACCAGGCGTCCGTCGAGCCCGTAGGTCCAGGCATGGTACGGGCACTGCACCGTCCCGCCGAGGCGTCCCTCCGCAGCGCCGCAGAGACGGGTGCCGCGGTGGCGGCAGACATTGTAGAAGGCGCGCAGATGCTCATCGCGCCCGCGAACCATGAGGATGTTCTCGCGCCCGACCTCGAGAGTCAGAAAGTCGCCCGGCGCCGGCAGCCGATCCTCCCGGCACGCATAGAGCCAGGAGCGCTGGAAGATCGTCTCGAGCTCGGCCTCCAGGATCGCGGGGTCGCGATAGTACGAGCCGGGAAGCGCCGGAGCGAGGCGCAGGGCGCCCGCCTCCCGGCTCACCGGCTCACCTTCCGGATCGCCTCCTCCAGGATGTCCAGCCCCTGCTCGAACAGCGCCCGATCGATGTTGAGCGGCGGCTGGATGCGGGCGAACCAGGAGATGCTGTCGTGGATGTAATAGAGCCCGTTCCGGAGGCAGATCCGGTTGATTTCGGCGGCCGCCTCGAAGTTCTTCGCCCGCGTGTCACGGTCCTTCACGAACTCGGCGGCGAGCCAGAGGCCCTTGCCGCGCACCTCGCCGATGATCGGATACCGATCCTTCATCTCCTGAAGCCGCTTCAGACCATACTCGCCCAGGGAGGTGGCGTACTCGAGCAGGCGATCCCTCTGGATGATCTCGATCGCCTTCATGCCGGCGGCGCAGGCGGCCGGATGGCCCGCGTAGGTGCCGGCCAAAAACGCATGCGCCTTGTCCATGATGTCACCCTGACCGGCAACCGCGGCGATCGGCATCGAGCCGCCCGATAAGCCTTTGCCGATGACGATCAGATCGGGCTCGACGCCCCAATGCTCGAAGGCCCACCACTTGCCGCAGCGTCCGAAGCCGCTCTGGACCTCGTCGATGCAGAGATACCAGCCGTGGCGATCGCACATCTCCCGCAGACCCGGGAGGAAGTCGTCCGGAGGGATCCAGACGCCTGCCTCACCCACCACCGGCTCGACCAGCACGCCGGCGATCTTCGAGGCCGGCACCGAGTAGGTGAGCAGAGTCTCTTCGATGTACTCGAGCGTGGCCCGGCCCGGTCCGCCGTGGCGCGATCGGAGCGGGGTGCGGTAGGCATAGGGGTAGGGGGCGAAGAGGTATCCATTGACGAGCGGCGCCACGTCCTCGCGCAATTCGGCATTGAGCGGCCCGGCGCCCATGGCGCCATACGACAGGCCGTGGTACTGGCCGTAGAACGACAGCACGAAGGGACGACCGGAGGCCCGCCGCATGATTCTGAGGGCCGCCTCGACCGCCTCGGTTCCGGTGGTCAGGAACAAGACCTTGTTGGTCCGCTTCGGGCAGACCGCCAGGAGTTTCTCCGCCAGCTGCAGGCGCTGCACGCTGTTGCCGGCGCTCGTCCAGCAGACGACGCCCGCCTGGCGCATCATGGCACTGACCGCCTCGACCACCTCCGGATTGCAGTTGCCGACGTTGTTGGTCGCCCAGCCGGCGCCGAAGTCGATGAAGCGGTTGCCGTCGACGTCCTCGATGAGCGAGCCCTCGGCCCGGGCGGCGATGAAGAAACGCTCATCGGTGTCGCCATAGGCTCCGTCCGGGAACAGGACCCGCTCCCGGGCGACGAGCCGCCGGGTCTCGGGACCGGGCGGCGCGGTTTTGATCAGTGAAACACGCGGTTTGTCAGTCATGGCGGCAGTATACCGCGTCTAGGAGTGTGCCGCGCCGGCCGAGCGAGCCAGGCCTCGACCGATCGCGCCATCTCGCCCAGGCGCTCCGGCTCGGCGGCGGCGAGATCGTGCTCCTGGGCCGGGTCGTCGTCGGTCCGGTACAGGGCATGGCGGCCATCGGAGCCCCAGAGGATGGTGTATCCCCCTCGACGCAGGGACACGAGCGTCCGATTGAAGCGCGACAGGTCGGCCCGCGGGAAGAGATCCTGCATCGTCTTCAGGAAGTCGACCGGCGGGCCGGCGAACTCTCCGACGATCGGATCGGCGTCGGAGCGCCGCGCTCCGACGAGACCCGTGCCCGGCAGCGGCACTGCTTCCACGATCGTGCCCCGCGGCAGCGCGATGCCCGCCAGCCCCAGGAGCGTGGGGAAAAGATCGTGCATCTGCACCGGCGCGTCGATCCGCTGACCGGCGGCGACCCGGGCCGGGTAGCGGAGGACGAGCGGCACCTGAAGCACCGTGTCGTGCACGCTCATCTTGTGGTCCATGAGATGGTGCTCGCCCAGGTTCTCACCGTGATCGGCGGTCACCGCAACGATCGTCCCATCCAGGATCCCCTGTGCCCGCAGCAGGTCGATCACCTCTCCGAGGCGCCGATCGGCGTAAGCGATCTCGCCATCGTACAAATCGCTGAGGATCCCGAGGTCGGTCGCTTGGAGATCGGAGAGCCCGAGGATGAAGCGCATCTCGTCGGGGTGGCCGAGCCGGCTCAGACGCAGCACCCGGGATGGATCGCTCCCCGGACGCACGAACCGCGAGCGCTCGGGCTCCGGTGGATGGTACGGGAGATGCGGCTCGAAATAGTTCAGGAAGAGAAAGAATGGCTGCCGCCGCGCGTCCGGGTCGTCCTGCCGGAAGCGCAGGAAGCGGAGCGCCTTTTCGTTGGTCAGGGCCGCCCCGGTGTCCTCGCTGTCGGCGGGCACCAGCCGCCAGGTCTCGCCGAAAGTGTCGAAGCCCTGCTGGAAATTGTAGGTCGTGCTGATCCACGGGTTGGCGGTGTAGCCGACCGTCCTGTAGCCCGCGCCGCGCAGCGCCTCGGCCAGGGTGACCGCCTCGTCCGGCAGCCGGAGGGAGCCGCAATCGGTCCCGTGCAGGGAGGGATACTGGCCGGTGAACAGGCTGGCATGGGCCGGCACCGTCCACGATCCGGGCGAGGTGACGCGGCTGTAGACCGCACCGTCCCGCGACAGCCTCGTCAGTTCGGGCGCGGTCGGGCGATCGTAGCCGTTGAAGGGGAAACGATCGGCGCGCGCGGTGTCGATGACGACGAGCAGGATGTTCGGGCGGGGCGGTTCATGACATGCGGTCGGAAGACCGGCCGCAAGCGCCAGCAGCAGGGCGGCTCTTCGCAAGACGACGCGCATCGTACACCCCGACGGGAGAATCGTCAACGAGTCCGCGCACTGAGCGCCGGTGTGAAGCGCCGCGCCAGGCAAGTTGCCGGGCCGTGCGAGACCGAGCGACCAGGGTCCCACCGCGCGGTCCCCAGCGCGGTGGGTGGGAGCGAGG
>JBGPLZ010000007.1:0-53288 GCA_041486695.1 Acidobacteriota bacterium | reverse complement strand
GGACCGTGCGAGACCGAGCGACCGGGGCCCCGCCGCGCGGTCCTCAGCGCGGTGGGTGGGAGCGAGGCGAACCGAGGGGAGGCTCGCGCAGCGAGCCGGACCCGTGTCCGCCGATCGCAGCCCCCGGCGCCGCACCCCGAGGAGGCCTCCGGTCATCGCGGTTTTGTGAGAGGATTCATGAATGCTGCCGTTGTCGCCGCGCCGCTTCGTCCTGTCGCTCCTGCTCCTGGGCGCCGCCCTGATCCTGGTCCTGGCCGTCTGCGCCAGCCTCGGCAGCAGCGGCTATACCGTTCTCGACCTCGCGCGCCGCGGCGCGGCCGGCGCCGCCGATCCGTCGATCGCCCGGACGATGATCATGAGGGTCCGCCTGCCGCGTCTCCTCCTGGCCGCGCTCGCCGGCGCGGCGCTGGGGGCCGCCGGGACGGCCTTCCAGGCGGTGCTGCGCAACCCGCTCGCCGATCCTTACGTCCTCGGCATCTCGGGAGGCGCGGCGCTCGGCGCCATCGCCGCGACCGCGCTCGGTCTTCCGGCGCTGCTGGCGTGGCTGCCGATCCGGGCTCTGGCCGCCTTCGCCGGCGCTCTCGGAACGGTAGCGTTCATTTTTCTGCTCTCCAGCATCGGCGGCCGGATCGCGTCCTACCCGATGCTCCTCATCGGCGTGGTCATGAACTCCATCTACCTGGCCTTGATCCTGTTTATCGAGACGGCGATCGAGTTCACCCGCATCCAGGGAGTGATGCTCTGGATGGTCGGGAACGTTCCGACCGAGAGCTACGAGCTGATCGGGATCCTGGCCCTCGTCCTCGTCGCCGGGGTCGCCGCCTTGACCCTCCTCGGCCGCGACCTCAACCTCTTGAGCGCCGGCGAGGAGGTGGCGCGGAGCCTCGGGGTCACGGTCGAGCGGACCCGCGTCGCCGCGCTCCTGCTCGCCTCCTTCGTGACCGCCGCGGTCGTCTCGGTGACCGGTCTCATCGGCTTCGTCGGGCTGATCGTGCCGCATGTCGCGCGCCTCATCTTCGGCCCCGATCACCGCCTCCTGGTGCCCGCCTCCGCGCTGTGCGGCGCCCTCTTCCTGATGGCGGCCGACACGGCGGCGCGCACGGTGATGGCGCCGACGGAGATCCCGGTCGGGGTGATCACGGCGCTGTGCGGTGGCCCGGTCTTCCTCTGGCTCTATCGCCGGAAGCGTGGGGCGACCTACTTTGAATGAACCGCCGATCTCCGCCAGCGGAGCGATCCTCGAGGCGCGCGACCTGCGCTTCCATCACCCTGGAGCACCGCGGCTTTTCGACCGGCTCTCGTTCTCCCTCGCGCCCGGGGAGATGGTCGGCCTGATCGGCCCGAATGGATCGGGCAAGACGACCCTGCTTCGAATCCTCGGCGGCACGCTCGCCCCCGAGAGCGGCGAGGTGCTCCTCGCGGGCGGTCCGATCCGCGCCCTGCCGCCGCGCGACCGCGCCCGCTTCCTGGCGGTGGTGCCGCAGGAGTCCCGGATCCTGTTCAACTTCGGCGTGCTGGAAGTGGTGCTGATGGGGAGGGCGCCGCACCTCGGGCTCTTCGGCCTCGAGCGGCCGGACGACTACGCGGCCGCTCGAGCCGCGCTGCGCGCCGTCGATCTGGAGGGGACGCGCCACGAGGAGCAGCACCTCAACCAGCTGAGCAGCGGCGAGAGGCAGCGCGCCCTGATCGCCCGCGCCCTGGCGCAGGAGCCCCGTCTGCTCCTGCTCGATGAACCGACCGCCTTTCTCGACCTGAAGCACCGCCTGCAGATCTACGAGATCCTGAGACGGCTGAATCGCGATCGGGGCCTGACCGTCCTGGTGGTGAGCCACGACCTGAACCTGGCGGCGCGCTACGCGACCCGGCTGCTCCTTCTCCATGCCGGACACCTGGTGGCCGACGGGCCCCCGGCGATGGTCCTGACGCCGGATCGAATCCGGGCGGTGTACGAGACCGAAGCGCGCGTCGACATCGATCCGGAGACCGGGACCCCCCACGTCATCCCGCTGTCCCCCACTCCTGCGCCCCGTCTTTGACTCGCGCCGGGGGGTCCTGTACCATCGTCGGCACGATGCTCAATGAGAGGACGCCCGCGAACCGGATGCATGGACGGGTTCGCCTCAGCGCCGTGCTGCTGCTGGCGCTTCTGGCCCTGTCGGCCCTGCATCTGATGGCGCCGCACGGCGCCGTGCCGAGTCACTGCATGGCCTGCCAGGCGCTGCGGTCGCAGACCACCGGCGTCGCCCTCGAAGGGCCGGCTCGCCCGGCGCCCCGCGTCACTCTTCTCGACGGCGAGCGGGCCGACAGGCCCTCTCCGCCCCCGCTGCGCCTTCTCCGCCCCCTGCGCGCCCCCCCGGTCCAGGCCTAGGAGCCTGTTCGGTCTTTCGGAAGCGACGCTTCAGTGATGGTGATCCCTGGCACCTCGGCACGACGGAGGCACATGATGACAACGATGCGCCATTGGGTGGGGCTCGCGGGCCTCCTTTGCCTGGCGCTGTTCGCGCCCGCCGTGGCTCAGGAATCCGGCCCGACGCAAAAGGACGCTCAGGCGGCAACCCGGGAAGAGGTCGAAGCGCTGCGGCGCGCGATCGAGCAGCTCCGGGCGCAGGTCGAGATCCTCGAGACGCGGCTGGCGGCGCAGTCCGCCACCGTGCCGGTGCCGGCCCAGGAGCCGATCCCGCCGCCTCTGGCGCCGCCCCCCGCACCGCCCGCGCGCAGCCAGGGCCTGCTCAACCCCGCCATCAGCGCCGTCTTTCAGTCGATCGGCATGACGTCGCTGCAACGTCGGAAGGAAAGCGACGGCTTCGACCTCAGCGAGGCGGAGGTCGCCTTCCAGTCGGTCGTCGACCCATACTCGAAGTTCGATCTATTCCTGACCTTCCCGGCCGGCGCGACGCCCGATGTCGAAGAAGGATTCGTCAGCACGCTCGCGCTTCCTGGTTCGCTTCAAGTCAAGGGGGGCCGCTTCAAGAGCGCCTTCGGCAAGTGGAACACCTTGCACACGCACGCTTTCTTCACCGTCGACCGGCCGGATGCGCTGGTGAGCTTCCTGGGGGATGAGAGCCTGACGAACGACGGTCTCTCCATGAGCGTGCTGATCCCGAATCCCCGGGATCTCTACATCGACTCGATCACCGAGGTCGGGACCGCGCGTCCCGGCCCCGCGTTCAACGGCGATCGCCGCAATCTGACCTGGCTCGAGCACCTGAACTTCTTCATCAACACGAGCCCCGACAGCACCTTCGAGATCGGGCTGAGCGCCAGCGCCGGCAGGACCGGCGCCACCGATCTCGTGCGCCGGCAGATCGACGCGGCGGTCACCGCCGGCGTCCTCCTCCCCGGCGCCGTGATTCCGGACGACCAGCTCTCCTCGCGGCTCTACGGAGTCGACCTGACCTACAAATGGAAGCCACTGCAGCAGAACGTCTACCGGTCCTTCGTCTGGCAAACCGAGGTTCTGGGGAGCCGGCGCGACGTGCAGACCCTGGCCTCAGTGCTTCCTCCGGACCTCGCGCCCGATCGGATCACGAGCTACGGCGGCTACACCTACATCGAGTGGCAGACCGCCAAGCGTTGGCGGCTCGGCGGGCGGTACGATCTCTCCGAGCTTCCCGACGACGACCGGGCGCGCACCTGGGCCACCGCCGGCGTGGTCCGCTTCCAGCCGTCGGAGTTCCAGGAGCTGCGTTTCGAGATCAAGACGACCCGGCGCAACAACGAGGCGGCCTTCCGCTTCGATAACGACCGCAGCGATACGCAGGTGTTCTTCGAATGGATCCCGGTGATCGGCGCCCACGGCGCCCACAAATATTGAGGATGATGATGATGACGCTCCGATCGATCCGCCTGGCATGCCGATGCGCTCTCGTCGCCCCGGTTCTGGGCGGCGCCCTCCTCGCCGCCCCGCTCCTGGCCCTGCTGGCGGCGGACGATGCCGCGGCCGCGGGGCCGGCACGCATCCGCGTCGTCGCCTCGCTGCCGAACCTCGGCTCGATCGCGACCGCCGTGGGAGGCGACCGGATCGAGCTGACGACCATCGCGATCGGCACCCAGGACGCGCACTTCGTCGACCCGAAACCATCCTACATGGTGAAGCTGCGGGGGGCCGACCTGCTGCTCATCAACGGCCTCGACCTGGAGATCGGCTGGATCCCCCCGATCACGCAGGGGGCGCGCAACTCAAAGATCCTCCAGGGAGGCCCAGGCTACGTCGATTGCTCCATCGGCGTCCGGGTGATCGAGATCCCGAGCAACCTCAGCCGGGCGGAGGGCGACATCCACCCGTACGGCAACCCGCATTACCTCGCCGATCCTCTGAGCGCCGAGGTGGTGGCTGGGACGATCGCGGAGGCGCTCAAGCGGGTCGACCCGGCCTCGGCACAGATCTACGAAGAGGGGCGCAAGCGGTTCGTGATGCACCTGCACGAGGCGCTTTTCGGCCGCGATCTCGTCGACCTGGTCGGCGGGGCGAAGCTCTCCCGCGAGGCCGCCGCCGGCACGCTCGATGCCTTCCTCGACGGCACGGCCCTCGGCGGCGCGCCGCTGCGGTCGCGCCTCGGCGGCTGGCTCGGACGGATGCAGTCGGTGAAGGGACAGCCGGTGATTACGTATCATAAAGATTGCTCATACTTCGCCAACCGCTTCGGCATCAGGGTGATCGACTACGTCGAGCCGAAGCCGGGGATCCAGCCCTCCGCCAAGCACCTCGAGGAGCTGATCACCCGCATCAAGGGGGGTGAAGCGCGGGTGATCCTGACCCGTCCGTACGTGGAGCATCGCTCGACCGAGGCGCTGGCGGAGCGCACCGGGGCGACCGTCGTCACCCTGCCTCTCGAGGTCGGGGGGGCGCCGGAGGCGACCGACTTCTTCAAGCTGTTCGACGTCGTCATCGATCGGGTCGTCGCGGCGCTCGCCGGGCCGGCGCCCACCGGCGGGAGGTAGCCGGTGGCGCAGCAGCTCCACGTCCTGTTCCTGCCTTTCCTGGCCTGCCTGATCCTCACCGGCATTCACGTCTATCTCGGGATCCACGTCATCAGCCGCAAGGTGATCTTCGTCGACATCGCGCTGGCGCAGATCGCCGCGCTCGGAGCGACGGTCGCCTTTCTGCTCGGGTACGACCCGCGCTCCGAGGGGGCGTATTTCCTGTCGCTCGGCTTCGCCATCCTGGCGGCGATCATCTTCGCCCTGACCCGCACCAAGCACGAGCGCGTGCCGCAGGAGGCGGTGATCGGGCTCACCTACGCGACCGCGGCGGCGGCGGCCATCCTGCTGGCCGACATCTCGCCGCACGGCGCCGAGCACCTGCACGACCTCCTGGCCGGGAGCATCGTCTGGGTGACGCCGGCCCAGATTGTCAAGACGGCGATCCTCTATAGCGTCCTGGGTCTGTTTCACTTCGCCTTCCGGCGGCGCTTCCTGCTGATCTCGCTCGAGCCGGAGCGGGCGTATGCCGAGGGTGTCAACGTCCGCTTCTGGGACTTCCTGTTCTATCTCTCCTTCGGCGTCGTGATCACGTCGTCGGTGCAGATCGCCGGGGTGCTGCTGGTCTTCTGCTACCTCGTCGCCCCCTCGGTCTTCGCCGTGATGTTCTTCGACGATCTGAAGCGCCGCCTGCTGACCGGCTGGGTGATGGGGACCGCGGTCAGCGCCATCGGGCTGCTGTTCTCCTACGATCGCCCCTCGGGACCGACGATCATGGTCTGCTTCGCGGTGGCGCTGGCGCTCGGCGGCACGCTGAAGGCGATCGTGAAGGCGCCGAGCCTCGGCCGCGCCCTGGCCGTGGCCGGCCTCACCCTGCTGCTGGTCACCGGCACCGGCTGGGCGCTCTACCACTATCGACCGATGGAGCCGGAGCACGACGTCGAGCAGAGCAGCACCGTGGCGATCGGCGCCGAGGTGCCGGAGCACCCGGTCGGCCGGGGGATCGAATCGTTTCGCCAGGGGCTGCGCGACACGCACGAGAATGTCCGGGTCGACGCCCTGGTGAAGCTGGCCGCCACCGCCGATCCGCGCATCCTGCCCGATCTCGTGTCGGCGCTGCACGATCAGTCGGCGACGGTGCGCGAGCAGGCGGCCGCGGCGCTCGGACGGCTCGGCAATCGCGCCGCGATCCCCGCCCTCGCTCAGGGATTGAAGAACGCGGACGAGGATGTCTGGGTGCGCCTGCGGATCGCCCAGGCGCTGGCCGGGCTGGGCGCGCCGGAGGGGATCTCTGCACTTCTCGATCTGGCGCGCAGCAGCGACGTCAAGGTGACCCGCCTCGAAGCGCTCACCACGCTCGGCAAGCTGGCCGGCGTCCAGGATCCTCCGCCCGCCGACCCCGACTCGGAGGCCGGTACCCTGCTGCTGCGCAAGGTCACCCGCTGGAGCGGTGAGAAGGGACGGGGGCGTGCCGCGGAGCCCTGACCTTCAGCGGGGCGGCCAACCGAGCCCGGCCCTGTCGATCGTCCGCCCTTCGAGGTGGGCGCGCAGAAGGGTGTAGACGGCCGTGTTATCGAGCGTGCCGTGGACGTTTTCGGCTCCCGCTCCCCAGCCGTAGAGCGTCACGTCCATACCGGTGTGGGCGGCGGACCCCAGGGCGATCGCCGAAGGACGGCGATCGTCCGCTCCGTAGGGCGCCTCGCCCGGATCGCTGCTGCTTCCTGGGCCGGAGGCGAAGCTCAGGACCGCGTGCGGCCTCTCCCCTTCCGCGTCGCGCACCGCTCCGAGGATCCCGTCCTTCTCCTCGGGGTAGCCGTTCATCGCCAGCCCGCCGGTGTCGTGGTCGGCGGTGACCAGCACCAGCGTCGTCTTCGGATCGAGCATCGTCAGGGCGGCGCCGATCGCGGCGTCGAAGGCGGCGGTCTCGTCGATCAGGGTGCGGGCCCAGTTGGCATGCCCGGCGTGGTCGATCCGTCCACCCTCCACCATCAGGAAGAAGGGCGTCCCGGTCTTCCGCAACGCTCCGATCGCCCAACGGGTCATCTGCTCGAGGGTCGGCGCGCCGTGCCGATCCGGGGGGACCGGACTGCGCGCCTCGTACGGCAGATGACTCTCGGCGAACAGACCGAGGACCCTGCGCTCGAGCGACGTCACGGCGACGAGGTCGGAGGCGCTGCGGGCGATCACCCAACCCCTGGCTCGCGCCGCCGCCTCGAGATCGTCCTTGTCCGCGGGGGACCACCCATCCTCCTCGCGCGCCGGCGCCCCCGATCCGAAGAACTTTTCCCCGCCGCCCAGAAGGAGATCGAGCGGCGCCGCGATCGCCTGCCGGGCGATGGCACGCTCGTGGTCGCGATCGTTCACCGCGGCGTAAAAACCCGCCGGCGTGGCGTGTGTGACCCGGGTCGTAGTGACCAGCCCGATCCGCATCCCGCGCCTCTTCCCCCATGCGGCGATCGCCTCGAGGGGTCTGCCATCCTTCTTGCCGTAGACCGCGGAAGCGTCCTGGCCGAGGACGCCGTTCACCGTCTTCCGACCGCAGGCCATGGCCGTGGCGGCGGCGGCCGAGTCGGTCACCGGAGAGTCGGCGGCGTAGGTTCTCACCAGAGCCGTGTAAGGCATCTCGTCCATGTGCAGCCGCCCGGCCGAGCCACCGAGAGCCACCCGGGTCGTCGTGACATAGGACGAACCCATGCCGTCGCCGATGAACAGGACCGCGCTCCTCCCCGGCGCCGCCTTCGGCGCCGCGGACCCTGGGGCGGCCGCCCGCGGCGGGACCGACCAGGCGATGAGACCGAGGAGGAGGAAGAGCGCGGGGCCGGCGCGCGCGGCGAGCCGCCGGATGAAGGTGGCGTGCGGCAACCTGGAACGAGCCTGGCCCCGGGCGTGAAGCATGAGCGCGCGACCCTTCCTTGATGAGGCGCGCGAGTCTACTACGGTTTTCCGCCCGGGAGCTTGATCGGGAACGGGACGATGTTGTGCGCCAGGGTCAGACGCTCGGTCTTTCGCGCCGCCTTGTTCTGATACATCATGTAGTCGGCGCGCATCATCAGATCTTCGAACGTCTCACCATCCTGAGGATAGAGGGCGATTCCGACCGAGAGGCCGGAGCGCGCCACCCTCCCCTCCTCGAGCCGCAGGGCGAACACCTCGACCGCTTGCTGCAACCGCTCGACCAGGAGAGCCGCCGGCGCGAACCCGGTCAGGGGAAGGATCGCTCCGAACTCGTCGCCGGACAGACGGACCAGGATGTCGCGCTCCCGCAGGTGACTGCGGAGCACGCGGCTGACCTCCGCCAGGTAGCGGTCGCCGGTCTGGTGACCAAACCGGTCGTTGACCTCCTTGAAATTGTCCAGGTCCATCTCCAGGAAGGCCATCGGCGCTCCGGCTTGCTGGCTCCTCACGGTCTCCTGGGCGAAGACCTGCCGGAGGTACCGGGAGTTCGGCAGGTGCGTCAAATCGTCGGTCAGGGCGGATTCCTGGGTCTCGGCAAAGATGGTGCTGTTGAACACCGCGCCCGCCGACAGTTTGGCGATGATCTCCATCATGCGCGCGTGGTCGTCGAGACAGGGAACGCCCTTCGGGAAGTAGAGCGTGATCACCCCGAGGACCCGGTTGTCATGGCAGAGCGGGAAGGCGGCGACGGTCGAGTATTGACCCGCGTCGATGGTGGTGCCCGCGAGGTCCAGCTCGGGACTGGTCGAGAAGCGGCTGGTCTTTTCGGCGGCCGCCCAGCCGGTGATTCCTTCCCCCAGCCGAAGCGCCCGGCCGCGGAGGGCATCGGCGTTCGCACCCGAGACGAAGCGCGCCGACAAGGTGTCCGCGCCATCCTCGAGCAGATAGATGGCGCAGCTGTGGTAGGGCACCAGCTGGCCGATCTTGCTGACCACCAGGTCGAGGACCTCGACCAGACGCAGGGAGGAACCGAGGGTCTGGGCGATCTCGTACAGCGCGTAGACCTCGCGGTGCGCGGAGGCGATGTCGTTCAGCCCCTGACGGGGGACCTCCCGGCCCGCGGCGCCGGGCGCGACACGGCCGCGGCGCTCGGCCGGCTTCTCCTCCGCTCCGACGCCGCGGTGCAGCAGATCGCCGAGCCCGCCATCCTCGGAGGGGTCGGGAGTCGACCAGAGCGCCGCGACGCCAGGCTGGAAGTCGCTCTCGTCGCCGCCGGCGAGGGCGCCGGTTGCCGCGATCGGGGCCGTCGCGACCCGGTTGGCCACCACGACGATCGCCTTTAGGTTCGCCCGCAGCACCTGCACGACTTCCGGATCGTAGTGGATCCCCGACCAGGCCTGGAGGAGCGCGCAGGCCTCCTCCGGGGTTCTGCGGCCGCGGTAAACGCGATCCGAGGTCAGGGCCTCGAAGGTGTCAGCCACGGCGAGGATGCGAGCCCCGTGCGGGATCGCATCGCCGAGGAGACCGTCGGGGTAGCCGCTGCCGTCCCAACGCTCGTGGTGGTGCCTTATGATCGGCAGCACCGGAGTGGCAAACTCGACGTTGGCCAGGATGTCGATGGCCACTTTCGGATGGACCTTGATCTTCTGGTACTCGATCTCCGAGAGCTTGCCCGGCTTGTTGAGCAGATAGTCGGGGATCGCCAGTTTGCCGATGTCGTGGAGCAGCGCCGCCGTGCGGATCGCCTCGACCTCCGCCTGCGGCACCTTCATCCGCCGCGCCAGCTCGAGCGCGAGCGCCTGGACCCGGCGCACGTGGCCGTGAGAGTGGGGATCCTTGGCGTCGATGGCGAGCGTCAGCGCCTCGATCGTCTCGAGGTGGATCCGCATCAGGTCCTCGAGGCGACTACCCGTGGCCGCCACCTGCGCCCGATGGCTGAGATAGGTCAGGAAGGCGATCGCCAGGATCGGGATCGGCGCCAGGACGATCCCGTAGCCGAAGCGCTGCACCAGCGACACGCTCGCGGCGGCGGTCAGGGCGGCGAGGATCGCCGCGCCTCCGGCGACAACCGCAGCGCTGCTGGCTTTCGGGCTCCTGTCGAAGACCGCCACCGATCCTCCTTATTGCGTCAATGATGTCTACTGCATGTCAGCGGAAAAAAGGCGCCGGCCCGGGAGCGGAGAGCATCGGGCCGGCGTCTGCAGGACGTGCCTGCGTGTCAGCTCACCAGGGTTCGCCGAGTGCTGCATCACCCCTTTCATCAGCTCCGGGAAGAAGCGTTCGTTGGATGCGCGTGCTTCAGCAAAGCGCGGTAGGCGAGATGGAGGATCACCGGCACGGGCAGGATGGCCAGGCAGTTCGCCGCTCCGAGATTCTCGATCGCCAGGTAAACCATGGTGGCCGCCAGGGAGCCGGCGAGCATCGACACGCCCGACCAGACGAACGAGTCCCGCAGAACCGTGATCAGGGATATCCGTTCCTTCAGCGCCACGATGGTGACCACGAGCGCCGTGTTGATCACGAATTGCGACGCGGCCAGGGCGATCGTCGCCAGGAGCAGCCGCTCCGTCGACGGGCGGCTGACGGCGGCCTGCTGGACCCATTCGAACAGGCGCGCCGACAGACCGACCGAGAGCGCCATGCCCGCCGTGTTGAACAGTCGCTTCTGGAGCGTGCCGCCGTTGCGGGTCGATGACGCGTACCCGTCCAGGGCGGCGGTCAGGGCCGCCAGCTCGGGTCCGAACATGAGGACCGACAGGAAGATGAGGGCGTCCGAGAAGGAAACGACGCAACTCCGGAGCGGGAGCCGCAGCGACAGACCGCCGGTCAGGAGAGTCAGAATCGCGAAGGCCGCCCAGACTGCGATGCGCGCGTCCTGCGGGGCCACCGTCACCCGATGCAGGCTCATCCCGATCAATCCCGCGCCGAGGAAGATCACGCCACCGATGTATCCAAGGGCCGGAGCGTCATTGCGTCGAAGGCTCATGGTCGTCGGCTTCATGTCGTGGGTCCGCATTAGAAGTTCCAGATCAGAGAGCTATCGAAGCCCCAGATGAGCGAGCTGTCGAAGCCCCAGATCAGGGAGGAATTGAAGCCCCAGATCAGGCTGGACGAGTCCAGGGTATAGAAGGCGTTCGGCATCAAGCTGTTCTGCCAGACGGCGCCCGAGGCGTACTGGGCATCCCGAGTGGTGCACCCGCTGTTGGTCGTCGAGCTCCTGGTCCAGGTGATGTAGGACCACTGGCCGTTCTTGCCGAAGACGACATAGCTGTCGCCATAGATGCCGTTGCCATAGGTGACGCCGGAGCCCCAGACCGAGGCATCGCGGAAGCCCCAGATGAGCGACTGCGCGTAGGCGTCCTGCTGGCGGGTCATCAGGGCGCTGCCGGTCAGCGCCGCACGGCCCCAGATGAGCGTCTGGCCCCAGGCGACCGGCTCGAGAGCGATGGTGCTCAGGCTCACCGGTGGCAGATAGGTCAAACTCCCGCCGACCGGAACGAGCGATGCTTGCTTGGAAAGAGAGTTGGCGACCCGGACGGCACCATCGACGTTGAGCATCCCGGCCCCCTGCTCGAACAGATCGGGGCCCTCCATGATCTGGGCGGTGTACATCAGGATCGCCTTGACCATGTTGGGCGTCAGCGACGGGTTGGCCTGCAGCATCAGCAGGACGGCGCCCGAGACGACCGGGGCCGACATCGAAGTGCCGCTCATAACCATGTAGAGCGACTTGTTATTGACGCTAGCGCCGAGATAGACGTTCAGCTCCGGATGGGCGGTGACGATGGTGTTCAGGTAGCGCTCCAGCGAAGTCAGCCGCACGCCGGGGGCGACCAGATCGGGCTTCGCCAGGTTGTCGTAGACGATGGCGCCCGTGACGGGATCGATGCTGTGCGAGCGGGTCGGGCCGCGCGACGAGAAGGGGGCGATCGTGTCGTCCGAACGAATGTCGGTGTTGAGCGTGCGTGTCGCGCCCACGGTGATGACCGAGGGGCAGAGGCCGGGCGAGGTGATCCCGCCGTAGACTTTATTCCCCAGGGCATCGACGCCGAAGTTGCCCGCCGAAGCGACCACCACGAGGCCGGCCTGCACGGCCCGATCGGTCGCCTTGCAGAGCGGGTCGTCACGATACGAATCGAGCGGCGGCGCCGCCAGCGACAGGTTGATGACCTTGGTGTTGTAGGTGGCGCGGGTGCCGATCGCCAGATCGATCGCGGCGACCACGTTGCTGATGTAACCGCGGCCCTGGCCGTCGAGAACCCGGAAGTTCAGGAGGTTCGCGTTCGGCGCGATGCCGGTGAAGTTGTACCCGGCCTTGATCGAGGATGTGCCGTCACCGGCAATGATCCCGGCGACGTGGCTGCCGTGCCCGTAGAGGTCATCCGAAAGGCCGGCCCCGGTGAAATCGATCGACAGAAGGACACGGCGGGCCCCGCTGTAGCGGAGATCGAACTCGTCGGGGTCGATACCCGAATCGATGACGACCGCCGTGAGACCCGAGCCGTCGAGGACGCCGCCTAGGGGGAGGAGGCCGGTGGAAATCAGGCTCGCTCCGGTGGTGACTTGAATGTGGCTCGACAGGCCGCTGATCGGACGATCGGGCGTGGCATACTCGAAACCGTCGACCTGCGACAGCTCCTCGAGCGCGCCGCCCGGCAGCTCGGCCACGATCTGGCCGGACCTCTTGTAGACACCGAGAACCCTGCCGCCCGACTGCACGACCCGCTCATTGATCTTCTGAAAGTTGTCGCCGGCGACATTGACCACGACCCGGACGACGTCGTATGCCCCGTGCCGCTTGACCGTCTCGACCAGATCGGGCGCGAGACGAACCCTCTTCCCGTCGGCGGTGACCGGCGCAACCGACAGGACGAACGCCAGGATGATCAGCAGGAACGACCGGATCACCGATCCGGCCGTCGTTCTCGAACGGTCGGTGTCCTGACATTCGGTGTGATTGGGAATCGGGCTGCCGTTCGTCATCAGCGTCTCCTTAGACGACTCACGAGATCGCGTTTAGGAACCGACCTCGTCGGCAACCCGGCTGTCTCGGAGAGACCCGCGGCTTTCCGTCCCACCCTCGCGGATGGTTTGGCTTTGTCAACCGTCGCCCCTGTAAGAGCAACTCCCGGGCCAGGCGGCGGCGGCGTTCATTCCCGTTTCGGAATCGCCCCTCCAACCTCGCTCGGCTCTGTGAGTTGGGATGGGAGATCGAACTGCGGAGGGGTGAAGAAGCGGCTGCACCGTGCCCCGCGGAGGGCTGGCGCCGAGACCAGTTCCACTACGCTCCGGTCGCTGCGGGCCTCTCGGGAGCGCTGACAAAGCGGGTCTCGTCGTTCATATTCAATGGCTTAGCGTGGGGTGTCGTCCGCTGGCCACGGAACGACGACCGGTGTCCCGGGTTTGGTCAGCCCCGCCCGGCCCTCTGCTGCATCCTTGACCGTCCCTGTCCTTGCGGCTATGATCGCCTGACATCGGCCCTGTCCCACCCACCTTGGAGAGCCGGATTCCAATGGAAATCGCCTGGTTCAAGAAGATCCGCAAGCCGAAGCAGGCGGTGGAGAACAAGCGGATCCAGGTCCCGGAGGGCCTCTGGGTCAAGTGCAACTCGTGCAAGGAAATCATCTATAAGAAGGAAGTCCTCCGGAACGCCAACGTCTGCCCCAAATGCAACTATCACTTCCGGATCTCGGCGCGCGAGCGGCTGTCTGGGCTGTTCGACGAGGGTCGCTACCAGGAGGTCGACACCGACATCTACTCCGTCGACCCTTTGAAGTTCCGGGACGTCAAGCCTTACCGTGACCGCCTGCGCGAGTATCGTGAGAAGACGGGTCTCAACGATGCCGTCATCAATGCGCGCGGGACGCTGGGCGGAGCGCAAGTCACTCTCTCGGTCATGGAGTACGGCTTCATGGGAGGGTCGATGGGCTCGGCGGTGGGCGAGAAGGTGACCCGTGCCGTGGAGCGGGCGCTCGACGATAAGATTCCGCTGGTGGTCATTTCCTGCTCGGGCGGGGCCCGCATGCAGGAGGGGATTCTGTCTCTGATGCAGATGGCCAAGATTGCCGCCGCCCTCGGCAAGCTGCACGAGGCGCGCATTCCCTACATCTCGGTCCTGACCGACCCGACCGCCGGGGGCGTGACCGCCTCCTTCGCCATGCTGGGCGACCTCAACATCGCCGAGCCGAAGGCCCTGATCGGCTTCGCCGGACCCCGGGTCATCGAGCAGACGATAAGGGAGAAGCTTCCGGAGGGATTCCAGCGTTCCGAGTTCCTGCTCGAGCACGGCATGATCGACTTCATCGTCGAGCGCCGCGAGATGCGCGAGATCTTGATCCGTTGCCTCAAGCTCCTGACCAACAGTGAGCTGCTCGCGGCCCCGGCCGTGCCGGCGGCGACCCCATCGGTCTCCTCCGGCGCCGGCGGCGGCGGTACCGAGTCGTCCGTGGCGGAGCAGAGCGCCCGTCCGCGGGAGCCGCTGCCGTTCCCGACCCCCTTCGCGGCCCGCCATCGGCCCGATCGTCCCCCCGAGGCCCGCTAGGAGCCTGTCCGAGTGTTGGCCTGGCTCGATTCGCTCGATGCGCTGGGAATCCGACCCGGGCTCGACCGGATCGCGGCGCTTCTGGCGCGTCTCGGCGATCCGCAGACCTCCTTCCCCTCCGTGCTGATCGGCGGCACCAACGGCAAGGGCTCCGTCGTCGCCACTCTCGCCTCGATCCTGCGCGAGGCCGGCGTGGTCGCCGGCGTCTACACCTCGCCGCACCTGGTCCGGTTCGAGGAGCGGATCGCCATCGACGCAGCGCCGATCGGCCCCGATGATCTGGCCGAGCTCGCCGGGGAGGTCCGGGAGGCGATCGAGGCCGACCGGCGCGCCGGCGAGGAGACCCCGACTTACTTCGAGGCGACCACCGCGCTGGCCTTCCTGCACTTCAAGCGCCGCAGGATCCCGATCGCCGTTCTCGAGGTCGGGATGGGAGGCCGGTTCGACGCCACCAACGTCGTGACGCCGCTGTGCTGCGGCATCACCCCGGTTGCGATGGACCACACCCAGTGGCTCGGCTCCACGCTGACGGAGATCGCCACCCAGAAGGCCGGCATACTCAAAGCCGGCGTTCCGGCGGCGATCGGGCCTCAGGACGCCCAGGCGCTCGAGGTGATCCGCCGCGAGGCGGAACGCCTCGGAAGCCCTCTGACCTTCGCCTCGGACTGCCAGGTTCTCCCGGAAGGAGGCCGGCTTCCCGACCCACCCGCCTTCAGTCTCAAGAGCCCCTCCGGCCGGCGCTATGACCATCTGACCCTCGCCTTGCGGGGCGCCCACCAGGTGATGAACGCGGCCACCGCGGTTCTTCTCGCCGAGGCTCTCGGCAGACGCGGCTTCGCTTCGATCGACGCCGCCGCGGTCGCGCGCGGCCTGGGCCACACCGTCTGGCCCGGCCGGCTGGAGCTGCTCCGGGGCCGCCCCGACCTGCTGCTCGACGGCGCCCACAACCCCGCTGGCTGCGCGAGCCTGTGCGCCTATCTGCGCGAGCACCAGGAGGGGCGCCGCCTCGCCTTGGTCTACGCCTCGATGAAGGACAAACCGGCGGACGAAATGCTCGCCATGCTCGCGCCCCTCGCCGCGTCGATCATCGTCACTTCGCTGCCTCTGGCTCGTTGCGAGTCATCCGCGAACCTGTTGCGCTTGGCGGGAACGCACCACCCCAGGTCGGCGCAGGCTTTGAGTGTGCAGGAGGCGCTCCCGGCCGCCCGGCACGCCGCCGGCCCGGACGGGCTCGTGGTCGTCTGCGGGTCGCTCTATCTGATCGGCGAAGTCAAGAAGCTCCTGGCCTCGGGACACTAGAAGAGCTTCCGCCCCTTCAAGAGCCGCAGGGTGATGTCGCGAGCCGTCAGTCCGGCTGCGCGCGGCGCATGTCGTCGAGAATCGCCCCCGGCGTCATCGGCCGGCCGAGAAAATCCTCGATCACCTGGCGGGAGGTCCGCACCAGCCCATGGCGATAGATCCGATCCGACATGAAGGCGTACCAGGACGGGTCTCCCTCGGAATAAGGGCCGTGCAGCTGTTTGGCGCGCTGTCTCAGATCGGCCACCAGAATGGCGCCGGCGGCATAGTTCAGCATGTAGCCGGGGGCATTGATCAGCTGGCCCCGCACCGCCCACCAGGAGAGCTCCGGGTGCGGCTTGATCCGCAGATAGTCGCGGGTCATCGTGGTCCAGACCTGGTTCGGGTCGGCCGCCGGGTCACGGTGCATCCTTATCTCGAACAGCGACCAGGCGACATCCATCACGATGCCGGCGTACTTGGCAGACAGCGCCTGCGCCAGGGGCACTTCGGCGCCGAGATACTTCCTCTGCCAGGCCGGCTCGTCGATCTCCAGGGCGGCGATGTCGGCGATCGCCTCGGTGAAGGTGTCGCTGTCGGGCCAGTCGACGAACGCCGGCCGGCCGCGAATCGCGGCGATGTGGACGGCATGTCCGGTCTCGTGCAGCAGCTCTGCAAGATTGTCGATACCGCCGACGTTGTAGGCGGCGAAGACCCACGGCTCGCCGGGCGAGAAGCCGGCGCCGGCGGGATGCGGGCGGATGCCGAAGGTGGTGAAGGCGACCGGATCCTTCCCGGCCCGCGGCACGAGGTCGTAGCGGATGCCGAGCGCGACCGGATCGGCGCCGAGGTCGCGGTAATAGCGGTCATTGAGGGTGCGAAGGTCCTGGAGCGACACCGCGGGGCTCAAGGCGCGGCTCGCCGCGCCGTTCCGATAGGCGAAGTCCCACGGCTCGACCATCGTCTCCGGATTGCTCGCCTTCCAGGCCTCGAGGACCTGGACCAGCCACCCTTCGATGAGCGCCGGATCGGCGCCGAGCGCCTTCACCCTGCCCTCGATCGAGGATCCCTCCTGCTTCATCTTCGCGGCGCTGAGGCGGACCAGGGTTCGGTAGGGGCTGTCGGGGCCGTTCCGGCCGTTGACGGCGGTCCAGACCGGCTCCTCGGCAAGAAACAGGCGACGGCGCTTCTGCGGATCGGCGGTCAGCGGCAGCAGGCTGAAGATGGTCAGGCGGTCGAGCACCCGCCCCTCGAATGGCAGATGCTCCGCCGCCTTCCCGAAGCAGGCATAGACCTTGGCGGTCAAGGCTTCGCGGCCCTTCGGTCCTCGCGACAGCGCCCCGGCGTCGTAAGAGCAGTCGAGATCGCGAGGCGAAACGCCTACATCCTGATCCTGGTCATCCGCGAGGTCCTTCTCCAGCGCGCCACGCATGATCTCGATCGCCCGGCGATCCTCGCCGGCCGGGGCTCCGAAGACGCCCGAACCGAGAGCCTGCCGCAGTCGCTCGCGAGCCTTCCGGTAGTCCTTGTCGAGCGCCCCGAGCGGGACTCCTGCCGCGCTCGTGTCGGCGCCGCGCGCCTTGGTGACATCGATCTGATCCTTGAACGCACGTACCTGCTGGTAGATCGCCTCGGTGCTCTCGAGCGAGACGCCCGGGCCGGCGCCACAGGCTATCGAAACCAGCAGCGCGCCGGCCGCGACCAGGGTGCCGGCCGCTACGCCTTTCCGTTCCTGAAGCTCGATCATGGAGGGGTTCTCCGGTTGCGCAGCCCATTATGCCCGAGGCAAGGGGCGCGCCGGCCGATCGACCGCGGTGCGGCCCTGACGCCGCGGCTCGCCATCCAAATCCGGGCCCGGAGAGCCGGGCCGGCATAGAATCTCCCTCGCGACGGGAGGGACCGACCATGCGACCCGCGGGAGAGCCGATCATGCGACCTGCCATGGAACGCCCCCGGGAGCGCCCCGCTCCGGGCTTCATCCTCGCGCTCATCCTTGGCGCCTTCCCATGGTCCCCCGCCGGCTCGGGGGTCGACGACCATCAACCCGCTCCGAAGGCAATGCAGGGCACGAAGACGGTGGAGATCGCCGACGGGGTCCATCTCTTTCTGCATCCCGATGCCACCGAGGACTGGCCGCAGGGAAACACCATCGTCATCGAAGGCGACCGAGGCCTGTTCGTCGTCGACTCGGCCTACCTCCCCTCGACGGCCCGTGACGACCTGCGCCTCATCCGCACGCTGAGCAAGAAGCCCGTCCGCTACCTCCTCAATACCCATTGGCACTACGACCACAATCTCGGGAACGCCGTCTATGCCGAAGCGTGGCCTGCCGCCGAGATCGTCGCCCAGGCCGAGACCCGGCGACTCATGGATGCGAACGTCGCCGGTTATCCCGCCCGGGTGATCGCCCCGGGATCGCAGCCCGCCAAAACGCTCGCGACGCTCCGGGAGCAGCTGGCGTCCGGGAAGAACGCCGACGGTCGAGCCCTGTCAGACGCGGAACGGGAGGCGCTGCGGCGAAACATCGCGGCGAGACAGAACGAGATGACCGAGCTCGCCGCCTGGACCTACACGCGGCCCACCCTGATCTTCGATCAGCTTCTGACGCTCGATCTCGGCCACCGCGAGGTGAGCGTGCGGCATCATCTGCGCGGTAACACGCCGGGCGATGCGTTCGTCTATCTCCCGCATGAGCGCATCCTGATCACCGGCGACCTCCTGGTGGCGCCGGTGCCGTTCGCCTTCAACAGCTACCCCTCCGAGTGGATCCGCACCCTGCACGCGCTCGCCGATCTCGACCCGAAGGTGATTGTCCCCGGCCACGGTCCGGTCCAGAACGACACGACCTACCTGCGCGAGGTCACGGCCCTGCTCGAGGCGGTCGTCGGCCGGGTCCGAGAGGCGACCGGGCGGGGCCTGCGGCTCGAGGAAACCCGCAAGACGGTGACCCTCGATGATTACCGGAAACGCTTCGCGGGCGACGACCCGGCCAGAGCCGGGCTCTTCGACGAGGTCTTCCTGCGCCCGATCATCGAGCGGGCCTTCATGGAAGCGACCGGCCAGATCTAAGGCGGCCGCAGCCGGACGAGCGTCGCGGATCAGCGCCCCCCTCCTCGAGCTCGGTCCAGCGGCGTCTCGCCGGAGGCCCAGGCGCGGAGGGCGGCCATCTCTTCGGCCGAAAGGCGCGCCTCGGGGTGCATCGTCTTGTAATACCATGGCGGCATGTCGCCCTTGTCGACTGCCTTCCAGGCCTGCCTCAGCTTCTTGGTCCGCTCCGTGGCGCCGTAACGATTCCAGGTCGAGATGTTGACCGCGTCGCGCCCTTCGCGGACATCGCGCGCCACCAGCCAGGAGACCGGGGCGACCCGGGCGTACCACGGCCATACCGTCTCGTTGGAGTGGCAGTCGTAACAGGCCCGGCGCAGGATCGATCGGACCGGCGCGGGCGCCGGCACCTCCATGGCGATGGGAGGATTCGATCTCTGCACGGGCACGAACTGGATGAGGACGGCGGCGAGCCCGACGCCTATGAGCGCGGTGGTGACCCGGCGGGTCCCTTTGACTCCGGGAAGGCGCGTCATCGTCGTTCGACGAGGGTACTCCTACCTGCCCCTGCGCCAGGGACGGCGCGCGTGGCGGATCTGGCCTCCGTCGGGACGCGGCGCCGCTGCCGACGCGCCCTCCACCGGTGACGGCGGACGGGACTGGGTCTGGCCCGCGTGCTGCTGGCCATGGCCACCGCCATGGCGGGAGTTTCCCGGGTGCGGTCGGCCGTGGCTGGAGCTCGACCGTGCATGCCCCCCGCCCGCGTGAGCGGCGCGGCGATCGGCACTGGCGCGAGACCGGGCACGGTCCTCGGTCTTGCGGGCCCGGAACCCGGCGAGCCGCTGCGCCAGCGGAATTTCGAGCCGGCCCTCCGGCCGCGCGTTGTAGTCGAAATCAGGGACCATGACGCGCGGCAGGCGCTTGCCGACCACCCGCTCAATCGCCTTGAGGTCCCCTTCCTCTTCCGGCGCGACGAAGGTGAAGGCGCTGCCGGTCAGCTCGGCCCGCGCCGTGCGGCCGACGCGGTGGATGTAGTCATCGGGCGCCGCCGGCACGTCGAAGTTCACCACGTGGCCGAGCGCCACGACGTCGATCCCCCGGGCGGCGATGTCGGTCGCCACCAGCACCCGGTATTTGCCGTTCTTGAACCCCGCGAGCGCCGCGGTTCGCTGCGCCTGGGAACGGTTGCCGTGAATGCGCTCGGCGACGATCCCGTGCTTGACCAGGAACTCCGCGAGGCGGTTGGCCCGATGCTTGGTGCGCGTGAAGACCAGCGCCTCCTTCATCTCCCCGCGCTTCAGGAGCGCCAGGAAGAGAGCGGACTTGAGCTCGCGTTGCACCGGATAGACCGCCTGGGTGATCCCGACCGCCGGCACCGACTGGCGCTCGAGATTGATGCGGACGGGATCGCGCAGCATCTGGCGGGTAAGCTCGGCGATCGGCGGCGGCATGGTGGCGCTGAAGCACAGCGTCTGCCGGCGCGCCGGCAGATGGCGCAGGATGCGGCGGATGTCCGGGAGGAAGCCCATGTCAAGCATCCGATCGGCCTCGTCGAGCACCAGGTACTCAAGGACGGCGAGCTTGGCGTAGGGCGACCTGAAATGGTCGAGCAGGCGACCGGGAGTGGCGATCAGGACGTCCACGCCGCTGCGGAAGGCGTGCTCCTGCGGCCCCATGCCGACGCCGCCGAACACCGCCGCGCCGGTGATCGGCGTATGCACCGCCAGGTCGTTCAGGTCTTCCGCGATCTGCGCGGCCAGCTCGCGCGTCGGCGTCAGCACCAGGGCCCGCGTCGCGCCGCGGGGCTTGTCGATCAGCCGATGCAGGATCGGCAGGAGGAAGGCCGCCGTCTTGCCGCTGCCGGTCATGGCGCAGGCGAGAACATCGCGGCCCTCGAGCGCCGGCGGAATGGCATCCGCCTGGATCGGCGTCGGCCGGACGAAGCCGAGATCTTTGAGGCCCTTGAGAAGATTCGGGTGAAGCTTCAAACTGCTGAACGGCACACTGGCTCCTTACGTCAAATGGGCACGGCGGGCCGCCGGACAGTCCGGAGCGCGGGTGCTTTACACCTTATTATGTCAGGAAGTGTGGCTCGGGCGCGAGCCGGTGAGGCGCGGGGGTCGACGCGGAGGTCATTCGGGCCGGTGCGAGGCGAGCTCTTTCCATCCGGCTCGCAGGAGCGTCAGCGCCGTATACAGGACGACGGCGATGACCAGCCAGCGCACGGCGGTGACGGGCAGCGATTTGACGACGTAGGCCGCGAACAGGAGCGCCGGCAGGCCGCCAAGGGTCAACCCCACCGAAGCCGCGGGGGCGTAGCGTTCCTCGCGCACGAAGCGGGCCCCGCTGAGCGGCAGCAGAAAGGCGCACGATCCCATCATGATCGGAAAGGCGGCCCGCGGGTTCATCCCGAGCAGACTGATCACGATCATGCAGGGCGCATAGAGGCCGATCCCCAGGGTCATCAGCCCCCCCAGCACGAAGTTGGCGACCACCGCGGCGGCGAGCCGGGCGCCCGACAGGCCGAGCGCATCCGCGCCGCCCGGGAGAACGCCGAGCTGGGTCAAAAGCATGATGCCGGCGGCGGCGAGCAGCGCGGCCCCCATGCCGATCCGGACGCGATAGCGCGGCAGATGCGCGACGACGCCCGCTCCCAACCAGGCCCCCAGCCCCGCCGCGGCGATCATCGACAGCAGCGTGCCGGCGGCGACCGGGACCAGCCCGATGAAGACGAAGGCCGAGAGCACCGCCGGCAGAGCGTGGCCGACATTGAGCGTGCCGGGGATCAGCTCGTCCGGCACCATGCGCCAGGCACGGAAGATGGCGGTCGAGGTGGCGAACGATCCGATCCCGAAGGTGTCGAAGAAGACGGTCACGACTCCCGTGGCCACCTCGGGGGCGGTCGGCGGCCAGACGCGAGCGGTCGCGGCCGGATGGCCACGCCTCGCCAGGCGCCTGAGGCCGGCGTAAAGCACCAGCAGAAAGGCGAGCCCGAACAGCGCCAGCAGCAGAAGCAGGGCGAACCTGAGCCCGGAGCCACCGCTCACGAACGAGGCCCGGACGCCCGTCGTCGATAGGCGATCTGCCACTGAACCTTCCAGGTGGCGCCGCCGTCATCGGAACGCTCCCAGTCCCACATCATTGAGTTCGGCTGGATGTCGCGCCAGACCATCCTCTGCAGCACCTCTTTGCCTTGGAGCGTCGCCTTTCGCTGAAGAGTCATCCGGCCGTCCGCGAACTCGCCGGTGAAGTCGAGATAGCTCCCCTCGTTGTCGACCCAGGTCTGCTGCCACTTGCCGATCTGGGCGTTCCAGACCGACAGGCTCATGCCGCGCAGCGGTTGCGAAGCTCCGCCGCTGAAGTTCTCCTGGATCACGCAGCCGTCGAAGGCCCGCTTGATCGAATTCGTCCCCTTATTGTCCTTACCCCAGGTCAGATCCCAATCGCCGACCCAGAAGTCGAACTGCCGCGCTTCGGGGCGGCTGCAGGGCCGTTCCGCCGGCCTGGCGGGCGGCGGCGTCTCCTCGGCCGCCAACCCCGATGAACCGGCGCAGAGCCCGGCCAGCGCGACGGCAAAGACTGCCTGCCTCAGCCTCACGTCATCCTCCCTGCCGACTCCGGCATCAGCACCTCCCGCGCGTCCGGCACAGCCACGGCACCCGTCAGCCTCTGCGCTGCGCCCGCGCGATGTCGATCTTCGAGGCGCGGCTGCGCCGCTTCGCCGCCCGCTGCTCGCTGCGGTGGCCGCGGCGGTCTTCACGCGCGAAGCGCCTTTGCTTCGAGGCCGAGCCGAAGATCTGGCTCCAGGTGCCGTTCTTGAAGATGATCTGGTACCCTCCTGAAAGAATCTGGAATGGCCTCCTGACCTTCTTCATGCGATCGAGCTGCACCGAGCCCGGCTTGTGGAAGGCTTCGAAATAGGCGGGGTAGACGAAGTCGGTCATCGGAATGCCATTCACCAGAAAGCTGAGCGCCTCGACCGGGTCGGCGCTCTCGTAGGCGTAGATCGTCTTCGGATCGGGGCCCGTGCTCATCAAGTTGATGGCGGGGTCGACCAGCATCTCGACCAGCTCGTGTGATGCCGACACGCTCACCTTGTCCCGGTTCTTGAGCGTCGTCTTGACGAAGACCTTGGATTGCGGCATCCCATCGGGCGTTAGGTCATGATACGCGAGGGCGCCCGGCTGATCGGCGTCGTCCAGAAAGACCATCGCCCAGGAGCCTTTCACGTATCCCTTCGCCTTGATCAGCCTCGCGGGCGTCCCCCACACCGGCGCCACGTGCTGGTCCACGAACAACTGCATCGCCGCGACCAGGGCGCTGAAGTCGACGCCGAGGGGAACCGTCGCCTTGTTGAAGCAGGCGATGGTGGGTACGCCACCCTGGTTGAAGGCGCCGAACGTCGGTCTTCGTTTCTTCATCGGTTCTCCTTCTCGACGGGCGGGCCGCCAGCCCTTCCACCTCAGCGTTCGCGGCTCAGCCCGCGCAAGTGTTGCTCCCAATCCTTCCACAGTCCCATCGCCTTCATCTGGCTGCCGAGCGGGGTCGTTTCGATCAGCTCATCGACCTGCGCCAGTGTATGACGCGGCAGGGTGACGGTCGAATCGGCGAAGCTCCAGGTCACGGCGGCGGCGATGGCGGCGTTCACCCGCAGCTGTCGCAGGTCGACCTTCGTGGCGTCCAAGCTGACAAGGTACACCTCGAACCGGGTTACCGCCATCCCCGCTCATCCTCGTCCCAGCGGGTCGGCCGGGCCTCGTCGATGAGTTGATCGTCGCCGTGCTGAGCCATCGCCCGAAAGGCTTCCGCCCACCCCGGCCGCGGTCGCCTCGCGGGGCTGATGACCAGCGTCTTGCCACAAACGGTGACCTCCACGTCACCGTCCAGACCCGTCTGCTCGATGAGGGGCTCAGGGATGCGGATACCTGGAGAATTACCTATGCGAACAATACGAGCCTTCATCGCGCGCCTTTAACAAGGATGATTACAACGCAATCACCTGCGACTCGTCTCTCTTGAGCTTGACAAGGTCATGCGCGTGTCCCAGCACCGTGTCAGCGACCTTCTCCGCGGCCGGATTGACCTATTCAGTACGGATACCCTCATTGACATGCTGGCTTGCCTCGGGGCGCGCGTGGACATCCGTCCGCTGAACCCGATTGTTGGGCGGCGGTGAGGCCGCCTTGCCCCCCTATCGGCGCGCACCCCGCCAAAGCATGAAGGCCGCCGCGCCCGCCACCAGGAAGGCGACGCCGCTCACCCACATCGGGATGACTGTGTCCGCTGCCGTCACTCGAACGCCAAAGACCAAACGACAAAGGTGCGCGAGTGATACAGATGCGAGAAGCACCGTGGCCGTGAGATTTGCAGGTTTCATGTTGACGAGCCCTCCTCCCTTCGAGACCTCTGCCGCTTAACGCTCCGGTTAGGTGGCGCGAACTTCAGCCCTGACACCTTGAACAGCAACTCGACACCGATCGCCGACACGGCGTCGGCGACGCTGAGCCGTTTTGCCCGACTAAGCACCTCCTTCGGCACCCAACGCGGAAACGGCGTCACCACCGTGCGATGATGGCCCCGCGCCGTGTGTTCCTCTCGGATGGCCGCCAGGCCCCGTTTTGGCAACCGGCCTGCAAGACGAACCAGCGCCGGCCACAACCGCCGATGGACGAATGTCACCTTGCCCCCGGCAAGCCGACACACCAATACCTGCTCCGAGTCGCACACCGCGTCGAACACCTGATACAGATGATGCGATATCGGATGCCCCCACCAGCTGCCCCGGATACGCTCACCCGCAATCGCTTCTGCCAAATTCGGGATGGGACCCCGCGCCGACATGAGCACGACCCCATGCTTCTTAACGAAGGCCAAAGCCTCTCGTCCGCTCAATGGAACCTGCCCTCGTAAGTACGACTCGTCGCGATGAATTGCCGATCGTCGCCGCTCACCCTTCTCACCCTATGAAGACGGAGTCTCGAGCGACGAAGCAGAGCGGATTGCCGAATGGATCCGCCGCATAGAACGATCGCTCCCCCCAGGGCCTCTGGGCGATCTTGCCGAGGGGTCCCACGTCCGGAACCACGTCAGGCGAGAAGGACGCGCCGGCTGCCGTGGCGTTCGCGTAGGTTGCCTCGAGATCGTCTACAGCCAGGTAAAGGGGCTCCGGCAGCGGCTTGGCGTCGTACCCATCACCGTCAGCCTTCGGATCGTAGCAAGCCAGTATCGTCCCCTCGCATTGGAAGTAATGCCGACCAGGCGAGACACGCTGACCGGAGTTGCCCAGGACCCTTGCGTAGAAGCGGGTGGCGCGCTCGATGTCGGCTACGGGCACGATCACGCGGAACAGATGTGGCATCGATGCCTCCTCCTTTACGCCGAACGCCGCGGTTCAGCGGCGGCGCGCCAGCGCGGTCCGCTGCAACTGTTGTTAGGCTGCCTCCGCTAGTAGCTGCTGTTGATTCCACAGTGATGACCACCGCCCGGGTCTGCCCGCGTGCATCGGGGGTGAGTTTCTTTCCGGCCCAACTCACGTAGGCAGCTCCCTGAATCTCCGCTACTGTATTCCCCACCATCGCTGCTCTAGGCTGCGCCACTTTCAACAGGACTCCGGGGCCGTCCGCGCCCGCGCGCAAGCGAATGAGGAGTCCCGCGCCGAATGCCGCTACCGACGCAACGACGAGGTGCCTGGCGCCAGTGAGAGGGATTGGAGCTCCCCACACGTCGACGACAACTCGTTTGCCGACGAAACTTACGAGAGAGCTCGCGATTCGATTAGCTCCGCTCATGGCAGTGCCAGCGACCAGGAATGCCACCACTGCGACACCGATTCCTGCTACACCCAGGGTTGCAATTGCACCAAGACCCGCCAATCCGGAGACCATTCCGAGGACCCTCGAGTACGGTATCCTCACCGATACCTCACCTTACTCCTCCTCCCATTGCTGTTGGCCAACGTCTGGCTAAGCTGCGGCGCGCGAACGGAGCCCCGATTACAGCGTGGGCCTCCCGCGCGCCGTCGGCTTCAGCCGGTTGTTAGCCCGCCTGTCGCGAGCCGGGTTTCTTGAGGGCCGCTATCGTGGCACGCAGGAGGGAGTTCACTCGCTTCGGATCACGGAATACCGCGGCCACATCCGGGTCGAGAACGATCACCACTGCGTTCTTGGCGATCTGACGAGCAAACCGGTTTGGCCTCGATTTGGTGTAGTCGAAGCGATACTCAGGCGCGAGGTCCCCCTGTGCGCGCTGGCGATTTCTAGGACCGCGTCCCTTTTTCGTAGTCTTCACGTTCATGGCGCGATGCTCCTCGAGCGCTGATGAGGCGTATGACCCGATGCCGTTCGGTGAAGGATACCAGCAGAAGGCGGCCTCTGGTCGAATGACCCACAATGATCTCCCGGCGTTCACGCTCCGAGTGGTACGGATCGTCGTGAATCCGCGCAAGCGGATCGCCGAATACAGTGAGCGCCTCCTCGAAGGACACTCCGTGCTTTCGACGGTTCGACTCGGCCTTCGCTGCATCCCACGTGAATCGGGTGTCCATCAGGCCGAAGCATACCACCCTGGCATTGGGTCAGCCATGGCCCAGCCGATTGTCGGACGGGCAACGCCCAGCATAACCCGCGGCAGGCGAGCGCGGACGCCAGTCCGCTGCGAGCCCGCCGCCTGCCGCCGGGTTCATGCTGTAGTTAGACATCCTCGTTGACGTCTTGCTTTCTTTCCGACCTGGACTTTCCCTACGGTGCACTCATCTTGTCTTGGTTCCACCGCGGCCTTGCGCCTGGATTGAGAACGCCACGAAACGCGGGGCCGTACGCGTAGGCCAAGAACAACTCCAACGCGAGCACGACGTATGCGATCCCGAGGCCGCTGGGATCCACGTAATGGTGATACAGAACTATGTTCACAACGACCGGCGCCAAGAGCGTCAGTCCCAGTGGCGTGAAAACCCCCGTCAAGATCATCAATCCGCTGACGAGCTCTGCGCCACCGATCAATGGCATCATGTATCTGGTATTGGTCAACGCCTGAAAGAATGAGGCTGCAGCCTCCGGCATCTCCTTTGGCGGCGGCATGAACGGCTTGCCGAACACCATCAACACGGCGTTCAGGCCAAACACCGTGAACGCAAGGCCGAAAACCAAGCGAGCAATCAGCGTCACGTAGCGCACCCGACCTCCTTGTGTAGACCTCTGATTCGTTCGACGGCCTCATGCATGTCTAACGTCCCGCATAAGCTGCGGTGTGCGAGCGCCGACGGTCACTGTCCAGCGCGAGCGTGCCGCACACCGTCAGCTTCATGCGGTTGTTAGACAGATGAACGTGCTCGATGTGCATCAGAGCCTCGCGGGACCGTCGTTGCCGCAAAGCATACGACATCACCTGGCCCGATGCCACCCTGCCCTGACGCTCGGCGCGGGGCCGACGCAGCCCCCGGACCCAAGCTGCCCCCGGCGTCGTGCTTCACCGCACTCGTGAGCACAAGACGAAGAGCGGTCGGCCCGGCATCATCGCGCATCGGGTGAAGGACAAAGCCGAATAACGCCGCAGGCCGCTGGTCGACCAAGCTCACCTGAGTTGGCCGACGACCCGCGGCCTGACCCTCTCGTCGAACGCGCAAGACCGGCACCCCCGTCGTGAATTGCCGCGAACGGACGGGCGCCGTCAGCGATCACCGAAGCCGAGAGACGCCGCCCCGCAGACCCCGTGCCACGTTGACCAGGAGTACCGAGCTGACCCACCAGACCACCCCAGCAGTTCACGGTCGAAAAACGGAGATCATCTCGAGTGCGACCGCGAATGCCCACGAAGCCAACCCGATCTTCTTCATTCGTGGACGTCATGAATTCTGTCTAACGTTCCGCATAAACTGCGGTGCGCGAACACCGCCTCGACTCCGCCGAGGACCTCCTGCGCACCGGCAGCTTAATGCGGTTGTTAGACAGTGTCGTCACTATCACGACGCGTTTGCCTGATCTTCGCTGCCACACCTCATCTCAATTAGATTCTCCTTGCCCGGCCCCGTGTACTTAACGCGCAAAGGCTCACAACCGGACGCATGCAACGTGAGTGTGGCGACGTCATCGACATCTTCCCAACCGACCGCCACCTCGCCCTTGTAGTAAACGAGAGTATCTGACCATAGGGTGAGTCGATAAGTAAACCGTCCGTTGTTGTCCTGCTCGATCGTGATAGGCGTCGCTGTCGGCGTCGCATGAACCGTACCGTGCGTTTCGAGGAGCGCCGTGACACCGAGCACTGGGACCAATTCCCCACCTAGAGTGCGCCGCACAACCCTACCAACAAAGAGCGGGTCCGGGTAGAGCGCTGTCCCGCAGGAAATGTTCACATGATCGTACTCACCGGCCCGCGGCCTCACTTTCGGCGTACCCTCTGGGACGAGAGGGCCACTGACGTGCGTGCTCGCGGTTGCACATGCGGTGGTCGCGGCCGTACACGCCACGACAACGCAAGCCAGAACCGACCCGACCCAAGGATGTTGAATCATTTCATAAACTGTCTAACGCATGCGTCACCCGCCCCGGGCGCGCAATCGACCCTATGACCCCGGAGCCGACAACGAAGGCGCGCCCGGGGTCGGGTGCACGCTGTAGTTATGTGGTTCGCCGAGACGAGCGAGAAACCGTTCGACATCGGCCGGCAACTTTACGCGACGCACCACGACCGGCCACAGTTCAACGGGTGGGGTCGCTACGAGCGCGTCGTCAAGGCAAACGGTGTTTAGATCGTCGTGAAGGTAAGGTCGGCGACCGCAGTTCAGAGCATCGCATCGTACGCGGATACCTGGCCGGCACACCTTCCACAAACAGGTTCGGCCCAGATACTGCCCGCGTTCGTCTGCCAAGAACACGTCAGCGCCGCGACTTTGACTCTGGAGGCGACCCATGAGGCGACGACCAAGCGCAGCCAAGGTCGTGAGGTCCGTACCATTCGTGACGTAGACCAGGAGGTCCACATCTTTAGGGCTGCGACGTTCGGTCACGATAGAACCGACGAGCGCGATACGATTGACCCCTTGAAGGCGAACCACCGCCTGTACGAACCACAGCGCCGCGTCAAGCAGTCGGTCCCGAACCGTCGGTCCTTCTTCCTTCATCGAAGCCCCGTACGATATTTCAGAGAACTAACCACATAACGTCTGGCTAAGCTGCGGTGCGCGAACGCAGCCACGATTCCGCCCCGGGCCTCCCGCGCGCCGTCAGCTTCAGCCGGTTGTTAGCTGGCTCGTGACTTTCGTTCATGGGTTCCATGGGCCAGCCCACGTGTATAGCTTCGCGTCGTGCGGAACGTTGGCCATCAGATTTGCTGTGTTTAAGTATAAGGTCCCCGAGCCTGCGTACCGGCCATTTACGAAGCGAATGTGGAAAAGAATACGACCGGCAATGAAATCGCGGACGTAGGTGACAGCCGCGCGCACACATGCAGCATCTGGGTTGACATACCCCTCGCTTCGATAGACGCCTGGGTCGAAGTGAGAATGAAAATGCTCCCCGATGCTGACCGTGACCTCCCCGTCGTCGAAGTCGATGATGATCGACCCCACATCTTGATGACGCGCGGGGATGCTCACGACTGAGGTCGCGTGATCATCTACCCTCACCCCTAGCCCTGGCACCTCGGATTGGAGATCGTCGACGAAGGCGATTTTCATTTTATGCGGGTCACTCAAAGCGCTTTTCCCTCTGATGAAGCCAGCTAACGTCTGGCTAAGCTGCGGTGCGCGTGCGCAACCGTGCATCCGCCACCGACCTCCCGCGCGCCGTCAGCTTCAGCCGGTGGTTAGACGGCGCCGGTGCCACTGAGATATTGCGCAGACCGCCAGCGGCCCCACTGCCGCTGGAGCAGACCAGCGCTGCGCGCGAACCGCACCGCGATGCCTGGCCAAGGAATTAAGCTACTCAGGTACTTCACCGCCACAGGGCCCGTAAAACACACGCCACAGCATGAGATCCTCGGTAAAGTCTTCTATTTGATGCTCGCACCCCGCCGCCACGAACAGGAGGTCGCCGGACTGGAATGAATCTCGCCTGCCATCGTGAATGAGAACACCTCGGCCGCGAACGATGACATAGATCTCGTCCTGAGCGTGCGGTGTCTGTTGGTTCACGCGCACGGGCTGTGACAGCGCTACGTCAAGACTGCCACGCCGAAGAATGGCTACGGCGCGCTCGCCTGCTGGACCCGGAATGGACGCTTGAGCCTCCGCAAAACGGATCACCCCGCTACGATCGGACATGTTCATGCTCTACCCCTCGTGCGCACGCGAAAGCCTCTGTGTAGATCCGACATTCGGTCTTGCAGGTCCTTGCAAAGCATTCTTGTCGACGAAAGCCGTCTAACGAAAAGTATATTGATCTAGATAGTTCGATAATACCTGCGAAAATGCTGGATAGCATGGATAGCACTGCAAGGCGCTCTACTTCTGTATAACACGATAAAGGTCGCGAAGGCGTCGGTGGATTGACACGCCGCGATGCTGCGCCGCACCAAGGCGCCGCCGTTCGGGAGCGGATCGTCCGCCTCTCATCGCCGATGCTCCTCCTTGATCGCGTATCCGCTCCCCGGGCCGTGGGCCGGTCCGCTGCCGGAGGGTGCTTCGTCCAGG
The DNA here is from genome assembly GCA_041486695.1 of Acidobacteriota bacterium. Taxonomy (GTDB): domain Bacteria; phylum Acidobacteriota; class Polarisedimenticolia; order Gp22-AA2; family Gp22-AA2; genus JBGPLZ01. Next base: position 22,983 of record JBGPLZ010000007.1, on the reverse strand, counting down.
GGGCTGCGCACGCCGCGGCCGCCACGGTTGAGGACGTGGGTGTAGATCATGGTGGTGCTGACGTCGCTGTGGCCGAGCAGCTCCTGGATGGTCCGGATGTCGTAGCCGGACTCGAGGAGGTGGGTGGCGAACGAGTGGCGCAGGGTGTGGCAGCTCGCCGGTTTGGCGATGCGGGCGGCGCGCACGGCTTCCTTGACGGCGCGTTGCACGACGGACTCGTGCAGGTGGTGGCGGTGGTGCCGGCCGGTGTCGCGGTCGCGGTAGGTGCGGGTGGCGGGGAAGATCCACTGCCAGCCCCACTCTCTGTCGGCGTTCGGGTACTTGCGGAGGAGCGCGCCAGGGAGTGGGGCGTGGCCGCGGCCGCGCTCGAGGTCCTGCCGGTGGATGCGTTGGACGTTGTCGAGGTGCGTCGCGAGCGGCGGCGCGAGCCGCGCGGGCAGGAGGGTGATGCGGTCCTTGGCGCCTTTGCCGTCGCGCACGATGATTTCGCCGCGGGCGAAGTCGACATCTTTGATGCGCAGGCGACAGCATTCCATGACGCGCAGGCCGGCCCCGTACATCAGCGATGCCATGAGCCAAGAGGTGCCGCGGAGGTGGCCGAGGACGGTCTCCACTTCGGCCCGGGTCAGGACGACGGGCAGGCGGAGGGGGCGCTTGGCGTGAATGATCCCCTGCAGCCAGTCGAGTTTGCGGTTGAGCACCTGCTGGTAAAGGAACAACAGCGCGCTGAGGGCCTGGTTCTGGGTCGAGGCGCTGACGCGTCCAGCGGTCGCGAGGCTGGAGAGGAAGCGGGTGATGTCCGGCTCGCCCATCCCGGCGGGATGGCGCTTATCGTGAAACAGAATGAACCGGCGGATCCACCCGACGTACGCCCGCTCGGTGCGCGGGCTCAGGTGCCGGGCGCGGACTGCCTGGCGGACGCGGTCGAGCAGCCTGGGCTCCCCGGGGGACGACGGCGCCGGGCCGGGTCTTTCCCTCGTGGCGAGGGTCTGCATCGAAACGCTCCTTGGGGGCGAGGTCCGGACGGCTCTTGCGGACAACTATACGCGGGACGCGCCAAGGGGGCAAGGCTCGGCGGGGGCGCTGCCGCGGAGCGGATGAAGCGGCTGCGGGGCTGACGTGCCGGAATCAGATGGAGCCGCCGGAGATCGCCTTCTTCCACCAGGGCGCGGTCTTCTGACCGGTCTCCCCGGCGGCGCCGAACACTCTCTTCAACAGATTGGTTGTGCGTGCCACCGGATCCTTGCGGATTTTCTCCTCTTCTCTCCCGATCATCAGGAACAGGCCGTCGAGCGCCTTGCCGGTGACGTACTCTTCCAGGTTGAAGGTGGTCCTTCCGGCGAACGGCAGCCTGGAGGCGCGGCTCATCATGGCGTTGAACGAGCGCGTCGTCCCCACCTTGTCGAGCTGGTCCGCGACCAGTGGCCTGAAGAGCGTGCCCAGCTTCGCTCCGGCGTTGGTCCTCAAGTAGTCGGTGGCTTCGTGGTCCCTGCCGCGAACGATCCGCAGGGCGTCTTCAAAGCTCATGGTCTTGATGGTGTCGAGAAAGACGGTCCTGGCGAGCGGCGCGGCCGACTCCGCCGCCCGGTTCATGCTGGTCACGAACTCGTCGATGAGGTCGCCCTTCCCGATGGTCCGAAGACCTTTCTCCATGAACTGGAGCTTCTCGGGCATCGGAACTTTCACCTCGAGGTTCTTCAGATAACCGTCGGGGCGGCCAAGGAGAGCGACCGACCTGCTCGTGCCAACGCCAAGGGCCTCCTTGAGTCCGTCGGCCGCGGTCTTCGAGTCGACTCCGGCGCCGGCGAGTGACCCGGGGACCGCGGCGAGGATCCCGACGATCGCGAGTCCAGCGCGAAGCGGAAGCCGCACCCTCCTCGGTCGTTGCAAGGGGTCAGCTTCCGGCGGGCGGCTCTGCTCCGTGCGCAGGGTCAGCCTCCCGCCGGCCGCTTCGCACCGTAGTGCCGGCGGAGGTAAGCGATGATGTCGCGCGATTCCGGGAGGACGGTCTTGCGGTCGGGGTCGACCAGGACGGGGACATCGGTCTGGCCGGAGATCGCTTCGACGCGGTCGCGCTCCCGGTGCGAGGGGGAGACGGTGCGCACGATGTAGTCGAGGCCGAGCTCGTCGAGGGTGTCGCGGACCCGGGTGCAGAAGGGGCAGCTATTAAATTGATACAGCTCGAGCATCGGTTTCTCCGTCCACGGCCTGCGGGCCTCGCGCCCTCTCCTCCGGCTCAGGCCTCCGGGGCCCAGCGCATGGCCTTCAGGGTCTCGCGGGCGGTGGCGATGGTGCGGTCGATCTGCTCCTCGCTGTGGGCGAGCGAGACGAAGAGCGCTTCGAACTGCGACGGGGCCAGGTAGATGCCGCGCTCGAGCATGCGGTGGAAATAGTTGCCGAAGCGTTTGGTGTCGGCGGGAGCGGCGGTGGTCCAGTCGGTGGGCTCGCTGGCGAGGAAGAAGAGGGTCAGGAGCGAGCCGACCCGGGTGAGGCGCGCCGGCACGCTGGCCTCTTCGGCGGCGGTGGCGAGGCCGCGGGCCAGGCGATCGCTGAGCGCTTCGAGCCGGGCGTAGACGCCGGGCTGGCGCAGATGCTTGAGCATGGCGATGCCGGCCCGCATCGCCAGCGGGTTGCCGGCGAGCGTGCCGGCCTGGTAGACGTCGCCTTCCGGCGCGATGCGGTCCATGATCTCTTCGCGGCCGCCGTAGGCGCCGATCGGCAGTCCGCCGCCGAGGATCTTTCCGAGGGTCGTCAGGTCGGGGGCGATCCGGTAGAGCTCCTGCGCCCCGCCGAGGGCGAGGCGGAAGCCGGTGATCACTTCGTCGAAGATCAGCACGATGCCATGCCGGGCGGTGATCTCGCGCAGCCCTTCGAGATAGCCGCGGCGGGGCGGGACGACGCCCATGTTGGCGGCGACCGGCTCGACGATGAGGCAGGCGATCTCCCGGCCGCGCTCCTTCGCCAGGCGGGCGAAGGCGTCAAGGTCGTTGTATGGCAGGACCAGCGTCTGCTCGGCGACGCGGGCCGGGATGCCGGGAGTGCCCGGGATGCCGAGCGTGGCGACGCCGGAGCCGGCCTTCACCAAAAGCGCATCGACGTGGCCGTGGTAGCACCCTTCCATCTTGACCACGAGCTCGCGTCCGGTGAAGGCGCGCGCCAGGCGCACCGCCGAGAGGGTCGCCTCGGTTCCCGAGTTGACCATCCGCACCTTCTCGATGCCGGGGACCGATTCGACGACCAGGCGCGCCAGCTCGACCTCGTGCGGGGTCGGGGCGCCGAACGAGGTGCCGTCCTTCGCGGCGTCCTGCACCTCGCGGACGATCTCGGGGCGGGCGTGGCCGAGGATCAACGGCCCCCACGACATGACGTAGTCGATGTACTCGTTGCCGTCGACGTCGTACAGCAGCGCCCCGGCGCCGCGCGAGAAGAAAATCGGCTCGCCGCCCACCGCCTTGAAGGCCCGGACCGGCGAGTTGACGCCGCCGGGGATCACCTCGCGGGCTTTCTCGAACAGCTTGCGTGACAGCGTGGTCATGGTCTCCTCGGGCGCCTCAGCCTTGGCGCAGCAGGCGGGCGGCCTCCTTGGCGAAATAGGTGACGATCGCGTCGGCGCCGGCGCGGCGGATCGCGGTGAGCGATTCGAGCATGACGCGGTCGCGGTCGATCCAGTTGCGCTCGGCCGCCGCCGCCAGCATGGCGTATTCCCCCGAGACGTGGTAGGCGGCGAGCGGCACGTCGAAGCGCTCGCGCACCCGCCAGAGGACGTCGAGGTAAGGAAGCGCCGGCTTGACCATCACCATGTCGGCCCCCTCCTCGAGGTCGAGCGCCACCTCGCGCAGCGCCTCGCGGACGTTGGCCGGGTCCATCTGGTGGCTGCGGCGGTCGCCGAAGCGCGGCGTCGATTGGGCCGCTTCGCGGAACGGACCGTAGAAGGCCGAGGCGTACTTGGCGGCATACGACAGGATCGGCGTATCGGTCAGCCCGGCCAGGTCGAGCGCCCGGCGGATGGCCGCCACGCGTCCGTCCATCATGTCGGAGGGAGCGACGATGTCGGCGCCGGCCTGGGCGTGCGAGACGGCCGAGCGCGCCAGCAGATCGAGGCTCGGGTCGTTGGCGATCGTTTCACCCTCGATCACGCCGCAGTGGCCATGGTCGGTGTACTCGCACAGGCAGACATCGGTGACGACCAGGAGGTCGGGCGTCGCCTTCTTGATCGCCCGGGTCGCCTCCTGGACGATGCCGGCGGGATCGTAGGCTCCCGATCCGCGGGCATCCTTCCTGGGCGGGATGCCGAACAGGATCAGGCCCGGCAGGCCGAGCGCGCGGGCCTCCTCCGCCTCGGCCACCGCCTCGTCGACCGAGAGGTTGAACTGCCCTGGCATCGAGGCGATCTCCTTCCTGATCTTCTTCCCCGGGCAGACGAACAGGGGATAGATGAGATCCCCCGGCTCGATGCGGGTCTCCCGGACGAGGGCGCGCAGGCTCTCGGTTCGCCGCAGGCGCCGCAGCCGTTCAGCCGGGAAAGCCATCAGTCACGCTCCATCGCCGTGCGACCCGGTCCGCATCCGATCAATCATCGTCGTCATCGTGGAAGAAGAAATCGGCGCAGAAGGCGCTGCAGAAGGCGCGCCCGCTCCGGGTGAACTTGTGATCGTCGCACACGTACTTATGGCAGATGGGGCATTTGCTGAGAAAGCCATCGTCTTCGCCGAGGGCGCACTCCTTGCACTTGTTCACCCCGCGGCCTCCAGGAGATCGTCGAGCCTGTCGCCGAGTCGCGACAGGCTTGCGGGATTATAGGCCATCGACGCCTCACCTTGACAGGGGGGAGGGGGTCCCCTAGAATCGAAACTTACGACTTAAGGCGGTGTAGCTCAGATGGTTAGAGCACGCGGCTCATATCCGCGGGGTCCGGGGTTCAAATCCCTGCACCGCTACCATTCCTGAAGGGCGATGATCGAGCGTCAGTTCCGCATAACGATCGAGCGCTATCAGATGCTGCGCCCGGGAGACCGGGTCCTGGTGGCGGTCTCCGGCGGTCCCGATTCGACCGCCTTGCTCGCGCTCTTGCGCGATCTCGCGCCGGAGTTGCGCCTCGATCTGCATGTCGCGCACCTCGACCATGCCTGGCGCGTCCGGACCTCGGCCAGGGACGCCGAGTTCGTCAGGCGAATGGCGCTCCGACACGGCCTGCCGGTCACCGTCGGCCGGGTCCAGGCATCGGCCTGGGCGGGGCAGGGCCGGAGACAGTCGTCGCGCGAGGCCCGGGCGCGTGAGATCCGGCGCAATTTCCTCCTGGAGACGGCCCGCCAGATCGGAGCGCGGCGGGTCGCCCTCGGCCACACCCGCGACGATCAGGCCGAGTCGTTCCTGCTGCGCCTGCTGCGCGGCGCAGGCAGCCGCGGTCTGGCCGGCACCTTCCCCGTCGTCGACGGAGTGATCATCCGGCCGCTCATCGAGCTGCGGCGGAAGGACCTCGTCGCCTATTTGAACGAGCATCATCTGGGCTACCGCCTCGACCCGACGAACCGCGACCCGAGTTTCACCCGCAACCGGGTCCGCCGCCGGCTGCTGCCGCTCCTCGAGCGGCAGTTCAACCCGGCCGTCGTCGACGCCCTGGCCCAGACGGCCGATCTGCTGCGGGACGAGGATGCCTATCTCGGCGGGGTCGCCGAGGCGGAGTATCGGGCCCGCGCGTCGTCGCGCGGCGACGGGGTCGCCTTCCGGGCCGCGGCGCTCCTCGAGCTGCCGCCGGCCCTGCGGCGCCGGGTGCTGCGGCTCGCCCTGGCGGCGGTGCGCGGCGACCTGCTGCGGATCGAGATGGGGCATGTCGAACAGTCGCTGCGGCTTCTCGAGCCGCCGCAGGGGCGCCGCTCGGTGAGCCTGCCGGATGGCATGACCGTGGCCCTGCGCGGCGACGAGCTTCTGGTCCGCCCGCGGAAGGTTGCGGCGGCCGGGCCCGTCTCCGCCGGGGAAGGCTCCGTCTGCCGCGAGGCACTTTGTCCCGTGCCCGGCGAGGTCCCGCTCCTCGGCTTCGGCATCAAGCTCCGGGCCAGCATCCTGCCGAGGGAGCAGGAGGGCGCACCGGGCGAGGCGGCCCGCCGCTCCGATCTGCGCCAGGCCGGGCGGGACACCGCCTACCTCGACGCCGATCTGCTTCCCGGTCCCCTCCTCATCCGGCCCCGTCGCGCCGGCGATCGCTTCGTTCCGCTCGGGGCCCCCGGCAGCCGCAAGGTGAAGTCGTTCCTGATCGACCGCAAGGTGCCGGTGGACGAGCGGGGCCGCATTCCCCTGGTGCTGTCGGGCGAGAGGATCGCCTGGGTGGTCGGGCACGCGATCGACGATCGCTTCAAGGTCACCGAGGCGACTCGGAGAATCCTGGTCCTCCAGAAGGAGTCACGATGAATTTGTCCCGCGAGGTCCTCAAGAACGAGACCGAGATCGCCGACAAGGTCCGCTCGCTCGGCCGGGAGATCACCGATTTCTACAAGGGCCAGGAGATCTCCCTCCTCGGGGTCCTCAAGGGGTCGTTCATCTTCATGGCCGACCTGGCGCGCCAGGTCAAGCTGCCGGCCCAGGTCAGCTTCCTCGAGATCATCACCTCGCGCAAGTCGGAATTCATGACCGAGATCGCCTTCTCCTCTTCCTTCCAGATCGAGGGGACCCATCTGCTGATCGTCGAGGACATCCTCGACACCGGCGTCACCCTGGCCTATCTGATGCAGCAGATGCAGCTCTACCAGCCCCGATCCCTGCGGGTGTGCACCCTCCTGGACAAGCCGCACCGGCGCAAGGTCGATCTGCAGCCGGATCATGTCGGCTTCCAGGTCCCGGATCGGCACGTCGTCGGCTACGGGCTCGACTATCAGGGGAAGTACCGGAATCTTCCCTATCTGGGATATGTCGAATAGTGGCCGCCGGCGGCGGGATGCCCCGGCACCTCGGGGGCCCCGGGTCAATCCCCGATTGAAAGCGACCCTGATTCGGGCTATATTCAGGCCGTACTAATAAGAAGATTGAGGGTGCCGGAGGAGGCCCGAACGCGTGAACACGCTCATCAAGAATATCGCCTTCTGGACCATCATGATCCTGGTGGTTCTGTTCGCCTACAAGTTCCTGAGCGGACCGCGCTCGGACCAGGCCGAGCCGAACTTCACCCAGATGATGGCCGACGTCGAGGGCGGCAAGGTCGCCAAGGTGGCGATCACCGGCAGCGAGATCACCGGCGAATATAAGGATGCCGGCCCCGACGGGCAGCCGCGCAAGTTCATCACCTACGCCCCCGATTACCCCGACCTGGTGAAGGACCTCCGCAAGTTCGGCGTCTCCATCGAGGCGCACAAGCCGAAGGACTCGACCTACCTGGTCACCTTCCTCTCCTGGGTGCCGATCCTCGGCCTCATCGGCATGTGGGTCTTCTTCATGCGCCAGATGCAGAGCGGCGGGAACAAGGCGCTGTCGTTCGGCAAATCGAAGGCGCGCCTCTCCAGCAGCCAGGCGAAGAAGGTCACTTTCAAGGACGTCGCCGGGGTTGACGAGGCCAAGGAGGAGCTCGAGGAGATCATCGAGTTCCTGAAGGAGCCGCAGAGGTTCCAGAAGCTGGGCGGCAAGATCCCGAAGGGGGTCCTGCTGATGGGCCCGCCGGGGACCGGCAAGACGCTCCTGGCCCGGGCCATCTCGGGCGAGGCGAGCGTGCCGTTCTTCTCGATCTCCGGGTCGGACTTCGTCGAGATGTTCGTCGGTGTCGGCGCCTCGCGGGTGCGCGATCTGTTCGAGCAGGGGAAGAAGAACGCCCCGTGCATCATCTTCATCGACGAGATCGACGCCGTCGGGCGGCACCGCGGCGCCGGTCTGGGCGGCGGCCACGACGAGCGCGAGCAGACCCTGAACCAGCTGCTGGTCGAGATGGACGGCTTCGAGTCGAACGAGGGCGTCATCTTGATCGCCGCCACCAACCGCCCCGACGTCCTCGATCCGGCCCTGCTCCGCCCGGGGCGCTTCGACCGCCGCGTCGTCGTGCCGCGGCCGGACGTCAAGGGACGCGAGGAGATCTTCAAGGTCCACACCCGCAAGATTCCGCTCGCGGACGACGTCGATCTCGCCGTGCTGGGCCGCGGCACACCCGGCTTCTCGGGCGCCGACCTGGCCAACCTGGTCAACGAGGCGGCCCTGAACGCGGCGCGCTACAACAAGAAGCTGGTCTTCATGGAAGACTTCGAAGGCGCCAAGGACAAGGTCCTGATGGGTACCGAGCGCCGCTCGCTCATCATCTCCGAGAAGGAGAAGCGCCTCACCGCCTACCACGAGGCCGGCCACGTTCTGGCGGCCTATTTCATGCCGGAGGCCGACCCGATCCACAAGGTCACGATCATCCCGCGCGGCATGGCGCTCGGCATGACGCAGCAGCTGCCGATCGACGACCGCCACAACTACACCCGCGAATACCTCGAGGCGACCCTCACGGTGATGATGGGCGGCCGCGCCTCCGAGGAGACGTTCATGAACGTCCTGACCACCGGCGCGGGCGACGACCTCGAGAAAGCGACCGTCATGGCCCGCAAGATGGCCTGCGAGTGGGGCATGAGCGAGAAGATGGGCCCCCTCACCTTCGGCAAGAAGGAAGAGCTGATCTTCCTCGGCCGGGAGATCGCCCAGCACCAGGACTACAGCGAATCGACCGCCATGATGATCGACCAGGAGGTCAAGCGGCTGGTGCTCGAGGCCTACGAGCGGGCGAAGCAGGTGATCTCGTCCAACCGCGAGGAGCTCGTGCGGGTCGCCGAGGCGCTCCTGGAGTACGAGGTGCTCGACGGCGACGAGGTCACCTCCCTGATCAAGGGGGCGGATCTCAGCTCGCTCAGCGCCCGCAAGCGTTCGCCGAAACGGCCCTCGGCCTCCCCCGAGGTGGTTCGCCCGGCCCCCGAGGCGACCCGGCCCGGTCCGTCGATCGCCCCCAGTCCGATCAAGCAGCCTTCGTGATCGCGCCCGGGTTTCTGGTTCCCGCGCCCTCCCGGAGACGGTGAGAGGCGCCGCGGGCCCCGGCTCCGGCCGGGCGCCGACGCCGGGCGAGTGCCGCTACAACGTCCTGGTCGTCGGGTCGGTATCCCTCCCGGTCGCCGCCCTCGAGCGGCGCCGGCTCGGCCTTCCCCGACTGCGGAGCACGCTCCCCGGGGGCCGCCGCGCCGCGGATCTCGGCTGCGAGTCGTACCATTTCGTTCGCCTGGAGGGGCTGGGCCGGTCGGCCGCCTCCCTGCTCTCCCGTCTGGTCCGCGCCGCCGGAGGCTCGGCGACCGGCGCGACCGAAGGCTCGAGGGCGGGCGCGTCCCTGCTTCTGCGCGGCGACCAAGCGGCCTTCACCGCGTCGATCGCCCGGGCGGCGCGCCACCAAGGCGTCCGGCGCGCCGCGCTCGAGATCGACGCGGCACTGGACCGCCGGCGCGAGCCTCCCCGCGGTCTCGGCCTGCGGAGCGGCCGGCTGGCGCTCGATGCGGGCCCGCTCGTCATGGGGATCCTGAACGTGACTCCCGACTCCTTCTCCGACGGCGGCCGCTTCCTCGGCCGGCGTAAGGCGGTCGCGCAGGCGCTGCGGATGGCCGAGGAGGGGGCGGCGATCATCGACATCGGCGGCGAGTCGACCCGTCCCGGCTCGACCCCGGTGCCGCTGTTCGAAGAGCTGCGACGGGTGATGCCGGTCCTGGAGGCGGTCGTGCCGGCCCTCGCGCGCCTGAAGGGACGCCGGCCGCTCGTCTCGATCGACACCGTGAAGGCCGAGGTGGCGCGGCGCGCCGCCGCCGCGGGGGCCGACCTGATCAACGACATCTCCGGACTGAGCTTCGACCCCGCGATGCCGGCCGCGGTGGCGGAGAGCGGCCTGCCGGTGGTGATCTCCCACATCCGCAAGACGCCGCGCACCATGGGCACGCCGCCGCGCTACGCTCGCCTGATTCCCGACATCGCCGCCTTCCTCCGCCGGCAGATCGCCCTGGCGCTGACCGCCGGCGTGCGCCCCGATCGGATCGTCATCGACCCCGGCATCGGCTTCGGCAAGAGGCGCCGGGACAACCTCGCCATCTTGAGGAACCTGCCGGCGCTCCGGAGCCTCGGCCATCCGATCCTGATCGGCGCCTCCCGCAAGTCGTTCATCGGCGCAACGCTCGAGCTGCCGATCGCGGACCGGCTCGAGGGCAGCCTCGCCGCGGAGGCGTTGGCCATCGCCGGGGGCGCTGATATCATCAGGGTTCATGACGTGCGGCCGGCCGCGCGCGTGGCCGCGCTGTGCACCGCAGTGCTGGCGGGTGAACGATGATCGAATCGATCTTTTCGGGCTCCGGCGAGATCGCCTTCGGCTGGAGGGACGCCCTCGACATCGCGCTGATGACGGTGCTGATCTACCAGATCGGCCTGCTCATCAAGGGAACCCGGGCGCTGCAAACCTTCCTCGGTCTGCTGCTCGTGGTGCTGGCCTACTGGGCCACCGGACCCGATCGGATCCTCTACCTGCACACGGTGCACCGGGTCCTCGGAAGCGTCCTGTTCTATGCGCCGTTCGCGGTCATCATCCTGTTCCAGACGACGATAAGGCGCGCCCTCGCCCATCTCGGCCGCACCTCGTTCCTGCGGCTGGCCAACCAGGAGATCACCGAGCGGATGCTGGACGACATCGTGCGCGCGGCGGTCGAGCTGGCGGCCAAGCCGACCGGAGCGCTGATCGTCATCGAGCGCGAGCAGTCGCTCCCCGATCAAATCGAATCCGGGAGCCAACTCGACGCCGCCATCTCGCACGATCTCCTGATGAACATCTTCACGCCCGGCTCGCTCCTGCACGACGGCGCCGCCATCATCGGCGACGGGCGGGTGAAGGCGGCCTCCTGCTTCCTTCCGGTGACCAACGACCCGCAGCTGTCCCGGCAGTACGGCTCGCGCCACCGGGCGGCGATCGGCCTGACGGAGGAGTACGACAGCGTGGTCATCGTGGTCTCGGAGGAGCGGGCCGAGATTCAGGTTGCGGTCGAGGGCCGTCTGCATGGTCCGCTCGACGGCACGGCGCTCAAGACCTTCCTGCGACTCCACCTCGGATCGGCGCGCCATGCCTTCCCGGTCGAGGCGCGCCCGGCCGGTCGCAAGAGCGACGTGGCATGAGGGCCTGATGCGCTTCCACCTGCGCCGCAACCTGTCTCTGAAGCTCTTCTCGCTGCTTTTGGCCACGGCCTGCTGGTTCGTGGTGAGCAGCGAGGAGGATCACGTGCAGGACTTCTCCGCACCGATCGATTACGTGAACCTGCCGGCGACGCTCGACCTGTCGGGGAAAGTGGTCGACACCCTGGCGATCCGCCTGCGCGGCTCCGAGCCGGCGCTGCGGGCGCTCACCGAGGACCGGCTGCAGGCCCGCATCGATCTCTCCCGCGCCGCCCCAGGCGAGCAGACGATCGCCATCACGCGGGAAATGATCCATGTGCCGTCCGGCGTCGAGGTGGTCCGCCTCACCCCGGAGCTGGTGCCGCTGCGGATCGAGCGGCTGGTGAAGCGCGAGGTGCCGGTGGTCGCCGAGTTCGCCGGACGGCCGGCGCGCGGCTTCCTGAAGGGGAAGCACGTCATCGACCCGCCGACCGTGACGGTCGAGGGCCCGGCGAGTGAAGTGGGGCGCGTGACGCGCGCCACCACCGGGACGATCCTGCTCGAGGACCAGGCGGGCGACTACCGGGTCGAGATCACCCCGATCCCGGACGCGCCCCCGGGGAGCCGCGTGCGGCTCGCCGAACCAGCCCGGCGGGTGCGGGTGACGATCAGCATTACGGCGGACGACGGGAGGAGCTCGTGAAGCGGCTCTTCGGCACCGACGGCATCCGCGGAGTCGCCGGGCAGTTCCCTCTCGATGAGGCGACCGTCGAGCGCATCGGCCGCGCGCTGGCCCTCACCCTGGGCTCCGGCGGCCGGGCGCCGCGGATGATGATCGGACGGGACACGCGCGAGTCGGGTGAGGCGATCGAGGCGGCGCTCCTGCGCGGCCTCGAGGCCCGGGGCGCCGCCGCGGATCGCGCCGGCGTCCTGAGCACGCCCGCCATCGCCTGCCTGACCCGTCTGCTCGGGTACGACGCCGGGATCGTCATCTCCGCCTCCCACAATCAATACCGCGATAATGGCATCAAGGTCTTCTCCGGCCGCGGCGAGAAGCTCCCCGATCGGATCGAGATGGAGATCGAGACGCAGGTCCTCGACGGCGGGGAGCCTGGCGACGCCTCCCCGGGGGGCGTCCGCCCGGCGGCGAGCGCGGCGGCGGCCGGCGCCGTCCATGATGCCGCCGACCTGCGCGAGCGCTATTTCGACTGGCTCAGCACCGCCGTCGGCCCCGGCACCCCGCTGGCGGGGCTGCGGATCGTCCTCGACTGCGCCAACGGCGCCGCGTCCGATCTCGGACCGGAAATCTTCCGCAGGCTCGGGGCCGAGGTCACCCCCCTGCACGCCGCTCCCGACGGCCGCAACATCAACGAAGGCTGCGGCACCCTCCATCCCCAGGATCTGGCGGCCGAGGTGGTGCGGCGCAAGGCGTCACTGGGGCTCGCCTTCGACGGCGACGCCGATCGCTGCCTGGCGGTCGACGCCTCGGGACGGCTGCTCGACGGCGACTACATCCTTTTCCTCGCGGCCCGCGATCGGAAGCGCCGCGGCCTGCTTCCGGGCAACCTGGTGGTGGGCACGGTGATGAGCAATCTCTGGCTCGAGAAGGCGCTGCATGCGGAGGGAATCCGGCTGCTGCGCGCCCCGGTCGGCGACAAGTACGTGCTCGAGGAGATGCAGCGGGGCGACGTGACGCTCGGCGGCGAGCAGTCGGGCCACATCATCTTTCTCGACAAGGCGACGACCGGGGACGGGCTGATGACCGGCCTCCTGCTGGCCGATCTGGTGCGGCGCACGGGACTCGACCTCGCCGCCTGGGCACAAAGCGTCAAGCCCTGTCCTCAGATTCTGGTGAACGTCCCGGTTCGCGACCGGCCGCCGCTCGAGGCCCACCCGACCATCGGTCCCGCGATCCGCGACGAGGAGCTGCGCCTGGGCGGGCGCGGACGGCTGCTGGTGCGCTACTCCGGGACGGAGTCGAAGGCGCGCATCATGGTGGAGGGAGAGGCCCGGGCCGAGGTCGAGGCCTGCGCCGCCCGCCTTCGCCAGCTGATCGAACAGGAGATCGGTCTTACGGAGGGCGATCGATGCCGGAACCGGTGAGGCTCGGAGTGAACGTCGACCACGTTGCCACGCTGCGCGAGGCGCGCAAGACCCGCGAGCCCGACCCGATCGCGGCGGCGGTGCTGGCGGAGATGGCCGGCGCCGACGGCATCACCGTCCACCTGCGCGGCGACCGGCGGCACATCCAGGACCGCGATGTCGAGGTGCTGCGCAAAGTGGTGAAGACCCGCCTGAATCTCGAGATGGCGGCCAACGCCGCCATGGTCACCATCGCCTCGACCCACAAGCCGGATCACGCCACCTTGGTGCCGGAGAGGCGCGAAGAGGTGACCACCGAAGGAGGGCTCGACGTCCTGCTGAACCACAACCTGATCAAGAAGACGGTGGCCGACCTTAAGGAAGCCGGCATCGTGGTCTCGATCTTCGTCGATCCCGACTATGACCAGGTGAAAGCGATCACCAAGCTCGGCGTCGGGGTGATCGAGATCAACACCGCCAAGTACGCCGAGGCGACCCGCGAGGATCTTGCCCGCGCCGAGGCCGACAAGGTCGCCCAGGTGGCGCGGGCCGCCTCCAAGCTGGGGCTTCGAGTATTGGCGGGGCACGGGCTCGACTACCGCAACGTCGGCCGGATCGTCGCCATCCCGGAGATCGAGGAGCTGAATATCGGGCACGCCATCATCGCCCGCGCCGCCCTCGTCGGCATGGAGCGCGCCGTCCGCGAGATGAAGGACCTCATGCGTCGATGAGGCGCTACCCCCCGTTCGATCCGCCGGAGTACGTCGCCTTCCGGCCCGATCCGGAGGTGATGCAGGCCTACGGCGAAACGATCCGCCGCGACCCCGCCCGGCGACGTCTGATCGAGCGGCTCGGGGCGGATGAGCTGCTGCGGCTCTACGCGGGGATGGTCCGCTTCCGGCTGCACGACGTCGCCCTGAAGCGCTGGGTGCGGCAGGGGATCATCTCGAAAGCCTGGCTCGGCACCGGCGAGGAGGCGGTCACGGTCGGCAGCGTGCAGGCGCTGCGTCAGGGCGACCAGGTGGGCCCGATGATCCGCAACGCCGGCGCCTGCCACGAGATGGGGATGCCGGTCGCCGACATGTTGAAAGCGTACCTCGGCACCGGCGACCAGATCACTAGAGGACGCGACCTGCATACGGGCGACCCGGCCCGGGGGGTGATCCCGCCCACCAGCATGATGGCCTGCCTGGTCCCGGTCTTCGCCGGCATCGGCATCGCCCTCCGGAATTCCGGAAAGAAGCGGATCGGCCTGACCTACGTCGGCGACGGCGCCAGCCGCACCACGGCCTTCCATGAGGGGATGAACCTCGCGGCGGTCCTGAAGGTGCCGATCATCGTGGTCCTGCAGAACAATCAGGTCGCGCTCGGGACGCCGGTCGCCCGCCATTGCGCTGGGAACCTCGCGGATCTCCACACCGCCTACGGGGCCCTGGGTCTGGCCTGCGACGGCAACAACGTTCTCGATATGTTCGCCGCCACCCGCATCCTGGCGGAGCGCTGCCGCCGCGGTCTCGGTCCAGCCCTCCTGACTGCCGAGACCTTCCGGATGGGGGGCCACGCCACCCACGACGAGGCGGAGGCGCGCGCCCTGTTCACCCCGGATCAGTTCCATCACTGGGGGCTGCGTGACCCGATCGGCACCTACGAGGCCTATCTCATCGAAGCAGGCCTGCCGCGGGGCAGACTGGAGGAGATCGAGGCCCGGGTGACGGCCGAGGTCGAGGCGGCCGCCGAGGCGGCGCTCGAGAGCCGCCGGACCAGGATGCCGGCCCCCGAGGAGGCGATCGAGGGAGTCTACGCTCCCCCGGCCCGTCCCGCCCGGCCGGCCGGGCGATCCCGCCGGGTTGAAAAGATGCGCTGAAATCTGGCGCCCGGGGGTTGCCCGCAGCTATGATTGACCTATCGGGGGGGCTGGGTTGGAGGGGACCGTGATGGGCTCGAAGTCGATCGGCAGGGTTCTGGAAGGGACCAAGCTCGATCTCGAGCAGCTCCGCGAGCAGGGGCTTGGCCGGGAGACCCTCATCGGTATCTACCGCAACATGTACCTGTCGCGGCGGATCGACGACAAGGAAATCCAGCTCAAGCGGCAGAATAGGATCTTCTTCCAGATCAGCGGAGCGGGCCATGAGGCGGTCCTCACCGCCGCCGGGCTCCTCCTGAAGCCCGGCCACGACTGGTTCTATCCTTACTATCGCGATCGCGCTCTCTGCCTGCAGCTCGGGGTGACGCCGCGCGACATGTTCCTGCAGGCGGTCGGCGCGGCCGCCGACGTGGCCTCCGGCGGAAGGCAGATGCCGAGCCACTGGGGCAGCCCCCGGCTCAACATCGTCTCCCAGTCGAGTCCGACGGGCACCCAGTTCACCCAGGCGGTCGGGTGCGCCGAGGCGGGACGGATGATCGCGCCGCAGTCCGACGCCATCGTGTATGTCTCGGGCGGCGACGGCTCGACGAGCGAGGGGGAATTTTTCGAGTCCCTCAATGCTGCGTGCCTGCGGCGCGCCCCCGTCCTCTACCTGATCACCGACAACGAGTACGCCATCTCGGTGCCGGTCGAGGCGCAGACGGCGGGCGGCAGCATCTCGAAGATCGTGCTCGGCTTCCCCGGGCTCCAGGTCGAAGACGTCGACGGCTGCGACCCCGTGGCCTCGTACCTCGTCCTCAAGCGGGTGCTGGAGCGCGTCCGCGGACGTCATGACGGGCCGGCTCTCGTCCATGCCCACACCATCCGCCCCTACTCGCACTCGCTCTCCGACGACGAAGCCCTCTACCGTAGTCCGAGCGAACGGCAGGCGCAGGCGCTGCGCGACCCGATCCCGAACTTCGCCGGCTTCCTGACCCGGAACGACCTCGCCACCGCGGCATTCCTCGAGGCGATCCGGCAGGAGGTCGACGCCGAGGTCGACGAGGCGGCGCAGTCCTGCCTGCTCGAGCCGAAGCCGGCCCCGGAGACGGTCACCGCGCACGTCTACTCGCCCACGGTCGATCCGACCTCGGCCCGCTTCGACGTCCCGCCGCAACTGGAGGGTGACCCAAAGACGATGGTCGATCTCTTGAACGCCTGCCTGCGCGACGAGATGGAGCGCGATCCGCGCGTCGTCGTGTTCGGCCAGGATGTCGCCGACTGCAGCAGGGCCGAACGCCTCCTCGAGGTTAGAGGGAAGGGGGGCGTCTTCAAGGTGACCCACAACCTCCAGAGGCGCTTCGGCACCGATCGGGTCTTCAACAGCACCCTGGCCGAGGCGGCGATCGTCGGCCGGGCGATCGGCATGGCGACCCGCGGGCTCAAGCCGGTGGTCGAGATCCAGTTCTTCGATTACATCTGGCCGGCGATGATGCAGATCCGCGACGAGCTGACGCTGTTGCGCTGGCGATCGAACGGCGGCTTCTCCTGCCCGCTGGTCATCCGCGTGGCGACCGGAGGGTATCTGCAGGGGGGCGCGATCTATCACAGCCAGAGCGGCGAGTCGATCTTCACTCACATCCCGGGGCTGCGGGTGGTGATGCCGGCGACCGCTCTCGACGCCAACGGCCTGCTGCGCACCGCCATCCGCTGTGACGACCCGGTCCTGTTCCTCGAGCACAAGCATCTTTATCGCCAGACCTACAACAAGAGCCCCTACCCCGGGCCGGACCACGCCATCCCGTTCGGACGGGCGCGGATGGTGCGCGAGGGGAGCGATCTGACGGTCGTGACCTACGGAGCCGTGGTCGAGCGGGCGCTGCGCGCCGCCACCGCCCTCGCGGCCGAGGGGATCGAGACCGAAGTGATCGATCTGCGCAGTCTCAGCCCCTTCGACTGGGAGACATTGGCCGCCTCGGTCGGCAAGACCGGCAAGGCGCTGGTCGCCCACGAAGACATGCTGTCGTTCGGCTTCGGCGCCGAGATCGCGGCCCGCGTCGGCGATCGATTGTTCGAGTTCCTCGACGCCCCGGTGCGCCGCGTCGCCGCGCTCGACACCTTCGTCCCGTACGAGCCCGGCCTCGAGTCCGCCGTCCTCCCCCAGATCGACGACCTGAAACGTGCCATCCGCGAGCTGCACCAGTACTGACCCCAGCTCCGCCTCACGATCCACCGACGGAAGCGAGAGACGTGCACCCCCACCCTCGCGGTTTGGGCGCGCGTGCAGGTGTGTGTGGGGGGAGGGGTGGAGTGGCGTCGCGAGGGGCGACCGGGGGGCGGCGCTGTTGCGGCTCGCGGGGGCGTGTCGGAGTGCGCCCGAGGAGCGCGCCGTTGCGCGACCGGGCGCGCGAGACCCGAGCGGCGCCGCGCGCGTACGGCCAGGTGATCACGAGAGTCGTCTGGGCCCCGCGGGCCAACCCGCGCGCGGCGACCGCGTCCCCCGCGGGCCGCAACAGCGCCGCCCCCCGCCTCCAAGTCGCGAGAGCGCTATTGCTCCCCGCTCGACAACACGAGCATCAACCCGAGATCCTCCGAGCTCCCGTTGAGCCCGTGGCTCACCCCGAGTCGTGCCGTGCCACCGCTTTTCGTCCTCATGATGAGGTCGACGCGCACGCTTTCCCGATCCCGCACCTGCTCCAGCGCGATCGGCGTCCCGGAGCTGTCGAAGACCGGAGCCTTCTCGAGGTAGGCCGGCACCATGTCGTACTGCAGCCGCCAGATGGCGCGGTTGGCGACGAAGGCAAATCCACCGCTGTACTTGATGCCGTCGCGAAGATCGATCCCTTGCGGATCTCCCATCCAGCGGTAGGCGCCATTGGCCCGGATCTGGAAGATCTTCCCCAGCGGCTGCACGTAGTCGAGGCCGGCGCTGTAGTCCCCCTTACCGGTCCCGAGCCCCTGTTTCTCGTCGGCCGTGGCCCACTTGTAGTCGACCACCAGGCCGATGAGGGGCGTCTTTCCCTTGCCGGGACGAACCAGATAGATCTCGTCGCTGATCAGAATGTCGCCGAGACCGCGCCGGCTCACGGCGGGGGCGGCATTCTGGTAGATCGGCCTCCCCGGACCACCGACCCCCAGGATCAGAGGCCCGTCCGCGGTCCAGGTGATATTGCCGACATTGTCGATGCCGACGTATGGCACCGAGATGGTGAACCGGGAGGTCGGCCGATTGAGGCTCAGCTCGAGCGGCAATTGCCAGAGCCGGGTCTTCTGGTCGCTTCCGAATTCCCCGTCGTAGGTCGCCGCTCCAACGCTCAGGTCGAAGGCCCCGGCGCGCGCCTCGACGCCCGCCAGGCCGAGCGCCGCAGCGATGACCGCCAGGAGACGCGCCAGGAGACCTGCCGCGGAGATCCGTCCCCTCATCCGGCCCGGTTGCTGTCTCATCCCGAACCCTCCTTGCATCCCTGGTCAAAGAGTTTACCCGTTTTCCCCCCGGGCGGGCCGCCCCGCTTCCGATCCGGGCCGCTTGGGTTGTCAGCGCACCCGAAAGAGACTACTTTTAAGGGTACCCTCGTCGAGGAGCTCCCGGCCATGCGCCTGAGGATCGTCCCGGCCCTTCTGCTCGCCGTTCTCCTGCCGCTGCGGCCCGTCCCGGCGGCGGCGATCGCGGCCGCCGACGCCCGCACGCAGGCCTTCAAGCTGCAATCCGAGGGGATGCGCCTCTATAAAGATGGAAAGTATCGCGAGGCGACGGAGGCCTTCCAGCAGGTCGTCAACATCAACCTCAACTCGTCGATGGCCTACTACTATCTCGGCGTCTGCCTGATCGCCGAGCGCCGCTACGGTGAGGCGATCGAACCGCTCAAGATCGCGCTCGACCTGCAGCCCGACTACCTGCAGGCGCACCTGGCGCTCGGCGACGCCTCGCTCAAGCTGGGGGACGCAGCCGAGGCGCGCGCCGAGTTCCTGCGGGCGCTCGATCTGCAGCAGGGGTACGCTCCGGCCTACGATGGGCTGGGACGCCTGCTCGAGAGCACCGGGCAGGACGACGCCGCCGAGGCCCAATACCGCAAGGCGCTCGAGATCAACGTCGCCTTCGCCGACGGCTACACCCACCTGGGCGATCTCTTCCTGCGCCGCGGCCGCCTGGAGGAGGCGATCGATCTCTTCCTCAAGGCGATCTCGGTGAAGCCCGATTTCAGCAGCGCCTACACCCGGCTCGGCCTCGCCTTCGCCCGGCTGCATCTCTCCGACGACGCGATCGCGGCGACGCGCAAGTCGCTGGAGCTGACCCCGCAGGACCCCGAGCCGTACGTGGCGCTGGCGAGGGTTCTCCTCGACCTGGAGAGCGCGCGCCGCGCCGAGGAGGCGATCCAGGCCGCCCTGGCGCTCGACCACGATCATCCGGGCGCGCATCTGATCCTGGCCGACCTGAAACGCTCCCAGGAGCAATTTCCGGAGGCGATCGAGGTGCTGCAGGGTCTGGCCGAGCGCGGCATCGAGGACGCCCAGATGCGCAAGGCGGTCGCGGGGGCGTTGAAGCGGACGCGCGCCGACGCGGCGCGCTACGCGTCGTTGAAGCAGGCCGCCGACCGCTCGCCCGCCGACCCGCGCGATCTCGTCGCGCTGGGCCGCTTTCTCGCCGGACAGGGCGCCCATCAGCGCTCGGCCGCCCTCCTCGAGCAGGCGGCGAACCAGCTCGACGCGGGCGCGCCACCCGGGCCGGCCGCGCTCTCGGTGACCTCCGCGGCTCCGGCCGCCCCGGCCACCGCGGCTCCGCCCGCGCCGGCCCTCCCCGACGCCGCCTCGATCCGGTTCGAAGCGGGGGCCCTGTGGATCGAGGGTCGGCTCTACGCCCGGGCGATCACCCTGTACGAGGCGCTGCTCGCCTCTCCGGCTTCGGCGGAGTCTCCCTGGCGATCGGCGGCGTTCTTGAACCTCGGAGTGGCTCGATCGTCGCTGGGGCTCGACGACGCGGCGGTCGAGGCCTTCCTCTCCTGCCTGACCGGGGCGCCCGATGACTCCCGCGCCCTTCTCTACCTCGGGAACGCCTACCTGCGCCTCGGACGGAAGGAGGAGGCGCGGGCCCGCTACGCCGCCTTTCTCGAATCGTCCTCCGGAGGGATCGAAACGGCGCAGGTGCAGAAGCTGCTGCGCCTGCTCGACCGTCCGGTGGGCGCCGGGCTGAGCGCCGCCGATCCGGCGGCTCCTCTTGCCCACCCCGCGGGTGCTCGCGGCGGCGCCGGGCCCTCATGAGCGAGCCACGGCGATGAGCGTTCGCGCGCTTCGACCCCGCCAGGTAGCCTTGCTGGCGCTTTTTCTCGGCCTGGCCGCGTCGGCGTCCGCCGGACCGGCCGACGTCGAGCCACCGGCTCCGCGGCCTCCGGAGGTACGCAGCCGGAAGGGGTTCGCGATCCGGATCACCAATCCGGTGCGCGACGACTTCCGCTTCGGCCGCGCCGACATCGCCGCCGAGGTGACCGCCGCGGACCCCTCCCTCATCGAGAAGGTCGAGTTCTACGCCGACGACAAGCTGGTGTTCATCGATACCGAGGCGCCCTACCAGTGCCTGTTCGACTTCGGGGCCGAGCCACACTCCTGGGTGCTGCGCGCCGTCGCCACTCACCGCGAGGGGGTGACCGTCTCGGACACCGTGATCCTGCGGCGCGTCGTCCTGAACTATTCGGTGAGCGTCAACCGCGTCATCGTCTACACGACCGCGCGCCAGAAGGGCGGCGACCACGCCATCGTCACCGACCTCAAGAAAGAGGACCTGGCCGTCGAAGAGGATGGGGTCAGGCAGTCGCTCCTGGATTTCTATGTCGATCAGCGGCCGGTGTCGCTGGCGATGATCCTCGACAGCAGCACCAGCATGCAGCCGTCGATGAAGACGGTGCACGCCGCGGCCAGCCGGTTCGTGGACTCTCTCGGCGCCGACGACAAGGCCCTGGTGATCGACTTCGACGAAAAGGTCTACCTGCTTCAGGATCTGACGTCCAACAAGGACCAGCTGCGCGAAGCGATCACCAGCACGAACGCCTTCGGCAACACCGCCCTCTACGACGCGCTGTACGCGTCCTACCGCAAGCTGCGCAGCGTCGAGGGCCGCAAGGCGATCATCCTTTTGACCGACGGCGAGGACACGGCGAGCAAGTTCTCCTTCCGTCGCGTCCTCGATCAGGCGAAGATCTCCGAGATCATCATCTACCCGATCGGCCTCGGAACCAGCGTCATGGACCTCGAGCTGCGGCGGATCCTCAAGACGCTGGCCGAAGAGACCGGCGGCCGCGCGTATTTTCCGGACAAGGTCGAGGATCTTGGGGGGGTCTACGGGGAGATCGCCCGGGAGCTGAAGAATCAGTACTACATCACCTACGAGCCGACGAACGACAACTGGGACGGCCGCTGGCGGAAGATCCGCCTGCTGACCCCGAGGCGCGATCTGGACCTTCGCACCCGCAGCGGCTACTACGCGGTGCGCAAGCGCCCCAGCTAGGGTGTCGCGGAAGGAGCCGGCGTAGCCGCCGGTGTCACGGCAGGCGCAGCGGCCGGATCACGTTGTGGCATCTCGCGCGGCAGCAGCCGGTCGGGGCGCCCCTTGAAGTTCAGCGGGTAATCGACCAGGGTCAGGCTCAGGTTCAGCCCGCTCGGTGGAGCGACCTCGACCGATTTCAGATCGAGCGTGACGTGCCCCGGCGAGGCAACGCGCACGCGGTAGCGCCCGGACGGAAGCGCCTGGAAGGCGAAGTCGCCCTTCTCGCCGGAGAAGGTCTGGTAGATTCCCTTCCCCTCGAGCGACACGAAGGCGACCGAGACTTCGGTGACCGGCCGTCTCTGCTGATCGACCAAAACCCCGCGCACCGGCACCCCACCCTCTCCGCCATGGCTCGCGGCCCCCGGCGCCGGCGAGGCCCCGGAAGCGCCCGTCGAGATCCCCGCAGCGCTCGCGGAGACCCCCGCCGCTGCCGGCTCGAGCTGGAAATCGATCAGGTTCTGGAAGGGCGGTCGGACCTCGACCTTGTTCTTGCTCTGTCGCGCGTACCCTTCGGCGCCGGCCTCGATGTCGTAGCTCCCGGCCGCCAGGTCCTGGAACAGATATTGGCCCTGCTCATCGGTCCCGGTGACCCGGAGCAGGCCGCTCTGATCCCGCGAGGAGAGCAGCACCATCTGGCCGGCGAGCGGCTTCCTCCCCGCTCCGTAAACCGTGCCGCGGATTCGGCCGAAGACTTCGCGGCCCCTGGCCGGCTGGGCTGGAGGCGCGCTCTCCTGGCTCCGTGCCACGCCCTCCGTCAGGACGAGCGCGACTCCGGCGGCGGCCAGAGCGATGGCGGCGCGGAACGATGGACGGGAGCGCGGCATCATGATCGGATTATAGTCCCTCCGGAGTGAACTCCCCGCGACGCTTCTTGACAGGAGATCGTCCCAGCGGCTACCATCATTTGCTTCGGCAAAGGGCGCGCGGAGGGCCCGTTGGGCGGTTAGCTCAGCGGGAGAGCACCTGCCTTACAAGCAGGGGGTCACTGGTTCGAATCCAGTATCGCCCACCACGGGTCCCCTGCCCGGCAATGCGGGGCGCCCTCGTCCCACCCGAGTCGCGGGGTCGTAGTTCAGCTGGTTAGAACGCCGGCCTGTCAAGCCGGAGGTCGCGGGTTCGAGCCCCGTCGACCCCGCCATCGTGGTTTCAGTTACTTACGCGGCCTTTCGATCCCCCGTCTCGATCCCCTTTCGAGCCCTTTGTGCCCACCGAGTGACCACCCCCCTCTCCAGCCGCCATCTGCCCCGGCTGAGCCTGCGGGAGCCGATCCAGGACCCCGACCGCGTCCCGTAAGTGCTCGGGGGCGAGGTGCGAGTACCGCAAGACCATCGCCAGGGACTTGTGCCCGAGGATGGCGCGGACGGTGTTGAGAGGCACCCCCGCCTGGACCATGAAGCTGGCCGCCGAG
>JBGPLZ010000006.1:0-57741 GCA_041486695.1 Acidobacteriota bacterium | reverse complement strand
GACGGCCAGCCGCCGGCCACCTGAGGGGCGGTGATCTCGGCGGCGCGGATCTCCTCGTCGCTGGCGGGGATGGTCACGAGCCCGACGTCCTGTCCCCACAAACGCCGACCGGATCGGGGCTGATCACTGCCGCTCGACGCGGCGATGAACGCCACCCCCTCGCGGTCCGCGAGCACGAGTCGCGGCGAGGCGAGGCCTGCGCCCCTAACGGGAGCGCCGGTCATCGAGTCCACTATCGGCATGACGAACCTCCTGGGCCGGCGGCTTCGAAGCCGCCCGATCGGACCTTCCGTCCTCGAGGGCCGCGAGGACGCACTCCACCGCCGAAGGCTCGGGCAGGAAGTGCAGGCGCCGGACGGGCACCCGCTCGGCGAGCTCCGCCAGGAACCGGACCGCGAACTCCAGCCCCTGCTGATCCCACATCGCAGGAAACGCGCGCACCATCATCTGGGCCACCGCCGCCGACGGAGAAATGTCGACGACGCGATTACGCGGCGCCTGCTCGAGGATGAACACGGCCTCGAGAGGCACCGAGGTCGGCGCCTCGAACCCTGCCTCGCCGTGCCAGGGGGTGCCATGGATCCGGTACGCTTCGCCCTCCCTTCGGATCGCGATCCGATCGTCCGAGAGGATGGTGACCCCGCCGCGAGCCTGCCAGAGCCGGGCCGCGGTGCTCTTGCCAGCCCCCGACGTCCCCAGGAAGAGAATGCCGCGGCCGCCAACCGAGAGACCACAGGAGTGAACCAGGACGCCGCGCCCGCGCGCCAGGCGCGCCAGGAAGATCACCTCGTCGAAGGGATAGACGAAAGGGTGCAGCTCGCCGCCGGCGAGCACCGGCCCGCCGAGCAGCGTCTCCCCCCGGCCCTGGTGGTACTCGCGGTCGAACTCGACCGACAGGTAGGGTTCCCGGCCGAAGATGGGGGAACGGAAGGTCAGAAGGTGCGAGTCACCGATCTCCTCCAGGCGCCACACCGAGCCGGTGTCGAAGATCATCTTGCCTGCCCGGCGCTTCGCGGCGCGACCCGAGCGGGCCTCGAGGAGAACCGAGGCGCAGTCCGAGCCGGCCCGGTCGACGAGGAACGGCACGTGGGCCGGCTCGGCGACGATCCGGACGGCGGGATCGCCGGTTTCGATCCGAAGCCCGATCCGGGCCACCTCCAGCACGAGGGACGACGCGGGCTTAGGAGGCACTGTGGGAGCAGATCGCGGGATTCGTGGCGCACTTCGAGACCGGCCCCGCCGGCCCCGCCGTGGCGTTGTTCTTGCACGATGCGAGCACCGCCTCGTCCGGGACCAGGCGAACCCGCCGCAGCTCTGGGGATTGATACGGGCGCCGTGACCCCCGGCCCGGGGTCCGTGCATCGGAACTCATCATGCCACCTCCCTTTCGGATGTCCCGGCGTCGCCGGGAAGCTCGATTTGGACCGGTCGGGACTCGGACGTTTTCGGCCGCAGAGCCGCCGTGCCGCAGCCGCTCCCGCTGCCGCAGCCTCCGCCGGCGCAGCCGGCGACGGGAGGGGCGAGCCGGCTGGACCGGGGGAGGATCGCCCCCGGCGGCGTCCAGCCGCCGGCGACGCGCTCGGCATGCTCGAGGTAACGCGCCGCGGTCGCCGCATCGCCGCGGGCCGCTTCGAGCAGTGAGGCCCGGCGATGGGTGATTTCGCAGTAATAGGGGATCCAGCCGTCGGGGCTTCCCGTCTCGAGCGTGGCGGTCGCGGGACAGCGGTCGCACAGCGCCTTCAGCTCGCAGGGCGCGCAGGCGTTCTGCGGCCCGGCCAGGCGATGCCGGAGCTCGCCGACCGTGCCGTACCAGCCCTCGCGGAAGCTGCCGCGTCGCAGGTTATAGCCGTTGAGAGGCAGCGCTTCGCAGGACAGGAGGGTTCCCTTGGGATCGATGTGAAAGCTGTTGACGCCCGCGCCGCACGACAGCAGGTAAGGGGTCGGGCGGGGCGGCTTGACGTACTGGCGGTAGTACTTGAGCCACTCCGCGAAGCGCTTGGGGTCCTCGGCATCGAAGGCGACGACCCGGCCCGGCTCGGCGCGCACCGCGGTCGGAGCCATCGAGCCGTCGAGACGGCCGTGCACGATGGCGTCGTAGCGGAAGCGCAGGCCGAAGGCGGCCGCGAATGCCTGCATCGCCTCGATCTCGTCGGCGAGCGGTTCCATGGCGACCGCCTTCAGCGACAATGGCAGTCCGCGCGCCACGAGCAGATCGATCGCCCGTCGAACCCGCGTGAATCGGCCGGGGAATCCGGTGGTCTTCAAGTAGGTCTCGTCGGACAGGCCATAGAGCGTGAACTCGATCCCGAAGGGCGGGTACTCGGCCAGAAGATCGGCGACGCCCTCGTCGACCAGCGTGCCGTTGCTGAAAATCGTCAGCAGAAAGCCGCGTCGCTTGGCGTGCAGGTAGATCTCGGGGAAGTCCGCGCGGCAGAGGACCTCTCCACCGGTGAGCAGCAGCCACAGGCATCCCTCATCGGCGATCTCGTCGAGGATGCGGCAGATCTCCGCGGTGCTCATCTCGCCCGCGCCGGAATAGTCCGGAATGTAGCAATGGACGCAGCGCAAGTTGCACTTGAAGGTGAGCTCGATCGAGCCGGACAGAGGGGCGCGCGCCATCCCGCCGGCTTTGACCAGGCGCGACCCGAATTCCGCGTAGGAGACGTCCTGGATCGTCGTCAAGAAGCACCTTCCGCGGCGGGACCCGCGAGCCGGGCCTCGCACAGAGTCTCGAGAAAGTCGAGGACATCGGCGTGCGCCTGATCCTCGGCGATGGCGAATTCGTCGCACAGGAGCCTGGCGATCGCCCGGGCGTCCCGCCGACCATCGAGAAGCCCGAAAATGAACGTGCCGACGTCGTTGGAGGTGAACAGAAAATCGATCTGAGCGGCGCCGCTGCGCACCGGGACGAGGATCTGTTCCCCGGCGATCTGCCGATGCACCACGTCCGTAGCGGGACGGAGCGGGGTCCGATCCAGGTCCAGACGGTTCATCGCGCCTCCTTGCGGGTCCGCGCCTGTGCCGCCGCCTGCCTGACGATGGCGATCGTCCGCCCGGGAAGGACGATCGCCTTCCGCCAGGCAGGGCGCGGTGCCTGGACGGACGGGAACAGCGCCTCGCCGAGAAACCGAAGTCGTGCCGCCAGTCCCGGCAGGGCCAGCGCCATGAGGATCTCGCCCGCATAGGGGAACGGCCGGAGCCGGATGACCCGTCGCATGATGATCGACTCGAGCCCCCCCGCCGGAGGAGCGGCGCGCAGGGCCGGGGACAGCGGCACCCCGAGCGGCGTCGCCGCGGCGATGGCCCAGCCGAGAATCCGCCGGCCTCCCGACGTCCCGGCGCGGCGCAGGGCCGCCTCTCCGTGGGCGGCACCTTCCGGTCGGGACAGCAGGTGGGCCACGTCGGCGATCCGGATCAGGCGATCGAACGAATGCTTGACGACGTGGATGGCCAGGAGGAGAAGTTCGTCGGCCGGATCCAAAAGCAGCGAGGGTGCCCCAGCCACCGACCCGGGAGTGGTCCGCTCGAACAGCTCTTCCGCCGACATCCGGAGGAGGAGCGACCGGGTGGGACGGCGCGTGGCGCCGAAAGGATCGACGTGCAGATCGATGAGCAGCCCGCCGCGCCGGAAGAGGGCGGGCGAGATCGGCTCGAGACCGTGGCGCTCGAGGACCGTCGCCGCCTGCCTACGATCGCCAGGCAACACGAGAAGATCGTGATCCTCGAACGGACGCACCGATGGATCCGCGTAGATGCTCTCGGCGCTGCGCAGCCCACGCATGACCACGACGGGGATGCGCGCGTGATGCAGCGCGTCCAGCACCTCCGCGAGGGCGAGCCCCTGCGCGAGCGTCGCGGCCGCCAGCTTCTGGGAGCGTCGTTTCAGGGTCGAACGGAGCCAGGGATCGATCGAATCCGGCGGGAGCGCACTGAGCGCGCGGTAGGCCAGTCCATCAATACGATGGAAGCTCAAGGTTTCGAGCAGCGGCCGCACGGAGTGCGACTGAAGCGCCGCGACAGCGGCGCGCAAGGCGCAGCGATCCGGCCGCGGCGAAGCCAGCAATCCGAGGAGGCCGGCGGGCGTCGGGCCGGAGAGACTCTCCGCTTCGGCGGGTCGTTCCTGGCTGAGGGCCCAAGGACGCATGGGTGGGTCTCCGCTTCTGAGCACGGCGCTGGCGGAGCGAATATAGGTTCCGGGGAGAAAGCTGCAAGTGCCGACAACGGGAGGGGATGTTCCGTTACGTTACTGAAATCCTGGTGCGGCACAAATCCGCCGGCTTCCGGAACCCTGCTAGAATGAGCGGCTCGTGTGGGGGCGCGGCGTCCGCAGGAGGCTGCGCCCCGGAGGGCTTTCCGGCGAGGCGAGCATGAATGGGGATTATCGGGATCTCTTCGATGCCCTGGAGCTCAAGTGGCAGGCGCACTGGAACCAGGAGCGCGCCTGGGCGGCGCCGGAGCGTCCGGAAGGCCCGAAGTTCTACTGCCTCGAGATGCTCCCGTATCCCTCCGGCCGCCTGCACATGGGGCATGTCCGTAACTATGCGATCGGTGACGCCGTGGCGCGCTTCCAATGGATGCGCGGCCGGACCGTCCTGCACCCGATGGGGTGGGACTCTTTCGGGCTCCCGGCCGAGAATGCCGCCATCAAGCACGGCACCCCGCCAGCGGTCTGGACCAATCAGAACATCGCCAACATGGCGTCACAACTCAGAAGGCTCGGCTTCTCCTACGACTGGTCCCGCGAAATCGCCGCCCACCGCCCCGAGTACTACCGCTGGAACCAGTGGTTCTTCCTTAGGATGCTGGAGCGCGATCTCGCCTACCGGAGCCGTCGCTCGGTGAACTGGTGTGAATCGTGCCAGACGGTCCTCGCCAACGAGCAAGTGGAGCAGGGGCGATGCTGGCGGTGCGAATCGTTGGTAGGGCGTCGCGAGCTGGAGCAGTGGTTCCTGAGGATCACCCGCTATGCCGAGGAGCTCGATGCCGAGCTCGATCGGCTGACCGGCTGGCCGGAGCGCGTCCGGCTCATGCAGCGCAATTGGATCGGCCGGAGCGAGGGGGCGGTGGCCGGCTTTCCGATGCAGGGCGCCGCGGCGCACCCTGCCGCAGCGGCACTGGAGATTTACACGACGCGCCTGGATACGATTCACGGAGCCACTTTCTGCGTGGTCGCGCCGAGCCACCCAATCCTCGATCGCCTGCCGCCGGAGGATCCGGGGCGGGCGCGCGTCGAAGCGTTCCGCCGTCGCATGGCGCAGAAGGACGTCACGCGAGCCGGCGCGGAGCCGGAGGAGAAGGAAGGCGTCGACACCGGGCTCCGCGTGAGAAATCCGTATAGCGGCGAGACGCTCCCGGTCTTCGCCGCGAACTTCGTCCTGATGGAGTACGGCACCGGAGCGATCATGGCGGTGCCGGCCCATGACGAGCGCGATTTCGAGTTTGCACGCAAGTATGGGCTTCCGGTTCGCACGGTTGTGGTGCGGCGCGGCCAGGCCGCCTCCGCAAGCGCCCCGCCAGCCGCCATGACCGAAGACGGCGTTCTGGTCGAATCGGGCCGTTATTCCGGAATGGACTCGGCGGCCGGGCGGCGCGAGATGTTGCGTGACGGTGAGCGGCAGGGCTTCTGCCGAAGCACGGTCCAGTACCGTCTCCTCGATTGGGGGATCTCGCGGCAGCGCTACTGGGGAACCCCGATTCCGGTCATTCATTGCGAGCGCTGCGGAGTGGTGCCGGTGCCCGACCGCGACCTGCCCGTGCTGCTTCCTGAGAATCTCGCCCTGACGGGTGAAGGCTCTGCGCTCCAGCGGGTCGCCGCCTTCGTGGAGGTCACCTGTCCCCGGTGCCAGGGACCGGGGCGGCGCGAGACCGACACGATGGACACGTTTTTCGACTCCTCCTGGTACTTCTATCGCTATTGCGACCCGGGGAATGATCGCGCGCCATTCGATGCTTCGAAGGTAGCGGCCTGGTTTCCGATCGATCTGTACGTCGGAGGCATCACCCACGCCACCATGCATCTGATTTATTGCCGCTTTTTCGCCAAAGTCCTGCGGGACCTCGGCTTGGTCGCGTCGGGGGAGCCGGTCGGCACGCTCCTTTGCCAGGGAATGGTGCTCAAGGGCGGCACGGCGATGTCGAAGTCGAAGGGAAACACCGTCGACCCCGACGAGATGGTGCGCCGCTATGGTGCCGACACCACCAGGCTCTTCACTCTCTTCGCGGCCCCACCCGAGAAGGACCTGGAGTGGAACGAGCAGGGTGTCGAAGGCTGTTTCCGATTCCTCGAGAAGGTCTGGCGGCTGTTCGCGCCCCGGGGTGAGGTCCTGGCAAGCGCTTCTCTCCCGGGCCCGGACGAGGGGGCCGATCAACCACGCCGGGCGGGGCTGCGGCGCAAGGTTCATCAAACCATCGATCGGATCACCATCGACATCGACAAGCGCCTGCATCTCAACACGCCCGTGGCGGCGCTGATGGAGCTTCTGAACACCCTTCAGGATTTTGTCAGGGAGCCGGCCCATGGTGACGATCCGTGCCTCAAGGAAGCGGGGCGGACCTTGGCTCTGCTGCTGCAGCCTTTCGCGCCGCATATTTCGGAGGAGCTCTGGAGCCTCCTGGGCGGCGCAGGGAGCGTTCGGCGTCAGCCCTGGCCGGTGGCGGATGCGCGCTGGCTGCGGGAGGATGAGGTCGAGGTCGTCGTTCAGGTGAATGGGCGCGTACGGGGGCGGGTCCGGGTGCCGAGCTCCGCTTTGGAGGCCGAGGTCCTGGCGCAGGCGCGCGCCGACGAAAGGGTCGCCGCGCACCTCGAGGGACGCATACTTCGCAAGACCATCTACCTCCCGGGGAAGCTGCTGAATCTCGTCGTGCAGTGAACGTGACTCCTCGGCATGGGGACGACCGGCCTGCCGCCGGCGTGGCGGGGTGGCGCGAGAGGCTGCTGCTATAATGCGCACGATGATCGCGCTCCTGCGAACGCGACGGCGCCGGCCGCCGGTCCCCGGTCCCGGGGGACGTGGACGCGTGCTCGCCCTGTCGGGCGCGCTGGTGGCCGTGGCGGCGCTTGCGGGCTGCGGCTACCACCTCAGCGGTCACTCCAATGCGCTCCCCGGCATCCAGACCATCGGCATACCGATGTTTGTCAACCGCACGAGCCGGCCGGAGATCGAGCAGCGGATCACCGAACACATCATCGATGAGTTCACGACCCGCGGGCGGGCGCGCCTCGTGCCTGGTGAAGAAGGCGCCCAGGCGGTGCTGAAGGGGGCAATCCTCAGCTACACGCAGAACCCGGTGACCATCAGTGAGCAGGGACGGGCCACCCGCTACGAGATTCTGATCACCGCCCACGTCACTCTGAGCGAGGTGGCGACCGACAAGATCCTCTGGGAGGACGACCATTTTCTCTTCAAGCGGCAATACGATGTCGCCGCAAGCGCGCTGACCTTTCAGGATCAGGAGATCGTCGCGGTCGACGAGGTGGCTACCGATTTCGCTCGCAGCATCGTGACCTCGATCCTGGAAGGATTCTAGGCATGCCACGGACCCTGAGCTTCACGCAGTTCCAGCAAGGGCTGCTCCGGGCTCAGATCGAGCCGGTCTATCTCCTGGACGGGGAGGAGATCTTCTTCCAGGAGGAGGCGATCCGCCTCCTGGGGCAGGCGGTGCTGCCGGAGGGTGCCGCCGCGGTTGATCGCGAGGCGCTGCGCGGCGGCGAGACCACGCTCCAGGATCTGATCGATCTGGCCTCCACCTTCCCGATGGGGGGTGGGCGGAGATTGCTCGTGATTCGCGAGGCGGACCGGCTCCGCAGCGACGGCGTCGAGCCGTTCAAGGATTACCTAGAGCGTCCCAACGTCAAGAGCTGCGTCGTCTTCAGCGATCCCGCATTCGACCGCCGCCGGGCCTTGCACAAGGCGCTGGTCGCGGGGGCGGCACGGGTCGACTGCGGTCCGCTCGATGACGCTCGCACGGCGGTGTGGGTCCGCGAGAGACTGCGCGCCCGCGGCTTTGGCCTGAGCGCCGAGCTCGCGGAGGCGATCGTGGCGGGGGTGGCCGGCGCCGGCCTCGCGCGGCTCGACGCGGAGCTTCAGAAGCTGATGAGCGCGCTGGGCGCGCCGCGGCCGATCGAGGCGGTCGATCTCGCCCTCCTCGGCGACGTGCCGCGCGTTGACGACGCTTTCCGCCTCGCGGTGCAGATCCTGCGCGGCGAGCGCGGGGCGGCGGTTCTGGCGGCCCGCGCGCTCCTGCGCTCGGGCGAGGATCCGGTGCACCTCCTCGGGGGGCTCGCCTGGTATTTCCGCACCGCGCTCAAGGCGCGGGCGGCGGCGAGCCGGCGGCTGGCACCACGCGAGACGACCGCGCTCTATGGTCTCGATCCCTGGCGGGTCGAAAAGTTCCAGCAGGAGATCGGCGCCACCGGGGCGGACGTGCTCACCCACGCCCTGGCCGTCTGTCTGCGCGCCGATCGGGAGCTCAAGGGGTTCGGGGCAAAGGATCCGGCGCACGCCATCGAGCGTCTCATCCACGGCGTCGCGGGTCGGGCGGAAAAACAGCGATGATGGACATGAAGACCGCCGAACGCGAGACCGTTCTGGTGCTCGATTTCGGCGCCCAGTACAGCCAGCTGATCGCCCGGCGTGTGCGCGAGTTGAACGTCCACAGCGAGCTGCTGCCGTACGACACGCCGATCGAGGCGCTGCGAGCCCGGCGCCCGCGCGGCCTGATCCTGTCCGGAGGGCCCGATTCCGTCTACGCGCCGCAGGCGCCGCGCCTCGACCCCGCCCTCTTCGGTCTCGGCCTGCCGGTGCTTGGCATCTGCTACGGAATGCAGCTCATGGCGCACCTCACCGGGGGCATGGTCGCGCCGATGCCCGCACGTGAGTATGGGCCGGCCGACCTCGAGATCATCGGCGTGCCGAGCCTGTTTCGTGGTCTCCCCGCGCACCAGAAGGTCTGGATGAGCCACGGTGACGAGGTCCTGGAGCCACCGTCGGGCTTCGCGGTCTCGGCGCGAAGCACCCACAGTCGCTGCGCGGCGATGTCGGACGAGTCGCGGCGCCTGTTCGGGATCCAGTTCCACCCGGAGGTCCAGCACACCGAGCATGGGCTCGCGGTTCTGAGAAACTTCGTGCTGGGCGCCTGCGAGTGCCGGGGGGCCTGGCGGATGTCGTCGTTCGTCGACGAGGCGGTGATCGCGATCCGAAACCAGGTCGGTGACGGGCGCGTGCTCGCCGGCCTCAGCGGAGGTGTGGACTCGGCGGTCGCGGCGCTCCTGATCCACCGCGCCATCGGCGACCGGCTGACCTGTCTGTTCATCGACAACGGTCTGCTCCGCCGCCGGGAGGCGGATGAGGTGGCGCGCGTCTTCACGCAGGTCTACAACCTGCCGGTGCGCAAGGCGAGCGCCTCGGGGGAGTTTCTCGGGGCCTTGCGCGGCGTGCTCGATCCGGAAGAGAAGCGCCGGACGATCGGACGGGTGTTCGTCGAGGTGTTCGAGCGCGAAGCAGCGGCGATCGGTCAGGTTGCGTTCCTTGCCCAGGGGACGCTCTATCCCGACCTGATCGAATCGATCTCCCACAAGGGTCCGTCGGCGGTGATCAAGACCCACCACAACGTCGGCGGGTTGCCCGCCACAATGAAGCTGAAGCTCGTCGAGCCGCTCCGAGAGCTCTTCAAGGACGAAGTCCGCCGGGTCGGGCGCCAGCTGGGTCTCGACGAGGATCTGGTCATGCGCCACCCCTTCCCGGGACCGGGTCTCGCCGTGCGCGTCCTGGGGGAGGTGACCGAGGAGCGGCTCGAGATCCTCCGTCAGGCCGACGATATCTTCATCGGCGAGCTTAAATCCGAGCCCGGTGAGCGGGGTGCGGGCCGCCTCTACGACGAGACGGCCCAGGCGTTCGCGGTGCTCCTGCCGGTGCGAACGGTTGGAGTGATGGGGGACGACCGCACCTATGAGAACGTCCTGGCTCTGCGGGCGGTCACCACCACCGACTTCATGACCGCCGACTGGACGCGGCTCCCGCAGGAGTTCCTGGCGCGGGTGAGCGCTCGCATCGTCAATTCAGTGCGCGGCGTGAACCGGGTCGTGTACGACATCACCTCCAAGCCGCCCGCCACGATCGAGTGGGAATGAGGATGGCGTCGCCGCGGAGCTTCGTCCACCTTCACAACCACTCCCAGTTCTCCCTCCTCGACGGGGCCTCCAAGCTCGAGGAGATGGTGGAGCAGGCTGCCCGGTTCGAGATGCCGGCCGTGGCGATCACCGATCACGGGAACATGTTCGGCGCCATCCCGTTTTTTGACGCGGCGAAAACGCGGGGCGTGAAGCCGATCCTGGGCTGCGAGACCTATGTCGCCCCGGGAGCCCGGACGGACCGAACCGTCTCCGGGCCGGGCCGGAAGCCCTATTACCACCTGCTGCTCCTGGTGCGGGATGAGAATGGCTACCGCAATCTGATGAAGCTGTCGACGGCGGGATTCCTCGAGGGGTTCTACTACCGTCCGCGCATCGACAAGGAGATCCTGGCGCGTTATGCCGGTGGACTTCTCGCGACGTCGACCTGCCTGGGAGGGGAGATCCCCCAGTTGATTCTCGGCGGCAAAAGGGACCAGGCCGAGCGCGTGGCCGCCGAGTATCGAGAGATCTTCGGGGCCGAGAATTTCTTCTTCGAGATCCAGGACCAGGGGATCCCTGAGGAGAAGGCCCTGAACGAGGTGCTGGTGCCGATGGCGCGGCGATTGAAGATCCCGTTACTGGCGACCAACGATTGTCATTTCCTCCGCAAGGACGATCACTTCGCCCATGACGTGCTGATCTGCATTCAGACCGGCAGGACGGTCAAGGACGCCGACCGGATGCGCTTCACGCAGGAGCACTATTTCAAGTCGCCCGAGGAGATGTGGACCCTGTTCCGGGAGCTCCCCGAGGCCGTCGAGAACACCCTCCTCGTGGCGGAGCGCTGCAATCTGGAGATCGCGCAGGGAGGGAACCTCCTGCCTCATTTCCAGGTTCCCGAGGGGACGACAACGGAGGATTATTTCCGTCAGGTCACCTACCGGGGATTCGAGGACAGGATCGGGGCCCTCAAGGAGCTGGAACGGAAGGGGAAACTGAGGGTGCCGGTCGAGGAGTATCGCGGCCGGCTCGAGAGCGAGATCGAGATGGTGATCCGGATGGGGTTCCCGGGGTATTTTCTGATCGTCTGGGACTTCATCAAGTATGCCCGCGATCATGGCATCCCGGTCGGCCCCGGCCGCGGCTCGGCCGCCGGATCGCTCGTGGCTTATTGTCTGCGGATCACCGACGTCGACCCTCTCGAATACGACCTGCTCTTCGAGCGTTTCCTGAACCCCGAGCGGATCACGATGCCGGACATCGACATCGACTTCTGCATCCGGGGGCGCGGCCAGGTCATCGACTACGTGCGCGAGAAGTATGGCCGGGACAACGTGGCGCAGATCATCACCTTCGCCACCATGGGTGCGAAGGCGGTGGTCCGGGACGCCGGGCGTGGTCTCGATATCTCCTACGGAGAGTGCGATCGAATCGCCAAGATGATCCCCTCCGAGCCCGACATGACCATCGACAAGGCGCTGCAGACGTCCCCGCCGCTGAAGCAACTGTATGACAAGGACGATCGAATCCGCCAGCTGTTGGATGTCTGCCGGCGTCTCGAAGGGCTGGCGCGCCACGCCTCCGTGCATGCCGCGGGGGTGGTGATTTCACCGCGACCGATCGTCGAGTATTCGCCGCTGGGCCGGACCAAGGACAACGAGGTGGTGACGCAGTATGCCATGGATGAGATCGGGGCGATCGGGCTGCTCAAGATGGACTTCCTCGGCCTGAAAACCCTGACGCTGATCCACGACTGCGTGGCGCGCATCCGCGAGGCCGAGAAGGTCGACCTGATCATCGAGGCGCTGCCCCTCGACGATCCGGAGACCTATGCCCTGTTCGCGGCGGCGCGCACGGCCGGCGTGTTCCAGTTCGAGTCGTCTGGAATGCAGGACATCCTTCGCAAGCTCAAGCCGGACAGGTTCGAAGACCTCGTGGCGCTCAACGCGCTGTTCCGGCCGGGGCCGATCGGGTCGGGCATGATCGACGATTACATCGAGCGGCGTCATGGCCGCAAGGCGATCGAGCACATCGTTCCGCAGCTCGAGTCGATCCTCGGGGTCACCTATGGTGTCATCGTCTACCAGGAGCAGGTGATGCAAATCGCCTCCCGCCTCGGTGGGTTCAGTCTCGGCGAGGCGGACCTGCTGCGGCGCGCGATGGGGAAGAAGAAGAAGGACGTCATGGCCGCCCAGCGAGAGAAGTTCGTCAAGGGAGGCCGGGCGAACGGGCTGACGGAAAAGGATGCCAAGCGGATTTTCGAGTTGATGGAATACTTCGCCGGCTACGGCTTCAACAAGGCGCACAGCACCGCCTACGCTCTCGTCGCCTATCAGACGGCCTGGCTGAAGGCCCACCATTCCCGCCACTTCATGGCGGCGCTTCTGACGGCTGAGAAGGAGAACACCGATAACATCGTCAAGTACTCCGGCGAATGCCGCGCGATGGGATTGAAGGTCCTGCCCCCCGACGTGAACACCTCGGAGATGGACTTCACCATCGAACCCGACGGGATCCGCTTCGGTCTGAGCGCCGTGAAGAACGTGGGGGAGGGTGCCGTGCAAATCCTCCTGGAAGCGCGGCGCCGCCTCGGGCGGTTCGGCTCTCTGCGGGAGCTTTGCCGCGCCGTCGACCTGCGGCTGGTGAACAAGCGGGTGATGGAATCCCTGATCAAGGCGGGTGCCATGGACCGCCTCGGTCCCGACCGGGCCAGGCTGTTCGCCGCGGTCGACGGGGCGATCGAGTCGGCCCAGAAGGCCCTGCGCGATCGCGACAGCGGGCAGGTCGGTCTTTTCGGCACGCATGCCGAGGAGACGGAGGAACTGCCGGCGGCCGGGAAGCCGTGGAGCGAGCGTGATCGCCTCCTCCACGAGAAGGAGACGCTCGGCTTCTACATGTCGGGGCATCCGCTCACGGACGATGCCGACCGTTTGCGCGGCCTCGTATCCCATACCACGGCATCGTTCAAGGAGATCAAACAGCCACGCAAGGCCACCCTCGCCGGCCTCGTGTCGTCCTTGAAGCGGCGCCGGACCCGCAAGGGAGATCTGATGGCGGTCTTCAACCTCGAGGACCTCGAGGGTTCCGTCGAGGTGGTGGTCTTCCCCGAGACGTATGGGATGCACCGCAGTCTCATCGAAGACGACGCGGCGCTGCTGATCGGGGGGGCGGTGGAGATCTCCGAGGATCAACGGCGCTTGATCGCCGAGACCCTGTTGCCGCTCGACCAGGCCGAGGAGAAGAAAGCCCGGGAGGTGGTCATCGCGCTCAACCCTACGCATCTCGAGGCCGGGACGGTGGAGCGTGTTCGAGATCTCCTGCGGGAGCGGCCGGGACCTTGCCCGGTCTTTCTCGAGGTGACCCAGCCGCAGGCGTTTCGGGCGACCCTGAGGGCAGGCAGCGCCCTCAAGGTCTCGCCCAGCCGCGAGCTGGCGCTCGCTCTCGAGGGGATTCTTGGGAAGGGGAGCGTCAAATTCCGTTGACATCCCGGTGCAACCCCTCTACAATCAAGCCTTTGACTTGAACAAAGGGAGGTGTGTCCCTCGGCCTCCCGAAACGAGCGAGGACTGCGCCGATGGTCAAGGGTCGTTACCTGTTCACTTCCGAATCGGTGACGGAGGGTCACCCCGATAAGATCGCCGATCAGATATCGGATGCCGTCCTGGACGCGGTCATCGGCCAGGATCCAGGCTCCCGTGTGGCGATCGAGACCCTCCTCGGCACCGGTCTGACGATCGTCGCGGGCCAGCTGACGACGCGCGGCTACGCCGACATTCCGGCGATCGTCCGCCAGACCATTCGTGATGTCGGATACACCCGGGCGAAGTATGGCTTCGATTGCGACACCTGTGCCGTCATGACATCCATCGATCAACAGTCGCCGGATATCGCCATGGGCGTCGACACCGGCGGCGCTGGCGACCAGGGGATGATGTTCGGCTTCGCCTGCCGCGAGACTCCCGAATTGATGCCCCTGCCGATCCAGCTGGCCCATCGCCTGGTTCGGCGCCTCTCGGAAGTACGGCGGTCGGGTGCGCTCCCGTATCTCCGTCCCGACGGCAAGTCCCAGGTGACCATCGAGTATGTCAATGGGCGGCCGACGCGGGTTGCGGCGATCGTCCTTTCGACTCAGCATGCCCAGGACGTGCGCATCGAGGACCTGCGCCGGGACGTCGAGGAGCAGATCATCCGCCCGGTCGTCCCGGAGAGCCTTCGCGATCACGAGACGCGCCTGCACATCAATCCGACCGGTCGGTTTGTCATCGGCGGACCCCAGGGAGACACGGGGCTGACGGGTCGCAAGATCATCGTCGACACGTACGGCGGATATGCGCACCACGGCGGAGGGGCCTTCTCGGGCAAAGACCCGACCAAAGTCGACCGGTCGGCGGCGTACATGGCACGCTACATCGCCAAGAACCTGGTTGCCGCCGGCATCGCCGATCGCGCCGAAGTTCAGATCGCCTACGCCATCGGTGTGGCCGATCCGGTGTCGATCATGGTTGACACACAGGATACCGGGAAGATCGCCGAAGAGACGATCGTCGCAATCATCCGGGAGCACTTCGGCCTCAAGCCGCGCGAAATCATCCAGGGACTCGACCTGCTCCGCCCGATCTACCGGGCGACGGCGGCCTTCGGCCATTTCGGTCGCAGCGAGCCCGAATTCACCTGGGAGCGCACCGACAAGGCTGAAGCGCTCCGCAAGGCCGCGCGCCTCTGAGAG
Source organism: Acidobacteriota bacterium (assembly GCA_041486695.1). Taxonomy (GTDB): domain Bacteria; phylum Acidobacteriota; class Polarisedimenticolia; order Gp22-AA2; family Gp22-AA2; genus JBGPLZ01. The sequence goes on along the minus strand of JBGPLZ010000006.1, from coordinate 42,904 downwards.
TCTGATCGAGTAGGTCGTCAGGATCTTGAACAGATCGAGGCGGGGAGGATGGAAGACCGTGGCACAGGTTCCGGGGGATGTGAAGGATCGTGGTCTGGCTGCCAAGGGCCGCTCGCGTGTCGAGTGGGCGGACGAGCAGATGCCGGTGGTCCGCTCCATCAGGGCACGCTTCGCCCGCGAAATGCCTCTGAAGGGCCTGCGGGTGGCCGCATGTCTGCACGTGACGTCGGAAACCGCGAATCTGGCCCGGACACTCGCCGCAGGAGGCGCCGAGGTGCGCCTGTGCGGCAGCAACCCGCTGTCGACCCAGGACGACGTCGCCGCCGCGCTCGTTGAGGTTTACGCGATCCCGACCTTCGCCATCAAAGGGGAGGACAACGACACCTATTACCGCCACATCATCGAAGCGCTCGAGGCGCGGCCGCAGGTGACCATGGACGACGGTGCCGACCTGGTTTCGGTCCTGCACTCCAAGAGGCGCGATCTCCTCTCCGGTGTCGTGGGTGGGACGGAGGAGACCACCACCGGCGTCATCCGCCTGGTGAGCATGGCGACGGAAGGGATTCTGGCCTATCCAATCGTGGCCGTGAACGACGCGATGACGAAGCATTTCTTCGACAACCGCTACGGCACGGGCCAGAGCACCCTCGATGGAATCATCCGCGCCACCAATCTGCTCATCGCCGGACTCAAGTTCGTCGTCGCCGGATATGGCTGGTGCGGCCGCGGCGTGGCAATGCGGGCCCGCGGTCTTGGCGCGCAGGTGCTGGTCACCGAGGTGGAGCCGGTGAAGGCGCTCGAGGCGGTGATGGACGGATATCAGGTCGTGCCCATGCTGGAGGCGGCGCGCCTGGCCGATGTCCTCGTCACGCTGACGGGCAACAAGCATGTTCTGCGGCGGGAGCACTTCGAGGTGATGAAGGATGGCGCCGTGGTCGCCAATTCCGGCCACTTCAACGTCGAGATCGATATCCCGGCTCTCGAAGGGCTGGCGCGCGGCCGGCAACGCATTCGCGATTTCGTCGACCAGTACACTTTGCGGGACGGACGGCGGATCAACCTGCTCGGCGAAGGTCGGCTCGTGAACCTGGCCGCGGCGGAAGGACACCCTGCGTCCGTCATGGACATGTCCTTTGCCAACCAGGCGCTGGCGTGCGAGTACATCGCCCGAGAAGGCAAGAACCTCCCGCGCAAGGTCCATCCGGTTCCACCGGAGATCGACCGTTTGATCGCCCACCTCAAGCTCGATAGTCTGGGGGTTCGGATTGACGCGCTGACCTCCGAGCAGCAATCCTACCTATCCAGTTGGTCGGAAGGGACCTGATCCCCCTCCGGGCCCGGCCTGGGTCATGATGCTCGAGGCATTGTCACGGCGCAAGGTTCCGATCGGCGTAGGCCTCCTTCTGCTCGTGGCCTGGCTCTGCTCCGGGTTGCGGCGGATTTCCGAGGAATCGGGAGCCGCCGTGCTCGACTCCCCACTCGGCCTCATGACGCCCCGACCGATCGACACGGGGTGGCACCTCGCACCACCCGGACTCGCCCGGGTCACCTACTATCCGGTGCATTCAACCACCCTCGAGTTCGAAGTGGGGTCCCCGTCCAGTCCGCTTGCTTCGCGGGAGGGGACCGACCTCATCGCCACGGGAACGCTCCGATATAAAGTCGACCCGGACCGGCTCATGGACGTCCACCGCCTGCTCGGGCCTCGCTACGAGACGCGTTCCATACGTCCCTGGATCGTCGAAGACCTCCGCGCGGTGGTGGGGAGCGCGAGCTACGGAGACATCTCGGGAGCACGGACCGAAGAACTGCGCGAGGCCCTGGCGCGTCAACTGGGCGAACGCTTCCGGGCCTCGGGCCTTGTGCTGCTTTCCTGCGATGTGACGGGGCTCGAAATCCGCTCAGAGCCTCCGGAGGCTGCCGGGGCCGTGTCCCGGCCGACGGGGATCAAGGTACTGTTGATCGGGCTCGACGGGGCCGATTGGAACATCATCGATCCACTTCTCCGGGCGGGAAGGCTCCCGAACCTGGCCCGCCTGATCCAGACCGGAGTTCGTGGCCGACTGCGCACCATCACCCCGATGCTCTCGCCGGTCGTCTGGACCAGCATCGCAACGGGTGTGCTGCCCGCCCGACACGGGATCATCGATTTTCTCGCAACCACCGGGAGGGACGGAGAGCGGATCCCGGTCACCTCGAACCTTCGAAAGGTCAAGGCGCTCTGGAGCATTCTCAGCGAGCGCGAGCGGACCGTGGGGGTCGTGGGATGGTGGGCGACCTACCCGGCGGAGCGAGTCAACGGATTCATCGTCTCCGATCGCATCGCGTACCAGCTCTTCGGTGTCCGCCAAGCCGCCGATCAACCACGCGAAGGCAAAGTGTTTCCGGCCGATCTCGACGGCCTGGTCGCCTCCCTCACCGTCGCTCCCGAGACGGTCGGAGTTGCGGATGTATCACGCTACATCCGCATGCCGACCGACGCCCTACTTCTCCCCGCGGACCAGAACAAATTGATCGACGACTTCAAGACCTTGCTCGCATCAGGGGATACGTACGCGCGGATTGGACGCACTCTAGAGACCAGGTTCAGGCCCGAATTTCTGGGAGTCTATCTCGAGGGAACGGACACCGTCGCCCACCTGTTCATGCCATACACCTCTCCGCCATTGCCAGGGATCGACCCCGATGCGGCGCAGAGATTCGGGAGAGCGGTGGACGAATACTATCGCCACACCGACGAAATGATTGGCGAGCTCGTGAGCGCGGCCGACCCGCACACGGCTGTGATCGTATGCTCCGACCACGGGTTCCGGACGGGGGAGAACCGCCCGCTCACCGAATCCCGCATCGGATTGGGGCAGGCGGCCGATTGGCATCGGAAGTACGGCATCGTGATCCTGAGCGGGGACGGCTTCCGGAAAAAACACGATCTGGACGAGGCTTCGGTACTGGATGTCGCTCCCACCATCCTGGCCCTCCTTGGGCTGCCGGCGGCCGAGGATATGGACGGCCGGCCGATATTGGATGCTTTCGATCCAGAGTTCCTCAAGGCCCACCCGGTCCGTTACATCAAGAGCTACGAGGGGAATCTCGGTCGCGGGGAAAATGCTGTGCCTTTGCACGGGGCAACGCGTGCCGCAGGGGCCGGGGATTCGAAGATACCAACCGATCCTGCCGGAGATAAAGAACTAAAGGAACGGCTCAGATCTCTCGGATATCTTCATCAAGATACGGCGAATTCTCATAATAACTCTGGGATGATTCTGCTGGCGCAAGGGAAGATTGACGAGTCGATACAGGAATTTGAGAAGGCGATTGGGAGCTCCGAAGACCTCGGCATCGCCAGTCTGAACCTGGCTCGAGCCTATTATAAAAAGAAGGAGTTCCAGAAAGCGATTGAATCAGTCCGGAGGCTCATGGAGCGCCAGCCGCGCTCGAAGGATGCCGAAACCCTCCTCGGGAACATCGATATGGAACAAGGGAGAATGCAGCAGGCGGAGATGCACTTCAAGAAGGCTCTGGAGTATGAGCCGAACTTTACGGACGCGCGCAACAGCCTCGGTATTCTGTACGACCGGCAGGGAAAGCACGATGACGCCATTCGCGAGTTTCGCATGGTCATCAGCGTCGACAAGGATTATGCCGAGGCCTACAACAATCTCGGCGTGATCTACAAAAACCAAGGGAAGACCCAGGCGGCGATTGACACGTTCCGTCAGGCGATTGCGGCCGATGCTGATTTTGCCGGGTCCTACAGCAACCTTGCCCTGATCTATGAAGATCAGGGGAAGGCTCAGGAAGCAGACGAGCAGTTTCGTCGCGCCCTCGAGCGCGATCCGCACAACGCGGCAGTGAGGACCAATTATGGGGCCCTTCTCTACACACTCGGCCGCTTCGATCGTGCTCGCGAACAGCTCGAGGCGGCGATCGCGTTCGATCCGGTCTATGCGTCGGCACACAATAATCTGGGGGCGGTTTACGGCAGATTGGGTCGAGTGGATGACGAGATCGCCGCCTATAGAAAGGCGTCTGCGCTCGATCCCGGCTACGCGGATGTGCATCACAATCTCGGGCTGGCGCTGCTGAAGAAGGGGGCGATGCAGGAAGGCGAGGCCGAGCTGCGCCGCGCCCTGGCCATCAATCCGCGCTATGCGCCGGCGTACTTCAACCTCGCGGGTTCTCTCCTGGAAAGGAACCAGGTTGCGGAAGCGAAGGCGCTGCTTGATCGAGGTGCCCGTGAAATCCCCGCCGACCCGGACATCGCCCGGCTCCTGGGTGAAATCCTTCTGCGTGGGGGTGATTCCGCCGGTGCGATCGACGCCTTTCGTCGGTCGCTGGCATTGAAACCGGATCAGCCGGATCTGCGCAGGAGACTTGAGGGGATCACGCCTCCTGGGCCGGGGGGGACTCCGGCCTCAGGGTCCGATGCCGGGCACGGGAGTCGTTGAACGTGGCCTTCATGCGTCGTGGCGCAGCGCTCATGCTTGCCTTGCAAGTTCTCGCACCAGGGGGATCTTCCGTCGGCTCAGACCTGAATACTGCGCCCGAGATGTCTCTCGACCTGTTTCAGCGCATTGCCCGGTCCGAACTGGTGATCCACACGAAGACTCGCGACGGCACTCTGCGCTATGCCGTCGTTGACGTGCTCGAGATACTCAAGGGGAGGGCGCCTTCAAACCGGCTCAGAATCTCCTTCCGGGATTCTAATCTCCGGCGACGGCCCGGGGTCGAGCCGGTCGTGTTTCCAAATCAACAGGAGGAGATTCTCTTCCTTGCTTCGATTGCGCGTTCGTCACGGAGGAAGGAGAAGGATCGAGATCTTTTTGAGCTGCAGGGCGGGGCCGATGGACGAATCAGTCTGCCAGCCGAAGGGAGCGGGCAGCTGCTCGGCGCGGTACGCCAGCTGGTGTCCCTCACCGAACAGGATCCGGCGAGTCAAATAGAGGGGCTGTCCCGGATGCTCGATGGGACAAATGTTATCCTCATCGAATCGGCGCTCGATGAAATCGGCAGGCTGAAGGCCGCGACGCCACAGTGCTACGTTCGACTCATGCGCCTCCTGGCGAGTCCGTCACCCGGCCTCAGGCTTCGGTCGCTTCGTCTCATCGGGGCCACGTTTCCAACGCTCGAGGGGAGCGTCGCTAACGGTATTGCAGACGACCAGGCGAGCGCTGTCCTGGCTGCAGTCCTCGAGCGTGCACGCAATGATGCGGAGGACGCCGTCCGAGTCGAAGCAGTCGCCGCCGCCGCCGCTTGGCCAAGCCGGATCGAGGTCGAAGCCGAACTCAGAGCGATCGCGGCCAAGGATCCGGCGCAGGCAGTCCGCTACGAGGCGGAGCGGGCTCTGTTTCGAGCTCACCCGCACTGAATTCAGGCGATGCCGATCTTCCCAGCGAGCCTCCTAGGTTCCTGTGCGAAGGAGCAGGTATAGACCCGACCCGGCGAAGAGCATGTTAGGGGCCCACGCGGCGAGAAATGGCGGGATGACTCCGATTCCGCCCAGGGCATTCGTTGTCGAGAACGTCAGGATGAAGACCGCCACGAGACCGATGGCGATGCCGATGCCATAGAGCGAGCCGCGCCGGCCCATACGAAAGCAGAAGGGAAGACCCAGCACGACCATCGTCAGCGAGACCAGTGGGAAGGCCGTCTTGCCGTACAGATTGACCATCAACTCCTGGACATCGTAGCCGCGGCGCCGCAGATCGTGAACAAAGGTGCTGAGCTCCGAGTAGGTCATCTGTTCCGGAGTCTTCCATTCTTTAATGAAGTAAGCGGGCCCTTCCCGGAAGTTGAAGCGCTTCTCCACGAACGTCTCGAACGATTCCCGGCCGCCCTCGAATTCCCTCACCCAGCCATCCCTGAGGATCCAGGAACCGTCGAAGAAATTGGCAGTCCGAGCGTAGATTCGCTCTCGAACCGCAAAGGTGTCAGGATCGAGAAGATAGGCCGAGAACCCCTGGAAGGTGCCCTGTCCATCTCTGGACAGCAACGGAAGTGGCGACGCATTGTAATTATTGAAATTATAGAGTCTTCCTTCCTCACCAAAAACCCAGCGCCGTTCTCCTGGTTCATAGCTTCGAGGGCCCCGGCCGCGAATCACGTCTCGAATTTGGTTGGCGCGAACATTGGCGTAGGGCATTAGACGGTCCTGATTCACATAGGCCAAGGTGCTCAGGACCAGCGTGACCATCATGACCGGAGTCGCGAGACGGTAGATGCTGGTGCCGCTTGCCTTGACGGCAGTGACTTCGTTGAACTTCGACATGATCCCGAAGGTCATGAGTGTGCCTACGAGGCACGACATCGGAAGCACCTGAGCCATGATCCACGGCCCGCGATACTTGAGATAGCTCAGCCCGAGGGACATTGGAAGGTTGCGCTCAACCAAATCGTCCAGGAGGTTCACGAACTCGTAGACGGCAAACAGGCTGAACAGGGTCAGGATGCACCCTGATAAGATCGTGGTGAATCGGGTCAGGACGTATCGGTCGAGTGTCGTGCTGAAGATCAGAACGATCGCCAGGAGACTCAAGGCCACCAGCAGGAAGGGGCTGTAGGATAACGACAGAAGCCCGGCAATAAGAGCAAAAGCTCCCAGGAGGATGACACGAACACGAGCGGCGCGGGCTTTGGCCGGGTCTTCGGTTTCAACGAGATCGCTCTCTTGGTCATCACGGCGTCGACGCCCGGCGAGCGATGCACCTGTGCGGTCAGGCGATTTCCCTTTTTCCCGTAGAGTCTCGTCTCGGCGCCGCGAGGCTGCCAAGGCGCGCTGCAGTCGGGCTGGAATGAAGAACGAGAGATGGAGCCCCTCGAAGCGCTCGCGCATGAAGAAGAGCGCGATTCCAATGATTCCGAGGATGACGTTTCCCGCCCATAGGCCGATGTACGGTGAGAGCTTCCCCTGAACGACCAGGTTCTCTCCGGTCATCAGTAGAATCCAGTAGAAGATTGCGATGGAGATGCTCAAAGTGAATCCGGATGCCTTGCCTCCGCGACGATTCATGATCCCGAGTGGCATGCCGAGAAGCGCAAAGATGAACGAAGCGAAGGGGAGTGCGAATCGTTCGTGCATCACCAGCTGGATGGCGCCGATTACCCGGTCTCGGACTGCGGGGTGTGGAATTGAGCCAGCCCTGTCGACTGAGGCCGCCAGATCTTTGAGGCTTTGTTCTCGATAATTCCTGGGGGTCGGCCTCGAGAGAATGGTGTCCCTGGTCGCCTTGAACGATTCGTCCGGCTCTTTGACGATCATTTGTCGTTCGAAGTTACTCAGCTGATAGCTATCGGCGTTGCCGGGAGTGGTGCTGTGGCTGGTGCCATTTTCGAGGTAGAAATGTGCGACGCCATTCCGCCGGTCGTATTCGATCTGCACCCGACTGGCCACCGTGACCAGTTCCTTTCCGTCATCGCTGCTTTGATGAATGAAGACCTTCTCGAGAAAATCGCCTCCCTGCTGGACCTTATCAGCATAAAGGAGCATCCCTGGGATCGCCTCGAAAAAGACCCGTGATTTGATCTCCCGGCGCAGGTCGGCTGAGTAGAGAAGATCGCTATAGACCTGGCGGCGCTTGTAGTTCGCGCTGGGCTCGATCTGGATGATCAGAAATGCGCTCAGGCCCCAGACGCCGATCCCAAGGGCCAGGACCGGAGTGAGCAGCCTCCAGTAGCTGACACCAGAGGCTCGCAGAGCGATGACTTCGCTGTCCGTTGACATCCGTCCAATCCCGACCAAGACGCCAAGAAGAAGGGCCATCGGGAGCGCCATCACCAGGACTCGAGGCATGTAGAGCAGCAGGATCAGTGAGACGGTGCCGATGGGGAGGTCTTTCTTCACCGCCAGCTCGGCCAATTCAAATAGGGCATTCATGATGAAGACGATCACGTAGATGGCGAGGCCCAAAAGGGTCGGCGAGAGAATCTCTCGGAACACGTATCGCCAGATTAAGCCGGGAGTCCAGATCTTCATGGCTGTCGATGTTAGGCCGCGGCGGGTCCTACGTCAACGATTCTGAATCGCGCCCGTAGGAAATCCTTCCACAGGCGCCTCTTCTTGCATTCACAGTTGGTCCACAGGGCTCAAGCCGGTGTCCTACGGCAATCCCAGGCCCAACCGAAACAGCGTCCGATAAGATATCTTATGTAAACCTGGGTACGCGGGACATCCAGAATCGTGATGATTTGCGACACAGATTGTCGGCGTGCCGACATTCTGGCGATGATGAGCAATATTTCGCGTGCCGGCATGCCGATATTCAGCAATCGCAATCTCGATATCTAGAAAGGTATGACGGCAAAACTGTTGATCCTTAGATTGACTTCTATGATCGTCCGAGTTGATCGAGTAGATCCCGAAGGGTCTGGATAATTTCTTCCTTCGAGACCTCTGCCCTGCGGAACTTCAAATTCAGAGAAAACTTATTGTCAGGTGGGCGAAAATGGAAGACAAATCCACGTGGACGACCAGGTCCCTTCTTTTCATCGCTCTTGAGCTTGCGAACCTCATCGCGTGTCAGGCCTGAACGACTGATTTCATCGATCATTCGTGCCATGAGCTCTCGGCCTGACTGACGGGCGATCTGTAAGAGGGTTGATCTGGCTGTGATCCCTGCCTCTCTGCAGAGCTCGCGAAGCTCAACGGGGATGTTGTTGAGGGTTAATGTTTCGGTAACCGTGGTTCTCGATTTCCCGAGCTTGCAGGCAATTTCTTCGTGGGTATATAGAAATTTTTGGCCGAGTCGTTGAAATCCATCCGCCTCTTCGAAGGGGTTCAAGTCACGACGCTGCAGATTCTCGATCAGGCTGATCTCGAGGACTCCCCTGTCATCGACGTCGATCTCTATACACGGAATCTGGGAAAGCCCGGCCTCTACTGAGGCCCGATATCGTCGCTCGCCGGCGATGATTTGGAATTTCTCTCCCGTTGGGCGAACCAGAACCGGTTCGAGAACACCCTTTTCCTTGATTGATGAGACTAAGTCAGCCATGTCGCCAAATGATCTGCGAGGTTGATCAGGATTCGGAATGAGCTGATCGAGAGGAATCATCTTCCCAATAGATGTCGTTTGCCCGGCGCTGAGATGATCCACGAAATGAAAATCATGTCGCATCCGGCGGTTCGCAGGAAGACCCTTTTGCTTAGACACGTCCGATGACCTCTTCGGAGAGCTTGTAGTACTGCAGCGCCCCGCTCGAGTGAGGGGCGAAGCTGAAAATGGATTCTTTGTACGCGGGACTTTCCTCGAGACGAACGCTTCGGGAGATGATCGTCCGGAAAACCTTGGTACCGAACACTTCCTTAATATGGCTCTTGATGTCGCGCCCCAGGAGTGTCCTCCTGTCGTGAATCGTGATCACCACGCCGAGGAACTCCAGACCCGGGTTGGGTCGAGCCTTGATCTTCTCGACCGTTTCAAGGAGATCGTCCGTCCCTTCGAGGGCGAAATAGGAAGACTGAATTGGAACCAGCAAATGAGTCGATGCGACCAGGGCATTGACGGTAAGCAAGCCAAGAGTTGGTGGGGTGTCGATAACAATGTATTTGTAATCAGAAACCACCGAGTTGAGACGATCCTTGAGCCGGAAATGACTGTCGATGTCGCCTAGGAGCTTGCCTTCAAACTTTGCAAGACTGATACGCGCCGGGATGACATCGAGATTCTTGATGGTAGTCTTATGGACGGCGTCCTTGATGGTTCTCCCCTCCTCGACCAGTACGTCATAGACCGTTGCCTGGAGCTGCTCTGGATCGAGAAACGAAAGAGTGGCGTTACCCTGAGGGTCGAGGTCCAGCAGAAGAGTCTTGAACCCGCGCTGAGCCAAGGCGGCGGATAGATTGATCGCAGTTGTTGTCTTGCCGACACCGCCCTTCTGATTGGCGATGGCGAGGATCAAGGTCGGCGCCTCTCCACGTGCGTTGCGTGATTTGGAAGACCGTCAAGGGCGACGGAATACAGTACTCGTGATGCGCTTGGGAGCCGAGTCATTTCCTTATATCCAAATGGAGAACCTGATGTCAAGACAATCGCTTGTCATGCGAGGAATACATATACCTAAGTACTGTATCATCTATGATTTATATGCGACAGCCAGATTGCTACATCTCGTACTTTCCCATCTCATCGGGGTCGAGGTTTTCGAGCCATTTGCGGATTCGCTCCGATTCACTGGCGTCCTTGGTGAGATCGGTATTCTTGGCCTTCTCGATGACCTCTGTGTTCACGTAGATGGGAGAGCCAGTCCGGAGGGCCAGCGCTATCGCATCACTTGGGCGCGAATCAATGGGCAGGGACCTGCCACCCTGGTTAATGAAAATCAAAGCGTAGAAGGTGTTTTCTTTGAGATCCGTGATCACGATCTTTTCGACGGTCGCCTCAAGACCAGTGATGGTGCTCTTGAGGAGATCATGGGTCATCGGACGTGGTGTCACGATCTTTTCGATCTGGAGAGCAATGGCGTTGGCCTCGAAGATTCCCACCCAGATCGGGAGAACGGCGGAACTCCCCGGGTCGCGAAGGATTATGATCGGCATATTCGTGATGGGGTCGATCATCAGACCTTTGATTTTCATTTCCAGTTCCATATTTCCACCCTCAAGGCCACCGATCGTTCCCGGTGGTGTTTCTTTTATAGCCTGCTGGTCAGATCGAGTCAAGCGACGTCGACTTCCGACAGCATCTCGCCGGTCAACGAGTGGGCATGAGCCCGCAGGATTCGAGCGGTGATGAACCGGCCACTCGCGCCCGAATCTGTTCGCACGTGGACGATGCGGTTGCATCGCGTTCTCCCCTTCCATCCGGCGAGGCCATCGATTCGGGTCGGACCGTCGAGGAGGAGATCAAACGTCCTGTTGATCAGCGCCTGATTGCGACGTTGCTGGATCGATTCCTGCAAAGAGAAAAGGCGTGCGAGCCGTTCCTGCTTGGTGTCGTTCGGAAGCGCGTCCGGGAGATCGGCCGCGGGGGTTCCCGGACGAGACGAGAAGGTGAAGGCGTAGATCTGGTCGAATTCAACCTGGCGAACGAGGTCGAGAGTCTGCCGAAAGTCTTCCTCTGTCTCTCCAGGAAAGCCGACGATCAGATCGGTGCTCAAGGCGATGTCGGAAACCATCCGCCGGAGCTGGCCGATCTTCTGCAGATACCGTGCTTGCGTGTATCCGCGGCGCATGAGCGCCAGAATCCGATCGGAGCCAGATTGCACGGGCAGGTGGAGATGATTGCAGACCGATGGAACGTCCCGCATCGCCTCCATGATCGGGTGCTTGAGGTGGCCGGGATGGGAGGTCGTGAAGCGGAGGCGACGAATTCCGGGCACACGGTCGGCCATGTGGAGCAGAGAGGCGAGATCGTCATTCCCATGATGATACGCGTTGACGTTCTGACCGAGGAACTCAATCTCGCGGTAGCCCTTCGCCGCCAGGGAATGAACCTCGGTGAGGATCTCCACCGAGGGTCGATAAACCTCGCGACCCCTCGTATAGGGCACGATGCAGTATGTGCAGGACTTGTTGCATCCTTCCATGACGGTGACATAGGCTTTCGGCCCGGCCTCTCGGACAACGGGGCCCGCATCCGACACGAACGGATCCTCGTCCCTGGCCAGGCTGATCGAGCGTCCATCCCGCCCTGCCTGCTCGATCAAAGCTGCCAGCTGGCTCATCGAGCGCGGCCCCATCACGAGGTCGACGTAGGGGGCGCGGCGGAAGATCGCCTCCCCTTCCTGCTGAGCAACACAGCCGCAAACGCCGAGCAGGAGATCCGGGTTGTGACTCTTGAGCGGGCGAAGCTGGCCAAGGCGCGAGAAAATCTTTTCGGCCGCCTTCTCACGGATGCTGCAGGTGTTGAGCAGAATCAGGTCAGCCTCGCCGGGATGCCGCGCAGGGGTGTAGCCGAGCGCCGCGAGAAGCCCTCCCATCTTTTCGGAATCATGCACGTTCATCTGGCAGCCCCATGTCTCGATTAGAAAGCGCTTCATATCGAGACTTTCCGCGTAGCCCGGGCGCCGCCTCTGCGGGGCAGGCGCGGGCGCGCCGACAGCTGTGGACGGAGCCGGCGGTAGCTGTCCGACAGCGCTTCGGGGATGACCCTCGTGCCATGCACGACCGACATGAAATTTGTGTCGCCGTCCCAGCGTGGCACCAGGTGAAGATGGAAATGTCCTTCGATTCCGGCTCCGGCGCTCTTGCCCAGGTTCATGCCGAGGTTGATGCCGGAGGGTCTGTAGACCGTCCGGAGGGCGCCCTCGCACCGCACCGCCAACTCCATCATCTCATTAAGGGTCGCCGGCGAGGCGTCCTGCAGAGTCGGCAGATGAGCGTTGGGCACGATCATCAGGTGGCCGTTGTTGTAGGGGTATTTGTTCAGGATGACGAAGGCATTTCGGCCTCGGGTCAGCACGAGGCTGGCGCGGTCGGCGCGCCCACGCACGGCGTGGCAGAAAACGCAGGCCGAGGTGTTCTTCCCGGATGCCACATAGCGCAGACGCCACGGGCTGAAGAGCTTTTCCATGCTGGGCCTGAGAAGATTCGGTTTCCGGGATGCCCGTGGCTTCAGCGCTCCCCGCCCGACGAGGTCGACGACGACGCGGTCTTCGCCTCGGCCAAGCTTCCGGACGAGGTGTTGATCAGTTCCTTGAGCTCTTTGCCGGGCTTGAAGTAGGGGATTCGCTTGGCCGGCACATCCACCTTGTCGCCTGTCTTGGGATTCCGACCTTGACGGGATCGGCGCTGACGGATTCGGAAGCTCCCGAAGCCCCGAAGCTCGATCTTCTCATCCTTCTGCAAAGCGTCGACGATCGAGTCGAAGACGGTGTTGACGATGATCTCCGAGTGCTTCTTCGTGAGCTCGGAAACCCTCGCCACTTCCTCCACCAACTCGGCTTTGGTCATGAACCCGCTCCCGCTGTCGCATCCGGCAACCAGGACATCGCCGGGTTGTTGGTGCGTCGTCGCTATTCGTCGTTGCCTTCCTCGATCTCGTCGTGGCCGCGCTTGCGCTTCTCCTCACGCTGGCGGCGGCCGGTCGTATGTCCGATGGCCTCGCCCAGGTTCACCCCACCGCCACCCTGTGATCGCATGTAAGTTCGCAGATCTTCACGGTTCTGCTCGTGCAGCCCTGCCTTGATCGAGAGGCCGATCTTCTGTTCGGCGATGTCCATCTTGATGATCTTGGCCGTCACCGTCTCGTCCAGGCCGAGCTTGTCGGCGGGTTTTTCGACCCGCTCCTCGGCGATCTCGGACACATGAACGAGACCCTCGATGCCTTCCTGAATCTCCACGAAGGCGCCGAAGTCGGTCAAGCGGACCACCCGCCCGGTGACCGAGTCACCGATGGTGTGGTTCTTGAAGAATTCCTCCCAGATGTTCGGCTGCAATTGCTTGATCCCGAGCGACAGCCGCTGGTTCTCCGATTCAATCTTGAGGATGACCGCCTCGACATCGTCTCCCTTCTTGAGCATTTCGGAAGGATGCTTGAGACGCTTGGTCCAAGACATGTCGGAGATGTGCACCAGGCCGTCGATCCCCTCTTCGACCTCGATGAAGGCTCCGAAGTCGGTCAGGTTGCGAACCTTCCCGACGATGCGGTCACCTTCATGATATTTCTCGCTGATCGTCTGCCACGGGTTCGGCTCCGTCTGGCGGAGGCCCAGCGACAGACGTCGAGCGGTCTTATCGACATCGAGGACCACTGCCTCGACGGTATCCCCGACCGCCAGGACTTTTGACGGGTGCTTGACGCGCTTCGTCCACGACATCTCCGAAACGTGAATCAGCCCCTCGACACCCGGCTCGAGCTCGATGAAGGCGCCGTAGTCTGTGAGGCTGACCACCTTGCCATGGACCCGCGATTCGCGAGGATATTTCTCCTCCACTTTCTCCCAGGGATCGGACGAGCGCTGCTTGTAGCCCAGGGAGACGCGCTCCTTCTCCGAATCGAACTTCAAGACCACGACCTCGGCTTCGTCGCCGACCACGAACAGCTCGCTCGGATGGTTGATGCGACCCCAGGACATATCGGTCTTGTGGAGCAGGCCATCGATGCCACCCAGGTCGATGAAGGCACCGTACTCCGTGATGTTCTTCACCAGACCGCGCACGATCTTTCCTTCAGTCAGGCCGCCGAGCGTCAGGCGCTTCTTCTGCGCGTTCTCCTCTTCCAGGACGGCCTTGCGGGAGAGCACGATGTTGCCGCGCTTGCGGTTCACCTTGATGACCCGCATCTGCAGCTCTTTGCCCTTCAGGGCATCAAGGTTCCGGACCGGGCGGATATCAACCAGGGACCCCGGCAGGAAGGCTCGCACGCCGATGTCGACGGCCAGTCCGCCCTTGATCCGCTCCTTGACGATGCCAGTGACCGGGCGGCAGTCGGCGTAGGCGCGCTCGACCTCCTCCCAGATCTTCATTTTTTCCGCCTTCTCCTTGGAGAGAACAACATACCCGTCCCGATTCTCGGTCTTCTCCAGGAGGACGTCGATCTCATCGCCGACATTGACGTGCGGCTTGCCGTCAGGACCCCTGAACTCGTCCAAGTCAATGATCCCCTCGGACTTATAGCCGACGTCGACGATGACTTCGTTGCTGCCTACACGGAGCACGCGACCCCGCACCACCTCTCCCTCGGCCAGCGTTCGCAGCGACTGGTCATACATGTCCAGCATGTCGCGGTACTCACCGTCGGAGAGCTCGGTGTCGACACCGGCCATCGGCCTGAGGGGTTGTGTTCGCTTTGGTTTGGGAGTGGTGGACACGCTCTGAGGAGTGACATCGAGCTGTCCCATGATGGGGTCATCTTTCATTTTCTGTACATCCATGCAGGCAAAAGCCTCCTTTTCAGCGGACCCACGCGCGAAAGCGCCCAACCGGTCCGACTCCCCCTGACCGGTCAGTCACCGCTCACCTGTCAAACAGTCAGCAAACGGTAACCTCCCATGGCGGGGTTAGGGAACTATACAAACCGGGAGAGGTTCTGTCAATAAGAAAAACTTTGTTTTCATCAGATTACGGGCCTCTCTCGATGCCGGCGGGCGCGGGGTGAGGGCCGAGGGAACGGTCCAGCGCCGCAAGAAACTTTCGGATTTCCTCCTCCGTGCCAACCGAGACGCGCACTCCGTCTGGGTATCCGTAAGCTTCCATGGGGCGGACGATGACACCCAGCCGCAGCAGTTTTCGGTAAAGGTCCAATCCCGGCATCGGGGTGCGGATCAGGACGAAGTTGGTGACCGTCGGCACAAAATTAATGGATCGGAGGCGCAGCTCATCTTGAAGCCAGCGAACCCCGATGACATTCTCCGCGCGCGAACGCTCGATATGGCCGGCGTCATTCAGGGCCGCAAGCGCGGCGGCCTGGGCGGTGACCGAGGTATTGAAGGGCGAGCGGACCGCCTCCAGGGCGGTGGCGACATCGAGAGGCGCCAGGGCAAAGCCGATGCGTAGACCTGCCAGTCCGTGGATCTTGGAAAAGGTTCTGAGGATGACCAGATTTCTTCCCTGCCGGAGGAACTCGAGTCCGTCGGCGCAGTCCGCCCCGTCGACATAATCCAGGTAGGCTTCATCGATCACTGCCAGAACGTGCGGCGGTAGGCGATCCAGGAACCGCTCCATCGCTGCGCGGGTAACGCACGTCCCGGATGGATTGTTCGGGTTGGCGACGTAGGCTAGAGCGGTTGTGGCCGAGCAGGCCGAAGCCATCGAGTCGAGATCGTGGCGATGCTCCCGCAGGGGCACGATGGCCAGGGGTGCGTCCATTGCCAGGACCGCGATCCGGTACATGATGAAGGCCTGATCGGCCACCACGGCCCCGGCCCCGCCTGTGAGGTAGGCCTTCGCCAGCATCTCCACCAGCTCGGTTGAGCCGTTCCCGAGCACCACCTGGGCCCTGGGCACGCCGTGCCGTGAGGCGAGAGCGTCACGCAGAGTTCGGCCGGAGCCGTCGGGATACCGATGAACGCGCGACGCCGCGTCGCGAATCGCGCCGATGGCCAGGGGGGAGGGGCCGAAGGGGTTCTCGTTGCTCGCCAGCTTGACGGCGTCGCGGATGCCGAGCTCGCGTTCGACATCTTCGATCGGCGTTCCAGGCACGTACGGGGTCAGACCACGCAGGTGGGCCGGGATCCGTATCGTCACGGTTTCCCCTGCAGGCGCAGGATTTCCGCATCGGTGAGCCTGCGGAACTGTCCCGGCTTCAGGCTCCGGTCGGTGATCGGCCCGATAGCGATACGCCGCAACTTGAGCACCGGGTGGCCGAGCTTCTCGAAGATCCGCCGGATCTGGTTTTTTCGGCCCTCGTGGAGCGTGACCTCAATCCACGTGTGGATCTGGGAGGACACGCGGCGCACTTCCGCCGGGCGGCTCCGTCCACCCTCGAGAACGATGCCCTTGCGCGCCGCATCGAGGGCCGCGGGAGGGATCTGCCCCTTGACCTTCACGCGATAGACCTTGGGGACGTGGTTGGACGGGTGTGTCAGGCGGTTCGCGAGGTCGCCATCGTTGGTCAGGATCAGCAGCCCCTCGCTGTTCCAGTCCAGCCGTCCCACGGGGAACAGCCGTTCACGGACGCCTCGCACCAGCTCGAGCACGGTGGGTCGTCCTTTCGGATCGGAGGCGGTCGTGATGAAGCCGCGCGGCTTATAAAGAAGATAGGCAACCCGGTGAGTGGCCAGGTGAACACGCTGGCCATCGACGCGCACCACGTCATGCGCCGGATCGACCCGGGATCCGAGGACCGTCACGGTCCGACCGTTGACGTCGACACGGCCTCCCTGGATGATCTTCTCCGACTCGCGGCGGGAGGCGATACCGGCCGAGGCCAGGAACTTCTGCAGGCGGACGCCTTCCTCGACCTCAGGAGTCGTCGCCGTCGTCCTCCCTCTCGGTTTCATCTTCTTCGTCCTCCGCAAGGTCCTCCTCGCCGTCTCCGAAATCGCGTCCGTTGCCCTCCTCAAAGGCCGGGGTGTCCTCGGGCGGAGAGGCTATGGAGGAGACGATTTCCCCGAACTCCTCCATGCTCGGCAGATCCGCGAGCGAATTGAGGCCGAAGTGGGTCAGGAATTCGCGCGTCGTGCCATACAGGATCGGCTTGCCGACCACCTTCTTCCGGCCGAGAGTGCGGACCAGTCTCTTCTCGAGCAGGTTCTGGAGGACGCCGCTGGGGTCGGTGCCCCGTAGCGACTGGATTTCCGGCGTCGTGATCGGCTGACGGTAGGCGACGATCGCCAGGGTCTCGACCGCGGCGGATGACAAGCGGCGGCGGTTCCTCGATCGGAACAACGCCCGCACCCACTCACCGAGATCGCCTTTCGTGGTCATCCTGTATCCGCCCGCGATGCGGATGACTTGAAGCCCTCGCTCGGAAACGGCGCAGGATCGCTCCAGCTCCTCGATGGCGGCGTGCAACCGCTCCTCGGGCACGTTCGGAAGAAGCTCGGTAAGCTCCCGCAGGCTGAGAGGGTCCTCCGCAGCGAAGATGAGAGCTTCGATCACGGCACGCAGGCGCGCCTCGTCGGCGGGTGGGACAGGCAGTTCAGGCATGGACAGGACTCTCCGGGGTCATTGGGACGGACGGGGCCACGTCCGTCAGAACGATCACGATGTCTTCATGATGATGGCTCTGGTAGGCCCGCGCCAGCCGAAGCCGCATGACTTCGAGGAGGGCAAGGAAGGTCAGGATGCAGGTCAGACGGTCCGTGGCGTCGGCGAACAAGGCGCGGAACCCGATCCGTCGATCGCGCTGCAACGTCTCGATCAACCAGTTCATTCTCTCGACGAGAGTGATGCGTTCTCGCGTGATGCGGGTTTGCTCCTGATCGCCGAGCCGTCCGAGAATTCCCTTGAAGGCGCGCAACAGAGTGAAGAGGTCGGCTTCGAGACCCTGCTCGTCGGCGTATTCGGCAACCGTCGCCGCAGGGCGCGCGAAAACCAGCTCCATCAGCGCCTCCCGCTCCTGAAGGTGCTCCGCGGCCACTCTGACGCCCCGTCGCTCTCCCGCCGGAGTCTCGGTCGGCGGTCCCTCCTCGGCCGGGAGCGCGGCCTCGAACGGGTCGGGTGGCAGGAGTCGACGCGATTTCATGTGAATGAGCGCGGCGACCAGGACGAGCGCTTCGCCCGCGGCATCGAGATCGGCGCAGCGCACGAGATCGATGTAGGCATCGTACTGGCGGGCCACCTCGGACATCGAGACTCCCGAGAGGTCGATGGCCGAAGTGCGGCCGAGATGCAGAAGCAGGTCGAGCGGCCCGCGGAAGCCATCGATCGTCAAGCGTAATCCTCCGGCCCGTGACGCATCGGCCGGTTCCGTCGATCGCTCGCCCGGGCTCATGGCCGAATGCCGGTATCGAGATGCATCGCGGAGCGTACTTTTTCCATCGTCGCCTGCGCCTCCCGGCGCGCCCGCCGCCCTCCCTCGACGAGAATCTCCTCGACGCGCTCGGGGCTACGCAAAAGCTCCGCCCGCCGGACCTGGAATGGAGTCAGGATCGGCTCCAGATGGCCGAGCAGTTTCTCTTTGCAGTCGATGCACCCGATGCCGGCCCGCCGGCATTCGCGGTCCACGAAAGCGAGCGTCGGTGGAGTCGAAAACGCCTTGTGGAAGTCGTAGACCGGGCAGACATCGGGATTGCCGGGGTCGGTTCGCCGTTTCCGCGCCGGATCGGTCACCATCGTCAGGACCTTCTTTCGAATCACTTCGGGAGGGTCCGCCAGGTTGACGGCATTCCCGTAGGACTTGCTCATCTTGCGCCCGTCCGTGCCGGGAAGACGGGGCACGCGGGTGGTCAGCGCCTGAGGCTCGGGGAAGATCGGCCCGTACAGGGCGTTAAAGCGCCGGGCGATCTCGCGACAAAGCTCGAGATGAGCGAGCTGATCCTCCCCCACCGGCACGACGTCGGCTCGATAAAGCAGGATGTCGGCCGCCTGCAGCACCGGGTAGCCGAGAAACCCGTAATTGGTCAAGTCGCGCTGGGAGAGCTGCTGCTGCTGCTCCTTGTAGGTTGGCACCCTCTCTAGCCACGGCAGCGGCACGATCATCGACAGGAGCAGGTGCAGCTCCGCGTCTTCCGGGATGCTCGATTGAACGAAGATGGTGCACTTCTCGGGGTCGAGGCCGGCCGCGAGCCATGCGATCGCCATCTCGCGGATGTAGTCCTTCAGCGGCTCCGTGTGCTCGAACTCGCTGGTCAGCGCATGCCAGTCGCAGATGGCGAAGAAGCACTCGTGAGTCTCCTGGAGCTTGACCCAATTCTCCAGCGCTCCCACCAGGTGGCCGAGGTGCATCGGGCCGGTGGGCCGGAAGCCTGAAAGAACGCGCGGGCGAACGGGCGGAGTCATCGCGGCGAGGATCTCACGACTTCTTCATCATCGCGGCGTTGATCATCTGCAGCGCCTGCGTGATGCGGCTCAGCTTGCGACCCCGCTTCTGGATCGCCTGAGTGTCATCCTGGGCCGGCTGATCTCCCCGAATCTCTTTCTGTACTTTGTCGAGCTCGAAGCTGAGCTGCTTGAGCTCTCCGGTCGCGAATTTCTTCAGGCTGTTGGCGTTGACCAGGATCATGCCCTCGGCGATGTCGTGGGACATCGCGTAGGCCGATCCACCGATGAAGCTTCCCATCGCCCGACCTCCTAACCGATCCCGTAGCGCGGCCACTTGCTCCGCACCAGGGCCAGCGTCGTCTCGTCCATCCGAATCTCCTCGGGCCATTCCCGGGTGAACCCTTCGTCGGGCCTCTTGCGGGTCGCGTCGATGCCGACGTGGGAGCCGAACTGCGGGAGGCGCGCGGCGTGATCGAGCACGTCGATGGGCCCGAGCACGAATTCGGCGTCCCGCTCGGGATCGATATGATTGAGCGCCTTCCAGGCAACCTGTCGAAGGTCCTGAACATCCACGTCGTCATCGACCACCACGATGACCTTGCTGAACATCGCCTGCCCCATGCCCCAGATGGCATGCATGACTTTCCGGGCGTGCCCCGGGTAGCGCTTGCGGATCGACACCACGATCAGGTTGTGGAAGATTCCCTCGGCCGGCATGTTGATGTCGATGACCTCGGGAAGCTGGCGCTTCATGAGGGGCAGGAAGACCCGCTCGATCGCCTTGCCGATGTAGTAATCCTCCATCGGCGGCGGTCCCACGATGGTCGTCTGGTAGATCGGCCGGGCCCGCCGTGTGACGCAGGTCAGATGAAAGACGGGGTAATCGTCCGCGAGCGAATAGTAGCCCGTGTGATCCCCGAACGGCCCCTCGCGCCGGCGCTCACCGACGTCGACGTAGCCCTCGAGAACGATCTCCGCCGTGGCCGGCACCTCGACGTCCACGGTCACCGCCTTGACCAGCCGCACGGACTCGCGCCTTACGAAGCCGGCGAGGAACATCTCATCCACGTCGTCCGGAAGCGGCGCAGCGGCCGCGAACGTGATCGATGGATCGGCGCCAATGGCGCAGGCCACTTCCAGGCGCCGACCGAGCGCTTCGGCGCGCCTGTAGTGCTGCGCCCCATGCTTATGGATCTGCCAGTGCATGGCCGCGGTGCGCTCGTCGTAGACCTGCATGCGATAGATGCCGCAGTTGCGCTTGCCGGTCTCCGGATCCCGGGTGAAGACGAGCGGCAGGGTGATGTACCGCCCACCGTCCTTCGGCCAGCACTTCAGGATCGGCAGGGCCAGAAGCGACGGTGCCTGACGCTCGATCACCTCCTGGCAGGGGGCCTGGCGCACGACCGTCGGGAAGAGGTCCGCAAGATCCTTGAGCTTGGGGAGCATCTTGATCTTGTCGAGAAGCGATGCAGGAGCGCCGGGATCGAGAAGGGCATCGATGCGCTCCCCGAAGGCGTCGAGATCGTCGACCTCCAGGGCCAGCTTCATGCGCGGGATCGATCCGAGGGTGTTGATCAGGACGGGAATGTCGTATCCGATCGGGTTCTCGAACAGCAGAGCGGGCCCTCCCCCCGGAGACTTGGAGACCCTGTCGGTGATCGCGGCGATTTCGAGCTCCGTGTTCACCGGCTCGCTCACGCGCACCAGTTCGCGCCGCTCCTCGAGCCGCATCACGAACGAGCGCAGGTCCGCGTGGGCCACGGAGCGCCCTCAGCTCCGGCCGGCCGAGGCAGACTTGCGGGCGGCGGGCTGGGCCGCCTTGAAGATCAGGGAAACCATCCCGAGGCCGAGCTTGTCGCCGCTGACGATGTTGGCCGGTTTCCCCGAGGTGAGGCGCTGACCATTGACGAAGGTCCCGTTGAGGGCGCCAACCTCTTCTGAGAGCTGAAATGCACCGTCGACCAGGACGATGCGAGCGTGGCGGCGCGACACCGAACGATTGATGTCGATCTGGGTCAAATCGATCTCCGGGCGGGTTCCGGTCACTGGGTCGTAGCGCCCGATAATCGCCGTGTCGGTGGTGATCGGAAAGTGGCGAGAGCCGTCGGCCTGCACCAGGAGAGCCATGGCTCCCTCGGGAACTTCGACCTCGGAGACCGGCTGGGGCGCCGACGCGACACCGACGCTCGGAGCCGCTTCGGGGGCAGGAGGAGCCTCGGCCGGACGATCGATGTCAACCACCCCGACCTTCGCGGCTGCCTGGCCCCGTGACGTCGCACGTGACAGGATCTCGATCTTACGGTTCGCTTCCTGAAGGCGGTTGCTGAGCTTGCGGAGCATGCGCACGGCGATCTCGATGTTGCCCCGAATCATGCGATCGAAGGTGGTGCTGTTGATTTCGATCAGCTCGACATCTTCGATCGCTTCGGACGCGGCGCTGCGCGGCAGGCCCTCCAGGACTGCGATCTCACCGAAAAAATCGCCCTTTTCCATGATCGCGAGCTCCTGTTTGACGCCGGCGAGCTCGCGAAAGACACGCACGGCGCCAGACTGGATCACATACATCTCGCTCCCGAGGTCGCCCTCACCGTAGATCAGGGTGCCCTTCTTATGGCGCACGGTGAGGTTCTTGAATGGATCGGCCGGCATGGCGCTATTCCTTTGCGCAGGATACACTTAGACCCCACGCGCGGGGCGATGATAATGGAAGGTCCGGAGGCTTGTCAAACGGGCCTGGAGTCTTCTTTCCCTATAGAATGCATGCCGATGAGATCACGACGGGGAGGGTCCAGCCGCTCGCGTCCGGCCATCGCCATCCTGGCGGCCGGGATGATGCTGGGTCTTTCACCGGGGACGGCAAAGGAGCCCGCGCAACGCCCCGCTCTTCTGTGGCCGCTGGAAGTCCCAGGCGTTCTTCTTTCTTCGTTCGGCGAGTACCGTTATGATCACCTGCACGCTGGCCTCGACATCTCAACCGAAGGCGGTACGGGCTATAAGGTCTTTGCCGCCGACCAGGGTCTGATCTATCGACTCAAGGTTGAATGGCGCGGCTACGGACGGGCGCTTTACCTGCGACACCCGGGGGGTCGGATCAGCGTCTACGGCCATCTCGAACGCTTCGAGGATTCGACCCTGGGGCTCGAACGCCGGGTGGCGAACCGGCAGGCCCAGGCACGGACCCGCTATCCGGGCGATATCTACATCGACCCGCCGCTGCCGGTGCGACGGGGCCAGGTGATCGCCTATTCGGGAGAGTCCGGTGTCGGTCTCCCCCATCTTCACTTCGAGCTCCGGGAGCGGGACGACCAGCCTCTGGACCCGTTCGCCGCCGGACTGCGCCCGCCCGCGGATCATCGGCCCCCGGTCCTCGAATCGGTGACGATGACCTCGGCGGACCCCGCCAGCGTCATCGACGGAACCCTGCGCGAGCGCACTTTGCGGCTCGTGCGGCGCGGCGGGGTGTTCACGACCGATCGCGCGGTTCGACTCAGCGGCCCGTTTCTTGCCGTCCTGTCGGCCTATGATCCCGTCGGCTCGAGCGGCCGATCCGGAGTCCATGCCATCGAGGCGACCCTCGACGGTCGCCCCGTCTACGAGCTCACATTTCGAACCTTTCGCTTCGACCAGTACCCGCAGTCAGGCCTGATTTACGATCACACACTGAGCCACCTCGGTCCTTCAAAATATGCTTACCGCCTGTTTCGGCTCCCGGGGAACGACCTGGCCGGATCATCGGCGACCGGGAACGGCGAGATGGGCGGCGAGCGTCTGATGCTCGATGCCACCCCGGGCCCGCATCGGCTCGAGATCAGCGTCGGTGACGAGGCCGGGAACATCAGCAGGGCTCGCGTCGACCTGCTGGTCGGTGCGGTGGAGAGTTCCGCGCCTCAGCCCACGCCTACCTCCGCGGTTTCGAACCTGGCCGGAGGCGACGCACCCCTGGTCGTCGGCTGGCCTCGCTTTCTAGAAATCCTCCTGCCGCGATCTCTCGCATCGGATTCGGCACTGTTGCTGGAGGCAGGCGGGGGCCAGGAGATGCTGGCGCGATTTCTGCCCCGCGACGACTCCTACCTCTCCGCCGCCGTCGACTATGCCCGGGCCGCGCGGAGTCCCGGGCTTTCGATCGTGACCTCCGTCGAGCCCCGGAAGGAGGTGGCACGCGTTCCGCTTCAGACTCGCTTCGTCACCCGCGCGCAGGGGGACGTGCTGCGGACCGGCGAGATGGAGATCACCCTGCCCCCGAAAAGCCGCTTCTACGACGGACCTTTCGTTGTGCGCCGGAACCAGGCAACGGTACCGCCCGGTCTGGTGGCGGTCGGCTCCGCCCTGGACCTGCTTCCGTTCGGGGATGCGCTCGACCAACCCTCCACGATGACCTTCCGCCTGGACGAGGCGACGGCGGCTCAGGTGCGCGCGCTGGGGATCTATCGCTTCGACCCCGATCTGGGCCGCTGGGGATACGAAGGTGGCGACCTCGATCCTTCCGGCAGGACCATTACGCTGCGCTTCCATAGATATGGGCGCTTCGCCCTGCTGAGAGACGCCATGCCGCCCGTCCTGGTTGACGTCCGACCCGGCGATGGTGCGCGCCATGTCGGACGCCAGCCGCATTTCCTGGCACGGGTTGAGGAGGTCGGGATGGGGCTGAACTTCGATGGCGTCAGTTTCAATCTGGATGGTGCCCCTCTGGAGTCGGAATTCGACCCCGATCACGGCCAATCCCAGCCACTGATGACGCCGACCCTCGCCCCCGGGTGGCATCGGCTCCGGGTCACGGCGATCGATCGGGCCGGTAACGCCTCGGCGCCGGTCGAGGTCTCCTTTGAAGTGCGCTAGGAGCGTGTCCGAGTAATCACCAGCGCGCGGATGGTGCCAAGACTCGCACAGGTTCCTCGACGCGGCCGGTGACCGAATCCTGTGCAGAGTGCTCTATCCCGTCACGACGTATGGCGATGAGCGGAACCTCGCGCCCTTATCCACAAGCTTTTCCACAGAATCTGTTGAAAAGTGCCGCCCGGCTCACGCGCGCACGACCTGCTCGAAGATCGAGCGAATCGACTGAGTCTGATGTTTGAAGGCCTCGACGAGACGTCGGGCGGCAGCGGAGCCGTCGCTGGCCGCTGGGTCGAGCGCCAGCGCGATCTCCTGGAGTCGATGCGGCTCATCGGGTAGTCGCTCCAGAGGGGGATCATGGATGAGTCGCATTTCATGCTCGAGAGCCCTCAGGAAGAGATACCCCTCGTAGAGAACCCGCAATCCTTTCACCGGCAGGTGGCCGAGGGACTGCAGGAGAGTCAGGAGACGGAGAGTGTCCTTATCCTCAGGGTTGCGCACGGCATGGCGGAGCTGCAGGAACTCGATGATGAAATGGACCTCGAGGATGCCCCCTTCTCCCAGCTTGATGCTCGGCGACCCCTCCACCGCGCGCCCGGGGCCACGCTGGAGCCGCTCCCCCATCGCGGCGATCGAGATGGCCAGGGAGCGCGAGTCGATCTCCCTGGCCCTCTCCAGGATCGCAGCCTCGATCGTTTCCACGACCCGGCGTCCCAGGTCCAGATCGCCCGCGATCGGGCGCGCCTTGAGGAACGACTGCATCTCCCAGACTTCGGCGCTGCCGAGAAAATAATCCCGGAGACCATCGGCGGAGACCACGAGGTCGCCCTCCCGGCCCGAGGGCCGCAGCCGTAGATCGACCCGGTAAAGCTGGCCATCCCGGCTCAAGGTCGAAAGGGTTCGAACGATGTCACCGCACCAACGGCTTGCGGCGGCCCGCGCCGCGACCGTTCCCTCTCCTGCGCCCTCGTGAACGAAGATGAGATCAAGGTCGGAGCCGTAATCAAGCTCCCGGTACCCAAGGCGCCCGAGGGCAAGAACCGCCAGGCGGGGATGGTCCGACCCGGGGGCGCTGCCATGCTCGCGATCGGGTCGGGTCAGCGCAGCGGCCTCATCGACCGTGGCATCGGCGAGGTCGGAGAGGCTCTTGAGGACCTCGCGCAGCGTGGCCTGACGGTTGATGTCTCGAAGGGCGATCGTGGCGAGCGCTTCCTGATGGAGCCGCCGCAAGCGGCCGGCGCGGCGGCGCGCATCGCCCCGTCCCCGCTCGGCGGCGCGCAGCTTGCGCCGGGTCGCCGCTGCGTCGGGGGTTCGCAAGATGCGGCCCCGATCCTCCAGGGTCATCAGGATGGCAGGCTGCCGGATGAGAAGCCCCGCCAGGAAATCGCTTCTTCCCAGGAGACGCACGATGGGAGCGAGGCTTTCGCGACGCGACACGAAGCGCAGCAGACGCTCGGGCGTGACGGCCACCGATGCCAGGAGCTTCTCGAGATTGTCGAGCGTGCGCCTCGGATGGGGCGTTCGAGCCACCTCCTGGAGCAAGCTCGGTCCTGCCTTTTGAAGCGCCCGCCGGATCTCCTGCGAGGCCGCGGCCGCCTGGAGATGACGGCGGATCGTCTTGACGGGCCGGAGCGCGACTTCGGGGTGCGGCAGCCCCGATCGATGCAGGATCGCGGTGAGAGCGTCGTCATCCATCCGGTCGAGCCATGGATCTGGTCGCGCTTCCTCGAGTCCCCTCTGAGCCGCCCTGCCGACGACCGAGTCATAGAAGGCACGCACCGTCCTGCGATGAGCCTCCAGAGACTCGAGAAGAGCGTCGGTTTCCCCGCCTCGCGGCACCTCGCCGAGCGGCATCGATCGAGCCAGACTCTGCAACGCCGACTCCGACGTCGGCAGCGTCGCGGTCTGGCGGTCTTCCCCGAGCTGAAGACGATGCTCCAGGTGGCGGAGAAAGACATAAGCGCGTGCCAGTGCGGCGTATTCCTCATAGGCGACGTAGCCTTTGTCCGCGAGACGATGCAGCGCCAGGAGGGTGTTCCCCTCCCGAAGCCAGTGATCGCCGCCGCCGCGCATCAGCTGCAGGGCCTGGGTCGCGAACTCGATCTCGCGGATGCCGCCCCGGCCGAGCTTGATGTCGACGTCGGCCCGGCCCTCCGCCGAGAGCCTCGCGTCGATGCGGTCCTTCATCGCTCCGATCTCGAGGGCCAGGTAAGGATCGGGATCGCGCGAATAGACCAGCTTTTCGACTTGCAACAGGAAGCGATGCCCGAGCGTCCGGTCTCCGGCGGCGGGCCGCGCCTTGATCAGGGCCTGTCGCTCCCACGCCTGCGCCCAGGTTCCATAGTAGGCCACCGCTGCCGACAGCGAGATCACCAAGTTGCCGTCCCGGCCTCCCGGCCGGAGTCCCAGATCGACCCGGAACACCTGGCCCTCGGGATCCTCCCCGGCGATCAAGTGCGTCACTTCGCCCGCCAGGCGGGTGAAGAAGGCCCGGTTGCCGATCACTCCCTCGCCCAACCGGCCCATCCCGGTCGTTTCTCCATCTCGTGAGAAGAGATAAAGCAGGTCGATGTCACTGCTGTAGTTCAGCTCCTCACCACCGAGCTTCCCCAGGGCCAGGATGGTGAAGGTGGCGTCTTCGGGGTGGCCCTGGTCATCGCGGCTGATCGGCCTTCCGAAGCGCGCTTCGAGGCGGCTCCACGCGATACGGATCGCCCGATCGAGGAGGACATCGGCGAGCAGCGACAGCGCCCGGGTCACGGCGGGCAGATCGGTGGTGCCCAGCAGGTCAAGGAGAGCGATGCGGAGATATTCCCGTTGCTTGAAGCGGCGCAGCACGGTGGAAGCGTCGTCGGTGGCGTGCAGCGCCTGAAACCGGGCCAGATCCTCCTCGAGGTCCTCCCGCGTGCGCGGTCCACGCGGTGGACCACCGGCGGGGATCACGTCGAGCGCGCCAGGATCCCGCCGCAGCAGATGGCCGAGGAAGGGGCTCGAGCCCGTGATGGTCAGGAAGGCTCGCAGCCGCCAGGCGTCGAGCGGAACACGCTCCGGCGGAAGCTGCCGCAGGGCTTCGAGGGCCGCGCGCGGATCGGGAAGGCGCGCCACCTGATTCGCCAGACGCTCCGCCTCGCCAGGTGCGAGGTGTGCCGACAGGAGGTCCGCCAACTCGTTCACACGCTCCTCGTTCGGCCCGGATCCCGAGGCGCCCGGTAGATGCGGGACGATACGCGGCGACGCCGGATCAGATGTCGAAGTAGAGCGCGAACTCGTAGGGATGCGGCCGCAGGCGCATCGGGTTGACTTCGCGCTCGCGCTTGTAGTCGATCCAGAGCCGGATGTTGTCCTCGCTGAAGACGTCTCCTTTGAGAAGGAACTCGTGGTCGTCCTCGAGATGCCGCAGAGCCTCGTCCAGAGAGGCCGGCAGCGAGGGAATCCCCTTCAACTCCTGAGGCCCGAGGCCGTAAATATCCTTGTCCAGCGGCTTGCCGGGATCGATTTTCTTCTCGATGCCGTCGAGCCCCGCCATGAGCATCGCGGAGAAGGCCAGATAGGGATTGCACGAGGGATCGGGCGGACGGTACTCGAGGCGAATCGTCTTCGGGTCAGTGGAGAGCATCGGGATCCGGATTGCGGCGGAACGATTGCGCCGCGAGTAGGCCAGGTTGACCGGCGCTTCGAAGCCGGGGGTCAGGCGCTTATACGAGTTGGTCGTCGGGGCGATGATCGCGGCCAGAGCCGGCGAGTGCTTGAGCAAGCCGCCGATGTAGTGCATCCCCATCTCGGAAAAGCCGCCGTAGCCCTCTCCCGCAAACAGGTTCTTGCCGCCCTTCCAGAGGCTCTGATGGCAGTGCATTCCGGTGCCGTTGTCGCCGAACAGCGGCTTGGGCATGAAGGTGACCGTCCGCCCGCGCTTGACCGCTGTGTTCTTCACCACATACTTGTAGACCGTCATGTTGTCGGCGCAGCGGGTCAGGCTCGCATATCGGACGTCGATCTCCATCTGGCCGCCGCTCGCGACTTCGTGGTGATGAGCTTCCACGATCAACCCGCAGCGCTCGAGGTTCAGCACCATCTCAGTGCGCAGGTCCTGGAAATGATCGTGAGGGGGCAAGGGGAAGTAAGCTTCCTTGTGCCGCGGTTTGTAGCCGAGGTTCGGACCCTCGGCTTTCCCTGAGTTCCACTGACCTTCCACCGAATCCACGTAATAGTAGGCGCTGTGGGAGTTCTGGTCGAAACGGACATCGTCGAAAATGAAGAACTCCGCCTCGGCGCCGAAGAAGGCGGTGTCGGCGATTTTGGTGTATTGGAGGTAGTTCTCGGCGCGCTGCGCGATGCCGCGCGGGTCGCGGTTGTAGCGCTGGCGAGTCAGCGGGTCGACGACGTTGCAGATCAGAGCGAGAGTGGGGACCTCGGTGAACGGATCGAGGAACGCCGTGTCCGCGTCGGGCACGACCAGCATGTCGCTCTCGTTGATCGCCTGGAAGCCGCGAATGCTGGAGCCGTCGAACCCGAACCCATCCTCGAATGAAGCCTCGCTCACCTGGTGCGAGGGGACCGAGAAGTGCTGCCAGAGGCCCGGAAGGTCGATGAAACGCAGATCCACGATCTTGACGTCGTTGTCCTTGATCAACTTCAACACGTCCGCCGGCTTTCGCATGAGAGTCCGTCGCTCCTTACTGGATTGTGGATCCGGGCTGAAGAAGGTCAGGATTATAACATGGCTTGCGGGGCCGTCAATCGTGCCGCAAAGCCAGTCCGGGGCCGGCCTGCGCCGCCTTGCCGGTCCGCAGCCTCGATGCTATAGTCAATTCATCGTGCGCTTCTTCGCCCTCTGGGCCCTCTTGCTCGCCTGCGCGCTCCTGCTCCCGTCGGTGGTTTCTCAGGCCCGGGCCGCGGACGTTGCACACCCGGAGGGTGCGGCGGCGCCGGCCCCTTCGCCCGCCGCCGAGAGCGCCTCCGTGCCCGAGGCCCTGCCCCCGGTGGATCTCCAGGGACCGCTCGAGGCCGCTGAGCGGGACACCCTGCTGCGTCTCGCCTGGCGGACGCTGACGGGGCACCTGACCGATCACCCGATTCGGGACCGCGATCTCGAGGAATACGCTCTGACGCCGCGGCTCCAAGCGGCACGCGGCTGCTTCGTCACCCTGCGCACGGGAGGCGAGCCGCGCGGCAACCAGGGAGAGATCGAAGCGACCCGGCCGCTCTATCAACAGGTGATTTTCTTCACCCGTCGGGCGGCCACGCGCGATCCCCGTTTCGTGCCGTTGACGAACCGGGACCTTGCGGACACGACGGTGGAGATCTCCGTTCTCGGGGGGCGGTCCACCGTCTCGGGGCCGGGTGACATTCAGATCGAAAGGCAGGGTGTCTTCCTGGAGAAATGGGGACGCCGCGCCCTTTTCCTGCCGGGCCAGGCGGCCTCGAAGGGCTGGAGTCCGGAGAGGACCCTCGACGAACTCTGCCGTCAGGCGGCGTTGCCTGCAGGGGCCTGGAAGCAGGGGGCCAAGATCGAAGTCTTCACGGCCGAAATCGTTGTCGGCCCCCAGCCCCCGCCGGTCCCCGTCACTCCGGCCGGGAGCGAGCCCGCCAACTCTCCGCCGAGTTCCTCGCCGGCTCCCGACTCAGCCCCTTAAGGCAGCATCGCCGCCCGGATCACAGCCCGTCGCCCAGCGACCTCAGTGGCGGCGCTCGTAGGAGAGCGGAACGATGTCCGACTTGAACGAGTCCAGCAGACGCTCGAGCTCCACCGCCAGCTTGGCTTCTTTTTCGGGGGCGGGCGTCATGCTTCCCTCCGGACCGAAGCCACGGCCGTGGGCGAGCGCCAGGATGTAGTACTCCACATCCTCACGCGACGCATAGAAGACACGCGCCTTCAGGATGCCCTCGCCGAGTCGATTCTTGAGCGTGTCGCGCCAGCGGCCCTCGACGATCCAGGAGTCCTTGTATTTCCTCCACTCGCCCTGCGTCACCTGGAGCCCATCGGGCATAACGTCGAACTCGCCGCACCACCGCAGATATTCGTGCAGCTTCTTCATGAGAGCATCCTTGTCCGCGATGCGCTCGGTCTTCTTGGTCGCCTTGTAAGCGACGAGCAGCTGCAGGCTGTCGCCCGGAGGGCCGCTGCGGATCCGGAAATAGCCGTTGTACTGGTCCTCGCCCGGGAAGGTGCCGATGACCCCGGTCGGAAAGCGGCCCTGGGAGCTGGCGGCGATGGGCGCGAACTCCCAGTCCTTCCGATCGGGGACCGCCTTGGCGAAATCGAAGTCGATGTTGTTGTATTTCCTCAGAAAGCGCTCGAGGCCGCCGACGACGTTGGAATAGATGAACAAATCGTACGTGCTGTCCTGGAGCTTGGTCGTGTGCTTCTGTCCCTGAGGGTCGGTGTAGCTGACCTCGACCCCGGGGAAGGTGATTTCACGCAGGCGCCGCGCCAGTTCGAGCTCGTTGAAGATGACCACATACTGGCGGTTCTTGAAGGTCGCCATGTTGGCGTAGAAGACATTCCCTTCAACCTTGCGGGCCGACGACTGCTCCCCGGTGGCCTCGGTGCCGGCGTCTCTCTGGTAGGTCTCCTTGACCGTCACGCCGTCAGGATAGCTCTGCTTGAAGCTGACATCGGTGAAAAGCTGGCCACTGATGTTGTAGACCACCACGCTTGTGACCAGCGAGAATTTCTCACTGCCGATGTTGAACTTGGCGCTGTAGGAGGGATAGGCGCTGAACAGCGGTGGCTCCTCGGCGACCGCGCGCGCGACGAACCCGAGGCAAAGAGTGGTGCCGAGAATCGCGGCGCGGATGCTTCGCATGATCTGGAATCCTCCTTCGACTGAGCCATCGGGCTCGTGGCAAAAAAGTATAGCACGCACATCACGTCGCTTCACGCGCGCCGCCGCCGAAGGAGCACCAACGCCGAGACGGTCAGCAGCAAGGCGGTCACGGCTCCCGCGAGAGAGGCGGGCGCATCCTCGAGGGCGCCGCTGGTCGACGCCAGGGTGATCGACAGGATGTTGTTGAGGGCGTGCGCCATCATGCTCGGGAGCAGCGTGCCGGTGCTCTGCGCCAGAGCTCCAAGGAAGAGGCCGAGGACCAGGACTCCGGTGAAACGCCACGGATCGAGATGAAAACCGGCGAACACGAGAGCGGTGAGCGCGACGCCAAGCCGGGGGCTTTCGAACCGGCGCACCAGACCGCTTTGCAGGAAGCCGCGGAAGAGAATCTCCTCGCACACGGCCGGGACCACGGCGAAGGCGAGCAGGATGCAGGCGAAATCGAACGGGTTTCGGTAGGTGAACTGGGAGCTGAAGAAGACCCGGATGGCCTCGGGCGTCGGGAAGATGCGCTCCTGCCACGACCCGATGATATTGAGAAGATGGTTCAGTCCGAGAGTCCCGAGGATGGCGGCGGCGGCTCCCCGTCCGGCCGGGGGTCCCAGGGGAAGGACCACGCGCGGATCGAGGTAAAACCAGCGGATTGCCGCCAGGGCCGGGCCGGCGATGAACAACATCTGGGCCGCCACGAGACCGAGACGCAGGTTGGCGATCTCGAGGAGGGTCCCGATCGCGAGATTGAGGAAGAAAGCCAGCCCCAGGATCAACGCCATCTCGCGCTGCTCCGGAGCCGGCCGGAGGGCGGGCGCCGGGACAGGCTGAGAGGCGGGCGGGAGGTCGCCGGGCTCCATGGTGGAGGCGTCTCTCAGCGAGTCAACCGGATCGTGACCCTCAGCTTGAGGCGGACCGTCCGGCCGTCGACTCGCGCGCTGACGGGGAGTTCGAGAGTGCGCTCCTCTCCCGGCGCCACAACGCCGAGATCGAGGCTTTCCGGAGAAAGGGCCGATTTCGCTTCCTGGGGTTCCCAACCGTCTCCGAGCTCGATCGGCTCGTCGAGATCGAGCGCGTCATCGGGGCTGGAGGCCGCGCGCGCCGGCACGGCGCGCAGCGGAGCGGTGGGCGGGCGAACTCCGCCTCCACGCCTCTCCTGGAGCTGCGGGGCGGCCACGGCCACCGGCTCCTCGTCAAGCTCCTGAAGCAGCTCCTCACCGAGATCGATCGCGTCGGAAGCACCGCCGCCCTCCTCGGCGAGATCGATGGCATCTCCGAGATCGAAAATCTCCTCGACGCGGGCGCTGACCGGCACGCCGGGGCGCGCCGCCTTCCGTGGCGGCGCCACCACCGGAGCCTCATCCTCGATCTCCAGGGCGTCGAGAGCAAGATCCTCGGCGGGGGCGGACGGTCGCTTGGGAGCCGGAGCCGCGGCGCGTGGCGCCGTCGCCGGGCGGGCCGGGGTCGCCGTTTCGGCCGGTGGCGCCCCTTCGAGGCGATACTTCGCCGCCAGATTATTCAGGACCAGTTTGGTGATCGCCTTGAGGGTGTCCTCGACGCCGATCCCGGTCGTCGCCACGGATTCGTAGAACGGCGCGTTGTGCCGGTTGATCTGTGTATTCATCTCCTCGATGGAAGCGAGGTTGGGGAGATCGCGCTTGTTGAACTGCATCACCAGAGGGATCTCTTCGATGTGAATTCCCATCTCGCGCAGGTTATCCTCGAGGTTCTTGTAGCTCTCCCCATTGGCCTCGAGCATCTTGGACTGGGAATCGGCGACGAAGACCACGCCGTCGGCCCCTTTCAGCACCAGCTTGCGCGTCGAGTTGTAGAAGACCTGCCCCGGGACGGTATAGAGCTGGACGCGCGTCTTCATACCGCGGATCATCCCGAGCTCGATCGGGAGGAAATCGAAGAACAGCGTCCGATCGGTCTTGGTGGCCAGAGACAGCATCTTCCCCTTCTTCACATTGTCGGGGAGCGAATCGTAGATGTATTGGAGGTTCGTGGTCTTCCCGCAGAGCCCGGGGCCGTAGTAAACGATCTTGGCCGTCAGCTCGCGGGTCGAATAGTTGAAGAGAACCATTCGGTCTCCGCAGGCCGCGAATATAGCATCCCCCCCAGGGGGAGTCAACGCGACGCGCGGCCGCGACGAAAAGCGAGAGCGAGAGGGGCCCTGATGAGACCGAGGCGAACGCGCAGGCGGCCCTCCATGTAGCGGCGATAGGTGGCGTCGACCCTGCGACCATTGCTGAACACGAGAAAGCGGGGAGGAGCCTCGCCTACCTGGGTGAGGTAATAAAAACGGACCGGGCGCCCGCGGTCGGCGGGTGGCTGTTTCTCGTCGACGATCGCGGCCAGGGCGCGATTCAGTTCGGCGGTCGGGAAGCGCCGGTGGATCTCCTGTCGCAGAGCGTCCACGGTCTCCATGAGCGAATCGATTCCGCTGCCGGTCAGGGCCGAGAGCCCCACGACGGGGATATGCGGCGAGAACCGAACCGTCGAACGGATCTCTGCCAGCTTCTCCTCCAGTGCGGGGCCGCGCTCGGGGAGGAGGTCCACCTTATTCACGGCCAGCACCGCCGGGCTCCGCCCCTCGCCCAGCAGGCCGAGAAGCGCCAGGTCCTGGTGGCCGACCGCCTCGGAGGCATCGATCATGGCGATGGTGATCTCCGCCTCGCGAATCGCCTGGCGGGCTTTCATCACGCTGATCCGCTCGACCTCCTCCCCGCGCCCCGAGCGACGCCTGATCCCCGCGGTATCGACGATCCTGTAGGTCACACCCGCGTGGACGAAGGTGTCCTCCACCGGATCGCGCGTCGTTCCCGGCGCGGCCGAGACCAGGGCACGCTCCTTCCGGACGATCCGGTTGAACAGGGACGATTTCCCGACGTTTGGACGGCCGAGGATGGCGATCGGCACCGCCTCGGGCGCCGCCACGAATTCGGTCCGGGGCAGGACCTCGCGGATCCGCTCGACCAGCTCGTCGAACCCTCGCCCCTGCTCGGCGGAGACCGCCAGGATCTCGCCCAGACCGAGCTGATAGAGATCGAATTCGATCCCTTCGAGCGAGGCCGCGTCGACCTTGTTCGCCACGATGAGAATCGGCTTCCCGGACCGGCGCAGAATCGACGCGACTTCCCGCTCGGTCGCCGTCAGGCCGGCCCGGGCGTCGAGAACGAAGAGGATAAGGTCGGCCTCCTCGACGGCCTTCAAGGCCTCGGCCCTGACGCGCTGGGTCAAATCGTCGGTCTCCCCCAGGACCACGCCGCCCGTATCGACCAGCGTGATCGCCAGGCCGTGAAGGTCACAGGTCGCCATGTTTCGATCGCGAGTCACGCCCGGGAGATCGGAGACAATCGCCCGCCGCCGTCCCAGGATCCGATTGAAAAGAGTTGACTTCCCGACGTTTGGGGCGCCGACGATTGCAACGATGGGGTGCGGCATGCGGGCGGTTCCTCAGACGGAGAGCACAAGTCTTTTAAGGAGAATTAAATATATCACACCACTACAGCAGGCCGAGCTTGACAGAGAGGAGCTACCTTCCTATACTTTCAGTAAGTTACAGCGTTTTGGCGAGGATTGGGAGGCCGGGCGGATGATCAAGACCGATATCATCAACAGCGTCGCCAGAAGCGCTGAGATTACCCGCGTCAAAGCGGTGGTGGCCGTCGAAGCGATCCTCGACGCCATGAAGGAGTCGATGCGGCGCGGCGAGCGCATTGAACTGCGCGGCTTCGGAGTCTTTCAGGTCAAACCGCGTAAGAAGGGGATCGGCCGCAACCCGCGGACCGGCACCGAGGTACGGATCCCTCCCGGCAAGACGATTCGCTTCAAGCCGGGCAAGAATCTGCGCAGCCTGCGCTAGAAGTCTGTCCGGGAGGAGCGCGGGCAGCTCCCTGATCGGCCCCGTCTCCCCCGCTGTAGAATGCCGGAGTGGAACCGATACCTGCAGTGCGCCCCCGCCGCCCTCCGCTGCCCCGGCTCGTCAACCTCATCTGTTTTCTGGCAACCGTGGTCACCACACTCGTCGCCGGGACGCTGCTGACCGTCGACGACCATTCCTGGGCGACCCTCTATGACATCCTGCGAAGCCCCTCCTACTGGAGCCTCGGCCTTCCCTACAGCCTGAGCATCATCGTGATTCTCGGCACGCACGAGATGGGCCACTATGTGGCCTGCCGCCTCTACGGGATCGAGGCGACGCTGCCGTTCTTCCTGCCGTCCCCATTTCTATTCGGCACCTTCGGAGCCGTGATCCGGATCCGCTCCCCCTTCACCAACCGCCGGGCCCTTTTCGACGTGGGGGTTGCCGGTCCGATTGCCGGATTCGTCGTCGCCGTGCCCGTTCTAATCCTCGGTTTGTCCCTCTCGACGGTCGTCCAGCAGCCCCCACGCGGCGAGACGATCGTCTTGGGAGGTTGCCTGCTTCTCGATCTTCTCTTTCGCCTCTTCTTCGGGGCCGGTCCGGAGGTCTCGGTGAATCTCCATCCGGTCTTCGTCGCCGGCTGGGTCGGACTGCTCGCCACCTCTCTCAATCTGCTGCCCATCGGCCAGCTCGATGGCGGGCATGTCCTTTACGCGATCTCCGTCCGTTTGCACCGGTGGGTGTCCCGCTACGGCTGTCCTGTGATGATCGTCCTGGGCCTCGTGACCGGCGGGTATCATCTCGTGACCCTGGGGATCCTGTTCGCCATCCTGGGACTCGGGCATCCGCCGACCCTGGACGAGACCGACCGGCTCGGAAGCGGCCGCCTTCTCATCGCCGTGGCGGCTCTTCTGATCTTCATCCTCTGCTTCATTCCGGTTCCCATCGTCCTTTCTGATCAGGGCCGCTGATCGCCTCCGTCAGGTCCGGTGTCGCTCCCGCGGGTCCGCAACGCCAGGGTCCGATTCCGTCGGTCCGGCAGCTCACCGCACCGTCGCGATCGGTGCGATGAATGGAGGCCGGCAGGCGTGCAAGCCGGACCAGTATGTCGCGATCGGGGTGTCCCCAAGGGTTCCCCGCTCCTACCGAGATCAGAGCCAGGACCGGCCGTATTCGGTCCAGGAACGGACCACTCGAGGAGGTTCGGCTCCCATGGTGGCCCACCTTCAGGAGATCCGCCTGCAGGGCCCACCCGTCCCTGACCAGGATCGACTCGATTGGAAGCTCCAGGTCTCCAGTCAGGAGCGCCGCCCGCCTTCCGAAGAGGATTCGCAACACCAGCGAATCATCGTTTCGAGCCGGACCCGACGCCCCCACCCCGGGGCCGGGGTTCAAGATCTCGACCCGCGTGCTGCCGATCGTCATCTCCACGCCGCGACGGGGCGTGATCACGGGAATCAGCAGCGCGCTGGCCAGGCTCAGAAGACGTTCGACCTCCGGATTGTCTTCCGGCATCCTGCCGAGCCACACCGCCGACGGCCGGAAATCCTCCAGGATCGCCGCCGCACCCCCGAGATGATCGTGGTGGGCGTGGGTGATCGCCAGGAGGTCGAGATGCAGGATCCCCATGGTTCGCAAGGCGGGCGCGACGACTTTCTCGCCGATGTCGAAATCGCCTCGACCGAGGCCGCCGGCGTCCACCAGCAGCGTCTGACCTTCGGGCAGCCGCACCAGGATGGCATCTCCCTGGCCGACGTCCAGCGCCGTCACCTCGAGCCCCTCCGGGTAGCGCTGGGCCCGGCCGAGGCCGGCGGTCCAGAGAACGCCCAGGGTCACGACCAGAAATGCTGCCGGCCTGGAGCCGCGCCGCGCCAGCGTCCCTCCCAGGACCAGGGCGTCACCCGCGAACGTGACCAAGGCTCCGGGAGGGGGCAGGACCTGGAACGACGCTCCCGGCCAGGCGGAGAGCATCTTCGCGGCGGCAACAAGGAGCGCGATGAGCGGCGAGGCCACCCCGGCCAGATACATGGCCAGGATGGGGGCGAACGGCGAACAGAGCGCGATCGCCAGGGCCAGAACGAGCAGAAGGTTGGCGATCGGCACGGCGACGAGGTTCGCCAGCAGGGCCACCGGCGCGAGCCTCTGGAAATGCAGCGCCGTGAGCAGCGTGGTAGCCACGAAAGCCGCCCCGGAGAGACGGAGCGACGCCGCCAGGCGGCCCATGACGCGATCGATCATAGAGCGCTGCGGGCGGTGACGGGTCGCGAAGGGGGCGCCGTGGAGGATGAGACCCAAAGTCGCCGCCATGCTGAGCTGGAAGCCGGCATCTTCGATGAAGGCTGGCCTCCAGATCAGGATCAGGCTTCCGACGACGCCGGCCGCGCCGAGAACGCTCACGTGGCGCCCCGCCAGGCCGCCCGCGATGTACAGGGTCGCCATCAGCGCCGCCCTGACGATGGAGCCGCTCTCACGCGCCAGTCCCCAGTAGAGGAGGATCAGGAGGAGCAGCCCGAGTCTCCGGAGGTTCGAGGACAGCGGCAGGAGCCGCAACAGCAGTCCTCCGAGGAGGGCGATCACGGCCACGTTGAGGCCCGAGAGCGCCACGATGTGGTAGACGCCCGCCCGCATCAGCGCCCTCTCGAAGGAGGGCGAGAGCTCCTCCCGCTCCCCTACGAGGAGGGCCGAGAGAAACGGCGCGGTGGCCGGATCCTCCCTCGCCGCCGATCGCGCGATTGCGGTCACGATGGCCCCTCGCGCTTCCGCGAGGAGACGCCTCCATGAAAGCGCCGGTCGTCGCACCACCCGGACGAGACGTGGGCTCTTGATCGTCCCCACCAGCGCCACCCCACGCGCTTCCAGATAGGCTGCATAGTCGAAGGATCCCGGGTTGCGGAAGCGACGCGGCGGGCCCAGCCGGGCCGTCAAATCGAGGAGATCGCCAACCCGGCAGGCAGGCATGCCATCCATCGGGGCCCGCGAGAGCGTGAGGCGCGCGCGCAAGGGCGCGGAAGGTGTTCCGTCGAGAATCCGCGAACCGCTCACGCGGTAGTGCAGGATCTCGACGATGAGCGCCTCCCGGTCGCCCGGTAGATCCTGTCGATCGACCAGACGAACCCGCAGGGCGACGGGCATGGTTGAGAACTCGTATCCCGCGCCGATCCATGAACGCAGCAGTGCCGGCGCCGGGTCGAGTCCCTGGTGGAACGCCGCGGCCATGATCCCGGAGAGGAACGGAAGAATCAGGTCGAGGGCTGGACGGATGGCCGTGGTGCGCGTCCGCGGGCGTGGCGCGAGTGCCACCATCGCCAGCAGCAGGCCGACGTGCGCCGGGACCACGCTGCGCAGCGCGGCCAGCGGCGCTCGCCAGAGGGCCGCGCCGGTTGCGACGCAGAGCGCGGCTGCGAGAGCCCGCACTCCGGCACTCGATGCGGGGACGGCAGCGGCAGGGCGCACGTGGAAGCCCCGTGAGCGGCTCTCCACGCCGAGCGTGCATCGTACCGGCCGGTGGCCGGTGGGTCAAGCGGCCGTCAGTCGAACAGGGTCAATCGCGGGAAAGCGAAGCGCTCGCGCATAGAGCGCGCCACGAACGCGGCTCGAGTCGCATCGTACGCCTCGACGGTCATGCGTGACCGCTCGGAGGCGAGGGCGCGATCCGCCTGCGCCTCGATCGTGTCGATCGCCTCCTGCGGGAGCGCGATTCTCCCCGCGTCCAGGAGACGCGCATCGAGGGCGCGCAGCTCGGCGTCGAGTCGCAGCGGATCGATCGAGCCCGCCCGGGCGCCGGCACGCTGCCGCTTCAGCTCCGATCCGCACAACGCCAGCGCCGCCACCAGGGCGTCCCGGCCGTCCTCCGAAGCTCGGGCCATGGCCTGGCGCACGCGGCGGTGCAGGCGGCCGAGGTGGCGCGCCAGCAAACGACCTGTCGCCGGGGCCGTGACGTCTTCCGCGGGCCGTCCGGCCTCCACCCCACGCAGGCTCTTATAGAGGTCATGGAGGGCCAGCACCTCTTGCCGGCAATAGGAGAGTGAGTTGATGCGGCGGCCGCTCGACGCGCGCAGCACGAAGTTGTCGAAGACATTGGTGATGGCCTGGAGGACGAGACGCAGGGGTATGTCGGCCTCGCGCCACGATCCGATAAGGGCCCAGTCCTTAGGCGAGAGGAGCAACGCCGCCCCGCGTCTCCGAACGAACTCTTCCTCGATGGCGCGGACATACTCGTCGGCGTCGTCCGCCGCGTTCATCGATTGCGTTCGTAGAGCAGCCGCAGGCCCTCGAGAGTGAGGTTGGGGTCGAGATCGTCGAGGATGGTGCGCAAGTCGGCTTCGAGCGGCGTCACCAGTCCCCCGGTGCCGATGCTGCGGGCCGGCGCGCCCATCTCCTGCCGCATACGGGCCAGGATTCCCTGCACCAGGCTCAGATAGCCATGGAAGAGACCCGACTGCAGGCTGTGGACCGTGTTCCGCCCGATCACGCTCGGCGGCCGGCGGATGTCCACCCGGGGCAAACGGGCCGCGCGCTGGAATAATGCCTCCGCCGAGATCGTCAGACCCGGGACGATCGCGCCGCCGAGATACTCTCCCTTGGAGGTGATCGCATCGAACGTCGTGGCGGTCCCGAAATCGACGACGATCAGCGCCTCTTTGTAACGCTCATACGCGGCCACACCGTTCACGATGCGATCGGCGCCGACCTCCAGCGGATTGTCGTAGAGGATCGGCATGCCGGTCTTGATCCCCGGCTCGACGAACAGGGGCTTGAGATTGAAATAGGAGCGCGCCATCGCCTCGAGCACGCTGTTGAGCGGCGGGACGACCGAGGAGATGATCACGGCATCGATCGCGCCCGCGTCGAGACTGGCAAGGGAGAGGAGGTTGCGCGCCAGAATGCCGTATTCATCCACGGTTCGATCGCGCACGGTGGTCAGCCGCCAGTGGGCGACGAGCCGTTTCTTGTCGTAGACACCGAGAACGGTGTTGGAATTGCCGACGTCCATCACCAGAAGCATTAGATCGGCTCCACGATCTCGCCGAAGGGTACCCGCAGGGGAACGCCCCCCGCTCCCTCGAGCAGCAGGGCCCCCTCCTCGTCGACCCCTCGCACCATTCCCTCGGAGCGTCCTCCGGGACCCTCGACCATGACCCTCTCCCCCGGACTGACCGCGGAGAGCCCGGCCCATTCACCCAGCAGGTCGGCGGGCCCCTGCCGCAGCATCCGCGCATACCGCCGTTCGAACCCTTCGAGGATCGCCGCCAGGATCGGAGCCCGGTCGACTCTCTCCCCCCGTTCCATCCGCACGGACGTGGCCCGATCTCCGAGATCGGGCGGGAAGTCCGAGCTCCGCTGGTTGACGTTGACGCCGAAGCCGACGACCATCTCGCGGATCTTCGGTTCGCCGCCCCGGAATTCTCCGAGGATCCCGGCGATCTTCCGGGCTCCGCTCCGGACATCGTTCGGCCATTTGATCCGGGCCTCGATGCCGGCGACTTCGCGCAAGGCCTCCGCGACCGACACCGCGGCCATAAACGTGAAGAGAGGCGTGCGCGGCGCGGCGATCTCCGGTCGCAGGATGAGCGAGGCGTAAATGCCGAGACGGGGGCGGGACGACCAGGTCCGCTCGCGCCGTCCGCGACCAGAGGTCTGCTCCTCGGCGAGCACCAGCCCGCCTTCGACTTCGCCGGCGGCCGCCAGCTCGAGAGCACGGTCATTCGTCGAGCCGAGAGTCTCGTAGTAGAAGATGCGATGTCCGAAGACCGGCGATCGGAGGAGCCTTTGCAGCGCTGCCGGGGTCAGGAGACTGACCTCGGAGACCGGGGGGTCGGGAGGGCGCAGCGCGTCGCCGGCGGATCGTTCGGGCGCGGTCGGTTTGGCGCTCATGCGGGTCCCACCTCCAGGGCGATGTCCGCGGCGCGCACCGAATGAGTCAGGGCGCCGAGGGAGATCCTGTTGACGCCGGTCCGGACGAGGCGCGCGATGTCTGCTTCGCGCACGCCGCCCGATATTTCAAGGAAGGCGCGGCCGCGCGCGATGCGCACCGAGCTCTCGAGGGTGGCGGGATCCATATTGTCGAGCAGCAGAGCCTCGGCTCCTGCCGACAGCGCCTCCTCGACCTCCTCGATCGTCCCGACCTCGATCTCGATCGGCTTCCCCGCCGCCGGCGTTCCGGGGGCGCCAGCCCGGGCCCGGCGCACCGCTTCCCCCACCCCACCGGCGAGGCGCCAGTGATTGTCCTTGATCAGGATCGCGTCATAGAGTCCGGCCCGGTGGTTCGTTCCGCCTCCCGCCCGCACCGCTTCCTTGTCGAACGCGCGCAGGCCGGGGGCGGTCTTGCGGGTGTCGGCGATTTCGACACCGCTCCCGGCGGCCAGCCGCACGAGACGGCGGGTCATGGTCGCGATGCCTGACATACGCTGCAGGAAATTGAGGGCCGTGCGCTCGCCCGCCAGGATCGATCGCGCCGCGCCCTCCACGGAGCCGAGGGACGAATCACGCTCCCGCGTGTCACCGTCCCTGGCCTCCGGCCGCAGGATCATCGCAGGATCGACTTGACGGAAGACCTCGCGTGCGACCTCCATCCCTGCGACGACGAGGCTCTCGCGGGCAACGATTCGCCCGAGGGCGCGGGCGTCCAGGGGGACCACGAGGCGCGACGTGAGATCACCCGCTCCGAGGTCCTCATCCAGGGCCGCCCGCACCGTCTTCGCGAGGCTCTGCGGGTCGATCATCGGTGAGCGGATTCTCCCACAGCCGATCCAGGGGGTCAAGGCACAGGCCTGCGGCAGGCCTCATCTCAAGGACTGCAGCGTGCGGGCCAGACGCGCGATCTTTTCCTGCAGCTCCAGGGCGATCCGGCGTTCCTTGTCGATGATTTCGGGCCTCGCCTTGCTCAGGAAGTCGGCGTTCGCGAGCTTTTTGGCATGCCCCTCCTCTTCCCTGGAGAGCTTGTCGATTTCGCGTTGCAGGCGCCGGCGCTCGCCGTCGAGATCGACAATCCCCGACAGGGGAACCGCGAGATCACATCCCGCCACGACGGCCCGCACGCAGGCGCCCTCCCGGTCGAGGCGATCCACAGGCACCATCCCATCCAGGCGCGCGAGCGCCATCACGATCGCCTCGGAACCGGCCAGAGTATCGGCGATCACACGGTCGGAGGTGTGATAAAGGAGGCGCAGGCGCCGGCCGGGATCGATGTTCAGCTCGGCGCGAAGGTTGCGGACGCGGGTCACGACCTCCATGAGGAGCGAGACGTCGCGCTCGGACGCCTCGTCGAGCCATGCCGGCTCGGAAACGGGGTAGGGCGCCAAGGCGATCGTCTCACCCCGGTGCGGCAGTTTCTGCCAGATCTCTTCCGTGATGAACGGCATGATCGGGTGCAGCAGACGCAGAACGCGCTCAAGAACGTTCACCAGTACCGCGCGCGTGGACGCGGCGTCGCGGCCGCCGGAGAGCACGCCCGGCTTCGACATCTCCAGGTACCAGTCGCAGTATTCGTGCCACAGAAAGCGATAGATGGCGTTCGCCATCTCATCGAACCGGAACTCCCGCAGGGATGATTCGACGGTACCCTCCATGCGGAAAAGACGGCTCAGGATCCAGCGGTCGGGAAGCGATCGACGGCCAGGGTCCGGAAGGGCGGGCAGCTCGGCTCCGGCAGGAGCCTCGCCCAGATTGAGCAGAACAAAACGGGCGGCGTTCCAGAGCTTGTTGGCGAAGGCGCGATAGCCGAGCATCCGATCTTCCGCCAGGGGCAGATCGGAACCGGGCGTGGCCATGGCTGCCATCGTGAAACGCAGCGCGTCGGCCCCGTGGCGCTCGATCAACGCTAAGGGATCGATCACGTTGCCGCGCGTCTTCGACATTTTCTGTCCGGCGGCGTCACGCACGAGACCGGTGATGTAAACCTCGCGGAACGGCACATCGTGCATGAAGTGCAATCCCATCATGATCATCCGGGCAATCCAGAAGAACAGGATGTCGAAGCCGGTGACCAGGACGGTGGTGGGATAGTAGCGCGCCAGGTCGGGCGTCGCCTCGGGCCAGCCGAGAGTCGAGAACGGCCAGAGAGCCGACGAGAACCAGGTGTCG
>JBGPLZ010000005.1:0-58030 GCA_041486695.1 Acidobacteriota bacterium | reverse complement strand
GGGCGCGCCCCGCCCCCCCCCCCCGGGGTGCGGCCCGGGGGGGGGGGCCGTGGGCGCGCGGTCACCCCCCCCCGGGCGACTGGCCGGCCGCGGCGCTTCACGCTGGGGTTTCCTCGCCGATGCTGACGGTCACGTTCCGCCCGCGCCACTACGAGCATCAGACGCTCAGGCAGGACGTCGCACCCCGGTGAGCGTGCGCCTTGGATGATTGTCACGCCGAGCTCGTCTCCGACACCGGATGTTAGCGCCGCTCGCAGCGGTCCGCCAAGCCGCCCGATGTCTGAGGGGTCCATGATGTGAAGCGCCGCGCCCTGCAGTCGCCGGGCCGTGTGAGACCGAGCGACCAGGGCCCCACCGCGCGCTTCACCGCGCGGTGGGTGGGAGCGAGGCGAGCCGAGGGGAGGGTCGCGCAGCGACCCGGACCCGTGCGCGGCAACTGCAGGGCGCGGCGCTGCACACCGGGGGTCCCTCAAACGTCGCATGCCACAACCAGCGCGGGTCGCTCAGTGTCGTGGCGGCTTCAGGGCCTCGAGCGCCTCGCGGGTGGCCTGCCTCACGCGCAGGCTCGGGTCGGAGTCGCGCAGAGAGCGCAGGGTGTCGAGGTGCCGGTGGTCTTTGAGGTCGGCCATGGAGCGCACCGCGTTGAGAATCGCCTCTTCCTTCTGCTCCGCGCTGAGCGGGCGCGGCCTCCCGGCTTCGTCCGGGCGGACGATCCTGTCGAGGTAGGCGCGATCGAGCATCCGCGCGAGGAGCGGCAGCCCGGCGTCATCCCTCTGGCGCGCCAGCGCCAGGGCGGCGTTCCAGGCGACATCCTCGACGGGATCGTTGAGCAGCTCCCGGAGCCGCCCGACCGCCTCCGGCGCCCGCAGCGCGCCGAGAGCATAGGCGCCGATCTTCCGCAGATCGGCCTCGTCGCTGTCGAGAAGAGGCAGGAGCGCCGGCACCGCCCGCGCATCCTGGAGCGCTCCAAGACCCCAGCCCGCGTAGATGCGGGTCTGGAGATCCTCGTCGGCGAGGGCTCCCTCCAGGGCCTCCAGGGAACGCGGGTCCCGGATTTCCCCGAGGCTGAGAGCCAGGTAGCGTCGCAGCCTCGGGTCCTCACCGCGCGCAGCCTCGAAC
This sequence comes from Acidobacteriota bacterium, assembly GCA_041486695.1. Classification (GTDB taxonomy): domain Bacteria; phylum Acidobacteriota; class Polarisedimenticolia; order Gp22-AA2; family Gp22-AA2; genus JBGPLZ01. The sequence goes on along the minus strand of JBGPLZ010000005.1, from coordinate 56,911 downwards.
AGGGTGATGAGCTGCGGCGCGAAGCGGTCGTCCCGCTGCTGCGGGTTCTCGATCGGCAGAAGACGTGACAGCTCGAAAGCGGTCTGCCAGCCGGTCCCGCGCCGCCCCCGGATCTCCTCGAGGTAGTCCGCCGACCGCTTGCCTTCGCGAGCGATCAGGCCGAACAGGGCGTAGATGAGAAGGCTCAGGACCACGAGACCGAAAGGCAGAAGAAGGAGCGGCGAGACGCGGCGTGACGGCCGCAGGGGCTCGCTCGGCACCGGGGCCGGCTCGTGCACCGCCAGATCGGCGTCGTAGCGGATGCCCTCCGGCAGATCCCGATCGCTCCGCAAGTCATCGTCCCCGGTCTGGTGGCTCATCGTCATCGTTCCCTCCTCGCGCCTCGCCCGGGACGCGCAAGCCCCAGGCGCGCGACCCATGCCAATACTCGGACACGCTCCTAGCCGAGGTGCTTCAGGCCGGAACCACTTGAGGGCGATTGGGATGGCCGCTCCGGTCAGCCCGGCGACGAAGAGGTTGACGATCATCGCCAGGGCGATCACCAGGCCCAGCACCGGATTGCCCTTCCAGATCCAGGCAACGCACGGGCGGCGACATTCTAACGTGATATCCTCCCGGGCGTGTGGACCGGCCTGATCCTTGCCGGAGGCGGCAGCGCTCGGATGGGCCGCGACAAGGCGGCGCTGCTCCTGACCGGGCGGACGCTCCTGGCGCGAGCGGTCGAGTTGGTGCGCGAGGCGGGAGGGGAGCCGCTCGTCGTCGGTCCGGTTTCGGTGCAGGCGCTGGTCCCCGGCTGCCGCCGGGTCGATGAAGCGGAGGGACCGGGGCGGTCGCAGCGTGCCGGTCCGCTCCCGGCGCTGCGTCACGGGCTGGCGACCTGTGGCACCCGGAAGGCGCTCGCCCTGGCCTGCGACCTGCCGTTCCTCCCCGCGGCTCTGCTGCGATTCCTGATCGACGAGGCGGATCGCTACGACGCCGTGGTCCCGCGGACCGCGGGCCACCTGCAGGTGCTGGCAGCCGCCTACACGACCGCATGCGTCGGGGCGATCGACCGGCAGCTCGATGCGGGGGAGCGGGCGACGCATCGGTTTCTCGAAGGCGTGTCGTTGCGGGTGATCGAGGAGCGAGAGCTCATGCCGTTCGGAGGCGCGGAGATCTTCTTCAACGTGAATCGGCCGGAGGATCTGGCGCGCGCCGAAGCCCGCATCGCCGGGAAGCGAGCGTGATGGCGCGCCCGCGCAGCCGACGGCCGAGGCGCGCCCGGGCGACCCATCTCGATGACCGGGGACAGGCCCGGATGGTCGACGTGGGCGCCAAGCCGGCGACGGCGCGCGAAGCGGTGGCCCGCGGCTCGATCGCCATGAACGCCAAGGCGTTCGCGGCCCTGCGCTCCGGCCGGCTTCCCAAGGGAGACGTCGGAGCGGTGGCGCGGCTGGCCGGGATCGGCGGCGCGAAGCGGACGGCGGAGCTGATCCCTCTCTGTCATGCCGTGCCCCTGGACCATGTCGCGGTCGATCTCGCCTTCGACGCCCGATCGCGTCGCGTCGAGGTCACCGCGACGACGCGGACTCGTTGGACCACCGGGGTCGAGATGGAGGCTCTGGTCGCGGTCACCATGGCGCTCCTGGCGATCTACGACATGGTGAAGGCGATCGACCGGACCATGACGATCGGGCCGGTGCGGCTCGAGCGCAAGAGCGGTGGGCGGAGCGGGACATTTATTCGGAGCCGGGCCCGACCTTGATGACGATCCAGGAGTCCGGGCGCAGGATGCGCTCCGCCGCCTCGCGGAACTGGGTGGGCGTGGGCAGGGCGGCCGAGGTGAAGGCGCGCCGGTAGCTCGAGGCGCCGAGCCCCGTCGCCTCGCGATACGCCAGGGTGCTGGCGAGGGCCTGGACGCCCTGCGCGGTGAGGGTTTCGCGCCCCGCCTGCATGCGCGCCAGAGACTCGATCTCCGGTTGCGGCAGCTCCTCCAGCGCCAGGTGTCGCATCAGTTGCTGCAGATCGAAGACGGCTTCGTCGCGCCTTTGCGGGGTGGTCACGACCTCGAGGGCCAGCGCGCCCCCGTCCCGGAAGCCTTCGGGAATGGCGGTGACGGAGAAGGCGGCACGGCGTCGGAAGACCATCGCCTCGAACCCCTGCAGGGTGAGGGCCGTTCCCAGGAGGCGGACGGTGTCGAAGGCGGGGTCGCGCAGGGGCACCCCGGGGACTCCGACGAGCACCCGGCTCTGGGCGGCCACGAGACCGCGCACGAATTCGCCGGCCCGCGCTCCCGAGGTGGCGAGAGACGGCCCGTTCGCTTCTCCCTGCGGCTCTTTCTCCCCGACCTTCGCCGGCTCCTGCCAATCACCGACCAGGTCGCGGCAGAGCTTGAAGACGTCGGCCGCCGCGACGTCGCCCGCGACCGCCAGCACCACCTTCGAGGGCCGGACCTGCCGCGACAGGTAGGCGGCGGCATCCTCCCTGGTCAGCGAGTGCAGGGCCGCGGGCGCGCCGGCCACGCCGTGCGCATAGGGATGTCCCGCGTAGACTTTCTCGTGGAACAACTCCAGGCCGGTGGAGATCGGGTCGTCCGCTCCGCGCCGCACGAGATCCAGGCTGGCCTTGCGCGCCGCGTCGAAGGCAGCCTCATCGTTGGCCGGCCGGCGAACCGCGGCGGCCAGCCAGGCCACGCCGGCCTTCAGCTCGTCCGGGGAGATCAGGAGCCGGACTTCCGTCAGGTCGCGCGTCACTTGGATCTCCGGAAGGCCTTGCGGCCGCTCGCCGTCCCGCGACGCCGCGCCCCGGGCCGCCCCGGACGGAGAGGCCGCTCCGCCGGCGCCGATCAGGCGACCGGCCACCGAGGCGAGCCCTTCCTTGCCCGGCGGATCGGATGAAGAGCCGGCCCGAAGCTGCAGCGAGAGCGCCGCCAGCGCGGTCCGGTGATCCTCCTGGACCACGACGGTGAGTCCGTTGGGGAGCGCCAGCCTCTCCGGGGGACGAAGCCCGGCGGCATCGTGCGGGTTGCCCCACGCCCCCGGGGTGACGCGCGCCCCCTCCTCGCCGGCGTACAGAGCCCGCTCGAACCCGGGAGAGGAGCCCTTGGGCGACTCTCCCAGCTCGTCGAGGACGGCGTGGAACCGCTCCTTCGCCGCGTCGGTGAAGGGCGGGGTCTCCTTGGGCACCAGGATCACCAGCTTCAGATTGTCTGCAACGAGGCAGCGCGACGCCACCGCCGCGATCGTCTCCGGCGTCAGGCGGCGGTACAGCTCCGGACGATTCCAGAAGTACCGTGCGCCACCGAACAGGGCCGCCTCGCCGAGGGCGGAGGTCCGCTCCGCGAGCGACTCGAAGCGCAGCCTTTCGTCGCGCAGAATCCTCCCGACCAGCGCGCGCAACTGCTCTTCTTTGAACCCGCGCTTCTTGAAGGCGACGATCTCCTGGAGGGCCGAGCGGGCGGCGCCGTACGAGAGCTCCGGAGTGGTGGGAGTGAGGGCGATGTAGAGCATGCCCGCATCCTCGAGGATCGAGAGGGCGACGCGCGCCGAGTTGCCCGACTGATCCCGGAGCATCGCCTGCGCCAGGGGCGCGCCCCCCGAATCACCAAGGGCCAGGGCGATCACCTCGAGAGCCGCCCGATCCGGGCTGCGGTACCCCGGCGCGGCAAACGACAGCGCCACCCACGATTCCTTCACATCGGCCCGCTTCTCGACGTCCGTGTGGCCGGGAAACGTGGTCGGCGCCGGCGGCTTCGGCGCCAGGGTGCTGCTCTTCGTCACCTTTCCGAACGCCGCCTCGACCAGCTCCGCGGCGCGCTTCGGTTCGAAATCGCCCCCAAGCGCCAGCGCCATATTGTTCGGGACGTAGAGATTGCGGTAGAAAGAGGTCAGCGCATCGTGCTTCAGGGTACCGAGGGTGCGGAAATTCCCAAGCATCGGAGCGTGGTACGGGTGGCCGGAGAAGGTCTGCCGCATCGTCTCCAGGAAGATCACCGATGATGGCATGTCATAGTAGTTGTGGATCTCCTGGTTCAGGGTCCCGAGCTCGAGGTCGATTTCCGAGTCCTTGAGCGCGGCGCCAAACGCCAGCGCCGACGCCGCGTCGACGAGATCTCCGAGCGCCCCAGGCACGCCCGTCAGCGTGATCGCGGTCCGGTCGTAGTTCGAGCGCACGCTGAACGAGCCTCCCCACCGCTGCGACAGCCGTTGAAACTCGAAGGGGCCGGTCGTGCCGGTGCCGCGCTGAATCAGGTGCTCGAGATAGTGGGCGTAGCCGGCCGAAGTCTCGATCTCGTCCTTGCTGCCGGCATGCACCCAGAGGCTGACCGCCACCAACGGCAGCGCATGATCTTCGATCGTAACGACCGTGAGACCGTTGGGGAGAGTGCGCGTCTCCGGGATCCCCGGCGCCGCCGCGACGGCAGTGAGCGTGAGAGCCAGGGCGAGCGCGGCGCCCACCGCCCCGCGGCACGCGGGTGCCGAGCCGCAACGGAATTGCAGCGGAAGCCAGGACAGGAGGGGCCCGTACGGTCTGCTCATCATCGTCGGGAGACTCTTCATGAAGAGGCGGCATTATAGCCGCCGGCCGTGACGGTTTCAACGCGCGGGCCACTCTCCAGTCGTTGCGCCGGATCGACCGACGGATTGTTGACAGCGGAGTTGATTGCCTGAAAGCCAAGTGCGCCAAGCACTCCAGGCGATCTCCGGTCCGAGAAAGCGCTTGTCGGCCGGCTTCCGTCGGCGTATATGTGTCTCACTTCGCGCCACGGCGGTTGGGAGGAGGGCCTCGTGGGGGCCCCGAAATCGACGGGGCGGACGCGGCCACGCGTCCCGCCCCGCGGGTCGCGGCGCATCGGGAGGAGAGAAAGCATGAAACGTCTTGTGGTGCTCGGGGCCTGCCTGTGGCCCGCACTCGCGCTCGCCCAGCAGGCCTACACCAACGTCGACCTGGCCAAGTTCGCGGTCCCAGGCGCCTACACGAATGACGATCTGAGGCAGCTGTCGCCATTGGCGATTCAGAAGGCTTCCGCAGCGGTCATGCCGCTCTTGGCGATCCAGCAAATGTCGAGCGCGCCCTTCCAGGCGAGCTATGACATGTTGCGCGGGACGCGCGTCGCGCTCCAGGCCGAACGAGAGTTCGAGCTGGCACGGGTCGCAGGCTCCGAATCCGGATTCGCCGGGGACAGTCAGGGATTCGCTCCGCGCCTCGGGTATGCCACCAGGGTGAGGCCGCTGATCATGGAGCTGGAGAAGCGGATCGCCCTGATCGATCGCCAGATCGACGATCTTCGCGACGTGGCCCGGCAGGCCGGCGCGTCGATCGATCTCAGGTGAGGCTGATGGTTATCTGGGGCGATTAACAGAGGGGTCCGCGCTGCCGGACCCGACGCACGTCTAAGCGCCGGCTCGCCGGTTGGCGATCTTGTCGACCGCCTCGATCAAGGAATCGATCTGGAAAGGTTTGCTGAGGAACCCGGCGCCGATCGAGCCGAGGTGATCGACCGTGCTCTGTCCGAAGAGGATCCCTGATATGAAGAGGATCCGGTTCGACAGCGCGGGATTGAGGCGTTTGATCTCCTGCGACAGGATGAAGCCGTTCATGTCGGGGAGAAGCAGGTCGAGGATGATCATCGCGTAGCCGCCATCCTTCACCTTGGCCAGGGCATCCTGGCTGTTGGTGGCGGTGTCGATGAGGTAGCCACACCCTTCCAAGGTTTCGCGAACCAGGTCGAGGACCTCCGGTTCGTCGTCCACCAGCAGGATCTTCGCGTTTGTGGCCATGGGTCTCCGGGTCGCCGCGCGCCAGCAATCTTCAATATAGGAACTCCGGAAAGGAACGCAAGCGGGGCCGAACCGGCGCTCGCCCGTCAACCATTTGGCGGCACGATCGTGCTGAGAGCCGGGCCACGGCGGCGGGGACTATAATCACATTGATGCCGCCTCATTCCTCGCGCGCCGAGCGGATCGCCTTGGGGGGCATCCTCGCCGTCGCGGCGTTCCTGCGCTTCTTCCATCTCGACACGTTGCCACCGGCTCACTATCGGGATGTGGCACTCACGGCGATCGATGCACTGCGGGCGGCGTCCGGTCATCCGTGTCTGCATTACACCTATGATGAGGGCCTGTACGCCAACCTCATGGGGCTGCTGTTTTTTCTGTTCGGGGCCTCGGACTGGATGGTGCGCGCCCCGGGAGCGCTGTTCGGCGTCCTGACCTGCTTCGGAGTCTACCGGCTCGGCCGGGCCTTCGGCGCGCCGCGTGCCGGCCTCTACGGAGCCGCCCTGCTCGCGGTTTCATTCTGGCATCTGGTGCTGAGCCGGAGCGGGTTCCGGGCGATCCTTCTGCCGCTTCTCATGGTTGGCGCGTTCGCGCTCCTGCGCGAATCTTTGGAGGGAAATCGGACCACCCGTGCCACGCTCGCCGGAGTCCTGTTCGGCCTCGGTCTTCATGTTTACCCGGCGGCCCGCGTCGCGCCGCTCATCCTGCCGTTCTACCTTCTGGCGGAGTTCGGGGTGAAGCGCCGGGCGTGGCGCGCCGCGCGGCGTCCGCTGCTGGCCTTCTTTCTGGGCGCCTTCGCGGTGGCGTCGCCGATGCTCCTCCATTATCTGCATCATCCCGAGCACATCACGCTGCCACGCCGCCAGCTGACGATCTGGAGCCCCTTGTTCGACACGAGCCGCCTGTGGCCCGAGATCGGACACAACCTGGTCGCCACCCTCCTGATGTTTCATCTGCACGGCGACGAGAACTGGCGGCACAACCTGCCCGGATCTCCGATGCTCGACCCGCTGACCGGCGCCCTCCTGCTGCTCGGTATCGCGGTCGCGCTCCGGAGCCGCCGAGCCGAAAGGGACCGAACCAGCAAGGGGCGTCACGCCGCGGGTCCGCTGACCTGGCTCCTGGCGGCCTGGGTGCCGGTGATGCTGTTGCCGAACCTGCTGTCGGTGGAGGGAGTGCCTCACGGGCTTCGAAGTTGCGGTGTCCTGCCGGCGCTGATGCTCCTGGCCGGCCTGGGACTCGAGGGGGTGCACCGGATCCTGGCGCGCGGCTTGCCGCCGCGGCTCACCAGAGCGCTTCTCGCCGGTGCCCTCGTCCTTCTGGCCCTGGTCACGGCGCACCGATACTTCGCGATCTGGGGACGCGACCCGCGGATGGTCGCGGCGCACGACGGAGCCTACCGGGCGGCGGCCCGGCTGCTCATGACCGCCCCGGCCGAAGAGGCCTTCCTGCTCACCAACGGGCTGGGATTGCGATCGCACGGACAGCCCGCGGAAGTGCAGGTCTATCTGTTCGAGATGCGCGCCCGGCCTCCGGTCCTCATCGGGCCGCGCGATGGCGATCGGCTGGTGCTCGGTGGCCGGCACGCTCTGGTGGCCTTCGTCCGCCGCGACGACGGAGCCGTCGACGCCCTGCGCCGGCTCAACCCCGGAGCTCCGGTGACCGAGATCCAGGCGGCCGATCTGTCGCCGGACAGCCCCGTCTACCAGGTCAACTAGGGCGGCTCAGCGCGCCACGACCCGGCCGGGCGTGCCGGCCCGCGCCGCGTCGACGAGGACGCCCAAACGCGCCATCGCCTCGTCGGCCGAGCCGCACTCGTCGAGATCGAGAATGTTGATCTCATCCCGGTGCTCGCGGACGTAGGAGGCGACCAGCTGCCAGTCGATGTCGTGATCGGCGGACGAGGTGCCGCCCGTCCCCATCGCCGGCTCCCGGGATCCGAAATAGGCATCGACCAGCCGCGCCGCCAGACTCCAGGCTCCGTTCCCCGGAGTCCCGTCGAGGCCGCGCAGGCGCGCGACGTAACGGCCGCCCCGCGTGAAATGGATCGTGCAGGCGGCGGGTGCGTCGGCGGCGATCGGGGCATCGCGCGTCACCACCGCCAGGTTGAGGCGAGGCCCGTAGGGGGCCGGACGCTCGTGCACCTCGAACTGACGGTTCAGACGAGGGCGGTGCTCGGCGATGAGCCCGGCCTCGACCAGCGCCGCCTCCAGCTCGGAGGCGGCCGATTCCACCTCGAGCCTGTGGACCTGCCCGAGGATCGCCCGCCCCTTCGCGGTCCCCGCCGAGGAGGGGACGAAGTACGATCCGACCCGCGCGCGCAGGTTCTTTGACTTGCCGACGTAGATCACCGCTCCCTCCCGGTCGAGGAAGCGATAGACCCCCGGTACCGCGGGCAGGGCCTTCAGATCATCGGCCGTGAAGGCGTAGCGGGACAGGTCGAGGGGCGCGGCCGGCATCTCTTGAAACTCCAGAAGCAGCTCGAGCGTGTCGATCCCCCGCTCTTCGAGGAGCGGAACGAGACGGAGGTAGGCTTCGGCCACCACCCGGACGCGGCCACGGCAATCGTCCGGACCACGGGCTTCGACGCCGAGGGCCGCGGCCAGGTCGAGGGTCGTATGGTTTGCCTTTAGTCCGAGCAGAAGGTGCCCGAGCTTGGCCGCCGAGATCCGCGGCGCGCCGAGCACCAGCCCGGCGGCGGCGCAGGCGCGGCGCACCGGCTCCACCTCCCGCCCCACGCGGTGGCAGACGAGCGGCAGATCCCCCACCGTCTCGACGAGCGTCTCGAGATCCTCCTGGGTCGGTCCGGCGCCGAGGCCCGCGCCGCGCCCGGCGGATGGGGCGGGGAGATCGTCGTCCGCCGGGGCGTCGTCGTCCGGCGACCGGTCCGGGAGATGCTCATCCTGACACGGCTCTCCTCCCAGGACCGGCAGCAGGCTGATCACCCTGACGGAGCCGCTGCCCGCGGGACCGGCGCCGTCGCTCGCCAGGGCGATGAAGTCGTACAGGGATCCGGGCGGTGGACGAGGAAGCGCCGGTGACTCGGGGCGGGAAGGCTCCCGGGGCGGCGCCTGCCGCGGCGGCGATTCGTGAGCCACCGTTCCACGGCCGGGAGGCCCGCCTCGGGCCGCGACCCAGCCCTCTCCGGGACGATGGGTCACACCCGGAACCGCCTCGAGCAGGGGGACCAGAAGGCGCCGGCAGGTCGCCTCGTCGGGGGAATCGATCTTGAGGAACCGCCGCGCCAGGTCGCGACTGGTCTCGGGTCCCGGCGCCCGGCGCAGGTGCGCCAGGATCGCATCGCGCAGTGCCTGGGTGTTCATCGCGCGGTCCATCCCGACGGAGTCGACGAAGGGATCCCGGGCATCAGGCCCCCTCGGCCACCAGGGTCAGGACGCCGGTGTGCGTGAAGAAATGGTTGGCGCCTCGAAGCGGGGCGATCTCGGCATTGCCGAACAGGCCGAGGATCGGCAGGTTCCCCAGCGCTCCGGAGAGGTAGGCGCTGTCGATCCCCGGGAGGCCATAGAGCGACGCACCGCGCGCCGCGCAGTTGAAATAGAGGCCGAAACGGTCGTCGAGGCGCCCGGGCGCGGAGGAGATTCGGGCCAGCATCTGCTTCAGATCCTCACGCGCCGACCCTCCCTCGCGCAGCGCCAGGAGCAGGAGCTGACCTTCGTTGATCGTCGCGCTGATCGCCAGCGACCCGCGCTCGGGGTCGGCGCCGACGAGGCTGCGCACCAGATACTCTCCCGGCTCGATCCGGTCCTGAGAGGGGTCGGGAGGCAGGGCGACGAACAGGTGTCCCCCCAGGCGCTGCAACTCGTCGCGCAGAGGGGCCGGCAGGCGCGAGCGCAGGACGTCGAGCGCGGGGCGTCCGTCGAGCTTCAGGATCAGGTTTCCGCCGCCGGCGGTCACGCGGCAGGGATCGCCGAGAGGCTGGCAGCCCTGCGTGATGCCGATCCGGGTCTCGATCGCTCCCGACAGGTAGAGGCCGGCCACGGCTCGCGTGGCGACGTTGCGGCCGTAGAACTGAAAGGTTTGATCGGCGCGCGGCGTTCCAGAGGCCGCGCCGCCGACCGCCGGCGTCCCGGGCATGGTCCGGCCGAGCTCCCGCAAGAGAAGGTCTGGCCGGAAGGCGAACGGATCGGGCAGCAGGATGAGCAAATCGCCTCCCGCGCCTCGTTCCGACCGCTTTCCGGCGAGGGTCGCGATCTCCGCAGCGGCGTGCTGGCCGGCGTCCTCGCCGGCCGGCGCGAGCAGGGTCTCCGCCACGATCCGATCCGACTGAACCGCGAGCACCGCCACGGCCGGCTGCCCCTCGACCTCCTGAGACTCGGCGATCACCCCCCAGGCGCTGCAGCCGGTGAGGAATTCGGTTCGGAGGCATTCCTGCACCGCGGCCAGGATCGCCGCGTACCGCGGCCGGTGAGGCCCGGTCGCGAACACGATTCCCCAGTCGGCACGGTCGACCCCCGCCTGCATGAGGGCTCTGGTCGAGGCCTCGCGCGCCGCCCTGGATGAATCGGCCTCGGTGGAAAGCCCGACGCCCGACCTGGTCGCCATGCGGGCACGATAACACGGCCCGGGAGCCGCTATAATCGCGACTTCATGGCCAGGAGGGCCTGCCTGGGGATCCGGTCGGGCTACCTGGAGGGGTCCGACGGGGGAAGCGTGCAGGCATCGGACTTTGCGCGGCGTCGCGGAAAGGGGTTCGACCTCGGGGGCTTCGCCCTGATCATCGCCTCGGCCTTTTCGTACTCCTTCCTCGGCATCCTGGGGAAGCTGGCGTACGAAGAGCGCTTGCCGTTCGTGTCGCTGCTGGCGACGCGCTTCACGATCGCGGCGGCCATCCTGATCGCGATCGTCATGCTCAGGCCGCGCCTGCGCTCCGCCTGGGCCGCGCTGCCGCGTCGCCGCGCGCAGGGCCTGGTCCTGTGGGGCATGTTCGGGTTCGCGGGTCAGTCGGCGCTGTACTTCGCGGCGCTGCGCCTCATCTCCGCCAGCCTGAACGAGGTTCTGCTTTACACCTGCCCGGCCTTCCTGGCTCTGATCGTCTGGGGGATCTCGCGCCGGCGCCCTCCGGCGATGCGTCTCGTGGCGATCGGCCTGGCTCTCCTCGGGACCTGGATCTGCGCGGGGCCGATCGATCGGGGCAGCAACCTGCTCGGGGTCGGCCTCGCCGTCCTGGCCGGTCTCTGGTACGCCTCGTTCCTGCTGGTGCTCGATCGCCTGACGCCGGGCATTCCCGGCCTGCTGTCGGGGGCCTTGATCGTCACGGGCGCCGCGATCGCTTTCGATGCCTTGGCGCTGTTCACCGGTGAGCACACGCTTCCCAGGACCCCGACCGCCTGGGGCGTGGTCCTCGGGATGGTGTTCAGCGCCACGATCCTCGGTTTCGTGCTGTTCGTCGCCGGCATGAAGCGGGTCGGGCCGCAGGTCGCGTCGATCCTCAGCACCTTTGAGCCGCTCGGCACGCTCCTGCTGGCCGCCGCGATCCTCGGCGAGCGGCTCCTGCCGGCGCAGTGGGTGGGCGCGGCGCTCATCCTGACGGCAGCCCTGGTCCTGGCCATGCACAATGGCACGCGCCAATTGACCGTCGACAGCGCGACGGGTAATATCGGCAGGTCCGCAGAATGACGAGCGTGTTTCACGTACCGGGACGGAGAAGGCAATGAAGCCGGACATCCGTGATCTGGCGCGCCGCCGCCTGGTTCTTTACGACGGCGGGATGGGGACGATGCTGTTCGCCGCGGGGCTGGTCGACGGCGAGTCGCCCGAGCCCTGGAACTGGGAGAAGCCCGACGTGGTCGGCGCGGTCTACCGCGCTTACTACGCTGCGGGCTCGGATGTGGTCCAGACCAACACCTTCGGCGGCACCGCCATCAAGCTCTCCGAGGTCAACCTCGAAGATCGCGTCTACGACGCCAACTATCTGGCCGCCAAGGCGCTGGTGGCGATCCGCCCGGAGGGCCGCTACGCCGCGGGAGACGTCGGGCCGACCGGCAAGTTCATGAAGCCGATGGGGGAGTACACGCGCGAGCAGTTCGATGCCACCTTCGAGGCCCAGATCCTGGGTCTCGTCGAGGGCGGCGTCGACCTCATCTCGATTGAAACGATGTACTCCCTCGAGGAAGCGCTGTGCGCGGTGCGGGCGGCGAAGAAGGTCTGCAAGCTGCCGGTGGTCGTCGGCATGACTTTCGACAAGAACCCGCGCGGCTTTTACACCCTGATGGGGGAGACGGTCCCGCGATGCCTGAAGGCGCTCGCGGACGAGGGCGCCGACATCGTCGGCAGCAACTGCAGTCACGGCAGTCCGGTGTTCATCGAGCTGGCGCGTCTGATCCGCGATAACACCGACCTGCCGGTGATCCTGCAGCCGAACCGGGGCAAGCCGGCCCTGGAGAACCAGGTGATGGTCTACAAGCAGACCGCCGATGAGTTCGTCGAGGATGTTCGGGTCATCGCCGGTCTCGGAGTGAACCTCATCGGCGGCTGCTGCGGCACGACTCCGGAGTTCATCGCCCGGCTCCATGTTGCCCTGCACGATCGATTGAGCCCCGCGCCGCGGGAGGAGCGCCCATCGTGAGCCTGCTTCCGACCCATCGACCCCGGATCGAGGTCCTGTCCGGGGAGTTCATCGAGCGGATCATCGACGAAGCGTTCGAGGTCAACGCCACCCTCGGACTGCAGTTCGAGAACCCCATGGCGCTCGAGATCCTGGCGGATCACGGCCAGCGGATCGATCGCGCCACGGAGCGCGCCTACCTCAGCCGGGATTTCGTCGAGAAGGCGATCAAGAGCGCGCCGAAGTCGTTCAAACTCTGGAACGTCACCGGCGATGTGGCGATCGAGGTGGGGGGCGACAACGTCACGTACGATCCCGGCTCGGCAGCGATCAAGGTGCTCGAGCCGGACGGCACGGTGCATGCGTCGACGTCCGCGGACTACGTTCGTCTGTCCCGGCTGGTGCAGCACCTGCCGCACATCCGCGCCAACTCGACCGCGCTCGTCCCCTCCGACGTGCCGATCGAGGTCTCCGACTACTATCGCCTGTCGATGGCGGTGCAGACCTGCAACAAGCCGGTGATCACCGGCATCTTCCAGGAGGAATCCTTCCCCGCGATGCTGGAGCTGCTGACCATCATCCGCGGCTCGGAGCGCGAGGTCGCCGCCAAGCCGCTGGCGATCCTCGACGCCTGCCCGTCGTCGCCGCTGCGCTGGAGCGTCCTCACCTCGCACAGCATCATCGAGGCCGCCAAACACGGCATTCCGTCGGAGATCATCTCCGTGCCGCTCACCGGGGCGACCGGGCCGGTCACCCTCTCCGGAACGCTCGTGGTGCACACCGCCGAGAACCTGGCCGGGATCGCCCTGGCGCAGGCGGTGCGGCCGGGCGCGCCGGTCGTCTACGGAGGCGCCCCCTGTCTCATGGACATGCGCGGCGGGCAGACGCCCTTCGGCTCGATCGAGACCTACCTCATCGACACCGCCTACGCCCAGATCGGCAAGCGCTTCGGCTTCCCGATCCATTCCTACATGGGGTTGTCCGACTCGAAGCGCGTCGACGCCCAGGCCGGGTACGAGTCGGGGACCGGCGTGCTCCTGGCGGCCCTGGCGGGCATCAACATCGTCTCGGGAGTCGGCATCCTCGACTTCATCACCTGCCAGAGCCTGGAGAAGCTGGTCATCGACAACGAGCTGTGCGGCATGGCCTACCGTTTCATCGACGGCATCCGTCACCGTCACGAGCGGATGGCGCTCGACTTCCTGCCCGAGGCGATCGAGAAAGGGCATTTCCTCGGCCACCCGACGACCCTGAAGCTGTTCCGCGAAGAGGGGACGCTGCCGGGCAAGGTGGTCGATCGCGCCTCCGCCAAGCCGGGCGGCGGCGGGACCTCCGACTATGAGCGGGCCAAGGGAGTCGTGACGGAGCTGCTCGCCAAAGAGCGCTTCCGCCTCCCCGAGGACAAGGTCCGCGCCATGGATGAACTGGTCACCCGGGCCGCGAAACAGGTCGGCCTGGAGGCGCTCCCCGTTTTCCCCGAGTGATGACCATCGTCGACCCCGTCCCAATCGACGTGGGGCGGCCGATGGTGCTCCTGCGCCTCGGCTACCGCCGGCCCTCCCAGGTCCCGGCGAAGACGGCACGCCTCATCGATGAAGTGATGGAGCAGGGACGCTCCCGCCTCGCTCCCAAGGCGATCTACCGCGAGGTGGCGGTGGCGGTCCCGGAGGCAGGCGTCACCGTGATCGGCGAAACCCTGCGATCGACCAGCCGCTCGGTGTACGACCGCTTCGCGCGCTGCCGCGCCGTGTTCGTGTTCGCCGCCACGGTCGGCCCCGCCCTCGAGGACTGGGGTCATGAGCTTCTCGATGCGGGGGAGATGACGCGGTCGCTGCTGATCGACGCCTTCGGCAGCGCCGCGGCCACCGCCCTCGGCATGACGATCGAGGCGCTGGCGGGTCGGAGCTTCCGCGACCGCGGCCTGGTGGCGACCAAGCGCTACGCCCCGGGATATGGTGACTGGGATCTCGCCGACCAGACGCCGCTTCTCGCGCTTCTCGACGCCGCGCGGATCGGCATCCGGTTGACCGAGCACCACCTGATGCTTCCCGCCAAGTCGATCACCGGCGTGGTCGGGGGCGCCCTACCGAACCCGGCGCCTTGAGATCCTCCCGTGTCAGGCCGGGATCGACGGCGGCCCGGCGCGGGGCGCTTCGGCGCCGGTGCGCAGCGGAATGACGGTCATCGGCAGCCCCTTCCATTGCAGCCGGCGCTGCACTTGAAACGAAGTCTCGTTGTGCAGCAGGCGCTGCCACCAGCTCTCGCGCTTCCAGATCAGCTTGCCGCCGAAGAACATCACATGCGGATACTCCTTGGAGAGATCGACGCAGACCCGGTAGAGCCCCTCGACCGGATCGGTGGTCACCCGCGTGGCCGAGCCGGCATTCCAGCCGTACCGGCGCGCCAGCTCCACGTACCTGGCGAGGGAGGTCTCCACCTGCTTCTTGAGCGCGGTGATCTCCTCCTTGCCTTTGAAGTGGCCGGAGTCGATCACCGCCACCGAGACGAACACGACGTTCTTGAAATAACCGGGGAACATCTTCTGCAGCGATAGGAAAAGGTGGGTCCCCATGCCGCCGAACTCCCGCACCAGCAGGACGGCCGTTGGCTTCGCCGGGTCGGGCTCTCCTCCCTGCGGGCTGACCGACGGCAGGTCGAGGAGGTCGCGGTCGAGCTTCCGGACCTGCATCTCGATCGAACGGTAATGGCCGCGCACCCAGGCGCAGCCGCCGACCAGGATGAAGGTGAACAGCAGCGTCCGCCAGGCGCCCTGCTGGAATTTCTCGATGACGGTGATGGTCAGGATCGTCAGGCAGAGGATGAGGCCGACGACATGCACCGAGATGTGCCGGACCCAGCCGCCGTGCCGGCGCCGACCGCTGAACCAGTAACGGCACATCCCCATCTCGGTCAGCGAGAAGGTGGCGAAGACGTTGATCGAGTACATGACGACGAGGGCATCGACGCTGCCGCGGGTGAGGAACAGGAGCAGGATCGCCGCGCCCCCCATCAACAGCACCCCGTCCTTGGTCGTCAGCCGGTCGGACAGCGAGGCGAAACGGTGCGGCAGCCAGGAGTCGACCGCCATGTTGGACATCACACGCGGCCCGTCGATGAAGCCGGTCTGTGCCGCCACGAACAGCAGCGCCGCCTCGGAGGCGATGGTCAGCTTGACGAAGATCCAGCCGAGCGGCACCCCGCCGGGGGACCAGCCGCCGGCGAAGCGCTCGGCCAGAACTCCGTTGAGGGTTTTGCCGATCTGCTCGCTCGCCGGCAGATCGAAGAAGCTCTGCACGTCGAACAACAGATAGCCGAGAAGAATCCCGCCGGCGGTGAAGGCCAGAGAAGTCGACATGTACATCATGGTCCGCTTGCCGGTCTGCACCTTCGGCTCGCGCATGATGGCGACGCCGTTCGAAACCGCCTCGATGCCGGTGAAGGTGCCGCCCCCCAGGGCGAAGGCGCGGATGAAGATCAGGAAGAGGCCCCACCGGCCGAAGGTCCGCCAGCCGTCATGAAACCCGGTCGATACCTGCGCCGCCACCTCCGGCAGGCGTCCCGCGTGGCCGCCGATGCCGACGACGATCAGGACGATATGAGTCAGAACGAAGACCAGGAAGACGGGCGCCACCGCCTCGACCGATTCCTTCACGCCTCGGAGATTCATCACCACCAGGGCCAGCAGGACCGCCACCTCGCAGAGCAGCTTTAGATCAAAATTGGTCCGCAGGGCGCGCGGCAGGAGATCGAAGATGGCATCCCCGCCGGCGGCGACCGAGGTGGTGATGGTCAGCATGTAGTCGACGAGCAGGGCGCAGCCCGACACCACCCCCGCCTGGCGGCCGAGCAGCTTGGTCGCGACCACGTAACCCCCCCCGCCATGAGGGAACTGCTCGATGACCCGGCTGTAGGCGTAGGAGATCACGAAGACGGTGATCGCGGTGGCGAGCGCCAGCAAAATCGCCAGATACCACTGACCTTCGAGGCGGCCGGTGACCGGATTGCGGGCGATCAGGTTCTTGAACGCCTCGGCCGGGCCGTACGCGGAGGATGAGAGCCCGTCGGCCCCGAGACCGACCCAGGCCAGGAAGGCAATCAGCGAAATCTTATGGAACACCCCGGGATCCTGAACGTCGCGTGGGGCGCCGAACAGACGCCGCCAGAGGCGCGTGAGCCAATCCGGCTGGTCGAGCGGATCCCCGGGGGGGAGTGACGAGCGGGCCATCGTGCGCTCCGGTGGGGGCGCAAGGCGACGGCGCCACCCTCATGACGCCGGTCAAGACGCGGCGATCGGCCTGAACTTCTACTCCCCAGTGGGACCCCTGTCAAGGGCACCACGCCAAGGGATCCCCGGTGTGAAGCGCCGCGGCCTGCAGTCGCCGGGCACGGGTCCGGCGACTGGAGGCCGCGGCGCTTCACGCTGGGGTTGCCTCGCCGATGCGGGCGGTCGCGTTCAGCGCGTGCCACTACCAGCATCAGGCGCTCAGGCAGGACGTCGCAGCCCTGTGAGGCCACGCCTTCGATGAGTAGTCACGCCGAGATCGTCTCCGACTGCGGCAGGTTCGCGCCGGTCGCGCCGCCCCGTCAAGCCTCTGAACCTCAGAGGAATGTCTGGTGTGGCGCGGCGCGTCACACCGGGGATACTTCGACGCGGAGTCGGGTTGACAGGCGGGAGTCGCGTGCTACCATCGCCGACGGTCGCGGTGGCGGAGAGCTGCTGATGAGCCAGAAATTGCTCCCGTACTTGCTGGTCGGCCTGGGCGGATTCGTCGGGGCCAATGCCCGCTTCGTCGTGGCGCGCTGGGTCGGCGGCCTGGTCGAGGCGCGCTTTCCCCTCGGCACCTTCCTGATCAACGTCGGCGGCTCGTTCTGCCTCGGGCTCCTGGGGGCGCTCCTCACCCAGAAAGCGTTTCCCGATGCCGATGCGCTGCGCCTGGCGCTCGGGGTCGGATTCCTGGGGGCCTTCACGACCTTCTCGACCTTCGAATTCGAGAATCACGCCTTGCTCGAGGACGGTCTCTGGCTCACCGCGCTGACCAATATATTCCTGAGCCTGTTCGCAGGTCTGGTGGCGGTCCGCCTGGGCGTCGTCGCGGCGAGGTCGTGGTTCTGAGCGGGTCTTCGGACGCGTCGCGTCGAGGCGAACGGCCATGAAGATCGAATCGGAGCAGGTTCTCTGCCGCTTCCAGTTGTCGAGCCTGGCGCGCCACGCCTCGGGGCCGCTCTATGAGTGGATCGTCACCACCGCGCGGCGCGAGGGACTGTGCGGCGCGACGGTCCTCAAGGGGTTCATGGGCCTCGGTGCCGACGGATCGATCCTCTCCGAGAAGATGTGGACCGTGAGCCAGGATCTGCCGGTCATCGTGGAGGTGGTCGACGCTGCCGGCCGCATCGAGGCTTTGCTGGAGCGGGTGGAGCCGTCCTTTCGGGAAGGGACGATCACCCTCGAACGCGCCCATGTGATCCTGTATCGCTCCGGAGGGGATGGCGCGATGACCCCGCCCGCGGAGGTCATCGCGACGCGGCGTTTGAGCGCTGCCCGGGAGGTGAGGACCATGAAGATGCCGGAGGAAGGGGTGCTGCTGAGGATTTTCATCGGCGAGAGCGACCGCGAGCCGGGCTCCGAGCGTCCGCTCTACGAGGGGATCGTGCGGCGGGCGCGCGAAGCGCACCTGGCGGGCGCCACGGTCCTCAAGGGGCCGATGGGGTTCGGCAGGCATTCGCGGGTCCACGCCGCGAAGCTTCTCGAGCTGTCGACCGACCTGCCGATCCTGATCGAGATCGTCGACGCGGAGGAGACGATCCGCGCCTTCCTGCCGGTCGTCGACGAGCTGGTGAGCGAGGGGCTGGTCACGCTCGAGGCGGTTCGCATCATCAAGTACGCCTCTCCCGGCGCCTGAACGCTGCCAGGCCCAGAACCAGAACCCCCGCCGCCATCGGCACGAGCGGCGCTCCGAAGGCGACCGCCGGCCCGCCGATCTTCCAGAGCGCTCCCACCGCCAGGCTCGAGATCAGGTCCCCGGCGCTGTTGATCGCCGCCAGCGCGCCGAAGCCGAAGCCGCGCAGGTCGGCCGGCAAGAGCTCCGCCGCCGCGGCTCCTTCGAGCGACTCCTCGGCGGCGAGGAGCGCCCCGCCAAGCACGAAGACCGAGATCAGCAGCAGTCCCGGGCCGGCCCCCGGCCGCGCCGGCGGGAGGATCAGGAGCGCCAGCATCGCCGGCCCGAGAAGGTAGGAGAGGGCCAGGGTCCGCAGCCGGCCGAAGCGATCCCCGAGCGCTCCGAAGACCACCGCCAGCAAGGCCCCGGTGATGTTGTGCAATCCGTAGAGCGTCATCGCCGCCGCGGCCGCCCCTCGGGCGCCGAGCTTCGGCGTCAAAAGCTCGATGGCGCGCAGCAGCAGTAGGGTGTGGGCGAAGTCGCCGAGGCCGAACAGGCCGATGGCGATCAGGAACGAGCGGAACGGCGCCGGCAGCAGGGCGACGCTTCCGAGGAAAGAGCGTCGGGGCGTAGCCGGTCGCGGCTTCTCGCGCACCAGAAGCCCGATCGCCGCCGCGGCGAGCAGGCCCGGGACGACGGTCCAGAGCACCAGCCGTCCCGGCGGGATGACAAGAACCAGCGCCGCGGCGGCGAACGGCGCCACCACGGCGCCGGCGGTGTCCATGGCGCGCTCGAGGCCGAACGCCTTGCCATAGTGGGCCGTCGGGACGCCGTCGGCCAGGAGCGCATTGCGCACCGGCGTCCGCAGGCCGCGCCCGATCCAGGCGATGGAGCGCGCCATCACCGCCTGCCAGAGCCTTCCGGATACGCCGAGGAGCGCCGTGAAGATCGCGGTCAGGATGTAGCCGGCGACCGCCAGTGGCTTGCGGAACTTGAGCCGGTCGCTCCACCAGCCGGACCAGAGCTTGGCAGCGCCGCTGGCGGCATCGGCGATCCCCTCGATGGCGCCGAGGGCGAGGGCCGGGCTCCCGAAGTGGGCGGTGAGAAGCGGCAGGACCGAGGTGGCGATCTCGTGCGCCACGTCGCTGAAGAACGACGCGGTGCCGACCCCGAGAACGGTCCGGTTCAGCCAGCGGCCCTCACGGGGAGGGTCGGGGCGCGATGGATCGTCATCTGGCGGGTGGTTCGGCCCAGACGTCATCGGAGCCAGACGACCCGACACCGCCGGGTCGATCGCGGAGCGGGCCTCGAAACTCGAAGAGGGTGGCCATGGCCACCCTCTCGTCGTGCACTGCGCATGTTGGTGGCGGGGGCGAGATTTGAACTCGCGACCTTTGGGTTATGAGCCCGATCCAAGTCGCCACGCCAGACCACACCAGACATAAAGGTCAAGTGGAACAAGGGGTTCCAGGCTCCTCCATTGCGCCAGTTTGCCCTGGTTCGTCTGGCGTTCCGACACAATTCAGGCACAGCCTCCCCGCACCAATAGCGCGGTCCGTTGAAGCGCGCGCTGGCCCCCTCTCCGTTGACACCAACGGAGGGTCGGCGTATGTTGTGAGCAATCCAGCGTAAGCTGGAGGGGGCTGGCCCGTACGGACCAGCGGTGACCGGGGTAATTCCCGGTCATTTCTTTTTTGGGGGCTTCGCAACAACCCACTTCTTACCGTACCCCTCTACCGTTCCTGATGCGCTGCGGCGATGCTTGGCGGTGATGGCCTCGCAGACCCTTCTTGAATGGTCGCTACGGGCCACAGCTACACCATTCTCGGTCAACATTTCATTCTTGATGTCGAAGACGACGAGATCCGCGACCTGGAGTCCCGCGACGTTCGCCTTCTTCGCGCTGAGCTTCAATTCCCTGGTTGTGAATCTTGCTCTCACTCGAGCGGCTGGGTAGTAGTAGTCTCCGGTCATGTAGAAGTTGCGGTAGTATCGAGACAATTCCCTGTCTACGTCCTTCCCTCGTCCCTCGACGAGAACATCTCCGACGTCGCTTGGTTCCAAAAATCTGATAAACCGCTGGAGCAGTACCCGCAAGCAATACCCGTACGGTTCCCATGCTCGCGAGCCGTGGTGGCTCTTCATCGATTCTTTATCGAGCACAACGGTGACTAAGCTGTACTCGTGTTCGCGCAGGAAATTGAGTAGGTCAGCGCAGAAGGCTTGATCCTTCGCAAGTTCCTTCAACACTCCGAAGGCGCCGATTCGGCCCTTGATTTCAGATCGATGGAAGACGAGCGGCATATCTGGATCGTAGTCAAAATGGCGGGCTTTCAAGTCCGCTAGAGCGGGAGTGAGTCTGTCCTGGTGGTAGTCGGCCCTGACTATCACCCCGGTGAGGCAGAGATACCGGTCGAGCAGACTCGTGGTCCGCTTATAGCCGCTGCTCCCTGTCTCATCGACATACATCCGGTATCGGGGCACGGAGCAATTCTACGACCGCCCCTTACGAACAAGACCCTGAAAAGCTAAACTGTTCATCGGCGGCGCGACCGGATTCGAACCGGGGCCGGCATCCTGACCGTCCATGCGCCGCCGACCTTTACCTCTCAGGACACGCCGCCGACAGGAGGGCGGGCAATGGCGAACGAGCCGACCAGACGCCTATGGTTCACTTACGCCTGGTCTGACGACGCGGAGGGTGACTTCTCGTATCTCGTCCAGGAGCTGAAACGGGTCAATGTCGCGGCGACCTATGATCGCATCGCGCTCGTGCCCGGACGGAGCGTCTGGGATCAGATCGGCGAACGGATCACGAAAGATCCGCTAGACGGGTGGGCCTACCTCCTCACCCCGAGAAGTCTTCAGAGCGATCGCTGCCGCGAGGAACTCGACTACGCGCTCAATCGAGCCTTGGACACGAGGGGGCGGGGTTTCCCGCTGATTGGACTTCTACACGATGTTCAAATCGATGACCTCCCGCCCTCGCTGAAAGTCCGCCTCTGCGTCAATCTTGCCGACCCCGAATGGAAGAACCAGGTACGAGCCGGCCTCGATGGCAAAGCGCCGGCGGCGCCGGCCGACAAGAAACTGAAGTTCACTTTCCGGCAGTATGAAAACTTCCGTGGGACGAACGGCCTGAAAGCGATCGAGGCCAGGCCAAGGTTCGGCGAGATAACGCCGTGGCGCTTTTTGGTTCCGATTGGTACTCCGATTGAACGCTGCGGCCATGGTGCGGCAGGTGGGGGTGAGATCTCGACAATCCATTCAGACTACGAGGACGGGCCGGGACTTGAACTCCGGGGCGTCAAGACACAGATGCGCGGCGCATCCGACAGGTTGTCCGCGAGCGTCAGCGCGTACGTGACCTTCCGCGGCCCCTGGCCACCATTCGTCGCGCTGCAGCTGAATACACAGGAGCCGGGCCTGTTCTACGTCGAGATCTTTTTCCTTCACGCTGCTTGAGGCAATATCGCTCACGGCGGCGCACCCGCTTCGAACGGGGGCCGGTACTCCGACCGGCCAGCGCCGCCGACTTTTCCACTCGGAGAGTAACTCGCACGGAGGCGAGGATGAGACGAAGGAAGACCCGCAAACCGCAGTCAGATCATCCCGACGCGCAACAATACGAGGACATTCTCCGCGCTAATGGTCTCGACGTTCCACACGATCTCCAGCAGGATTACCACGGCAAACTGCGAGGCGACAAGAGGAAGGTCAGTCTTGAAGCTCACTTCATCGTAGATCAGGACGCGGGCATCGCGGGGGATCCAGCCGATCGTCTGAGCGAAGAGGACGCCCTCGGGAAACATATCGAGCGACGAGTCGTTGTGGTGTCCGAGTCCGAACGGTACTCGAAGATCGCCAGGGCGCTCAAGATCCGGTCACGGATCGTCCGGGACACCTGTCAGAATCTCAAGCGATTCCTTCAATCCGAGGCCTACGCGGATCGCCTCCGTGTGCTCCAATCGGGCAAGTCGTGGATGCGCGGGCCGGAGCTGGTGCGGCCCGTATCCTTCGTGGCGAGCGGGAGGGTAGGCAAGCGCCATGGCCCTTTTCAGCGGCTCCCGTTTATCCCCTGCTCGCCCGAGGCCCAAGGCGCTGAGCCCTTCCGCGTAACCCTCAACTTTGAGGCCGTCGAGTGGCGATATGGAATCGCACCCTACGGGCGAGAGCCCCATGAGTTCAATTTCAGAGGGGGCCCGCAGGAGATGGCCAACTTCCAGAAGCGCGTCCACATCATCGAAGACAGCTTCCGCGCCTGGCTTCTACAGCAACGTCCGAAGATGCGCCCCCCGAACCTCTACCGCGCCAGACAGATCGCCCTCTGGTACGCCTGCGAGGCCAGCGGACTGCGCCGACTGCCCGCCGACAACTAGCCATTTAGCACCGAGTTAGGGCCGCGTTTACGTCTCCCCGTTACGCTAGTGGGGGTCGACATGGCGCGCCTTCTGCACCTGGTGTTCGAGAGCCGTGACCGAGACGGGCGGGATGATCTCCGCCGGTTCCTCGCATTCATGCGCGGCAGCATTGAGCGGGCCCTAGTCGAGCTCGATTCACGCGATCGGCGCTCGGACGATTCGGAGTCGCGCCCCGGTCCCGAGGATCGCCGATGATCCGCCTTAGGCTGATTTACCTGCGATGGCAGAAACGGCAGCTCGAACTTGTCACCGAGGCGATCGAAGCATTGGTGAAGCTGTGAACGCCGCCGCCCGCCCGATCGCCTTCGCCAAGTATTACGCCGCGCGTGGCTTTCCGATCTTCCCGCTCAAGCCGCACGACAAGATCCCGCTCGGCCGTCTCGCGCCGCACGGATGCCTTGACGCATCGACGGACCCGGAAATCATCGGCGCATGGTGGACGACCGAACCGGAGGCCGGCATCGGCCTTCGGACCGGGCGCGCCTCGGGCACCGTGGCGATCGATATCGATCCGCGTCATGGTGGCGACGTTTCCCTCGCGCAGCTCGAAGCCGAACATGGACCACTCCCAGCGACCGTCGAGGCGATCACCGGAGGCGGCGGGCGGCACCTGCTGTTCGCGTATCCGGCCGGCGACGTCGATATAAAGAATTGCGCTGGCCTCGGGGGTCTGCCGGGAATCGACGTGAGGGGCGAAGGCGGATACATCGCCGTCGCGCCGTCGATTCATCCGAGCGGCCAGCCGTACAAGTGGCGCGTCGACCGGAGCCCGAAGGCGCGGAAGCCTGCCGAGCTGCCGGACTGGTTACTCGCCATGCTGACGGCCCCGCGAGTCAAGGCGACCGACAACGGCCATCGGGTCGGCGGCTACCAGGAGGGGCAGCGCAACCACGCCCTCGCGCGGCTGGCCGGGACGATGCGTCACGGCGGCTGCGAGTGGGAGGATATCGAAGCGGCCTTGCTCGTCCTGAATGGCCGACATTGCAACCCGCCGCTGCCGGAGGCCGAGGTCGGGAGCATCGCCAAATCGATCGCAAGGTATGAACCGGGCGACACGGCCGCATCGTGTCTCATGGACATGGACGTCGCCGCCATGCTGCGCGACGGGATCAAGCCGGTCACCTTCGACCTGGACGAACTCCTGCCGCAACGATCGTTCATCTACCTGACCGGAGCGCCGAAGGGCAGTAAGACGTGGTTGGCCCTCTCGTGGGCCGTGGCGCTCGCCTCGGGCCGTTCCTTCGCCGGCCGCCAGACCCGCGGCGAACATCGCATCCTGTTCATCGAGGCCGAACGTCCGCGCCAGATCCCCGAGCGATTGCCGGCCGTCTGTCTCGGCTACCAGGCGAACCCCGCCAGCATCTTGGAGCGGGTCCGATTCATGGCACCCCGAGGCGGCCTTCGATTAGACGACCCGGCCCAAGCCGCCTTCCTCCACGCTACCGCGAAGGAATGGGGCGCCACGTGGGTGATCATCGACTCATTCGTCCGTGTCCATGCGCTCAACGAAAACGATTCGAGCGATATGGCCCGCCTCGCCAATCTCGCCTTCCTGCCGTTGCGCGATGACGTGGGATGCGGCGTCCTGATGCTGGACCATCCCCCGAAGCCCTGGCCCGGCGGTACGCGCGGTCGCAAGGAACAGATCCGCGGCTCATGGGAGAAGCTCGCCGCCGCCGATGTGCAGATCCATGTGGAGATGATTCAGACCGATGACGGCCGCATCGCCGAGCTGTCCGTGGCCGCCTCCCGGGTGGCTCAGGAGCCGGACGAGTCGATATACGTCAAGCTGGTGCAGACCATGAACGGCGGCCTGAGATTCGAGGGAACCGACGCGCCCCCCGATGACAAGCGACCAGGGCGTCCAGGCAAGGTCCAGAAGGCCATCAACCTCATCCGAGCCGAGCAGGACAAGAACCCCACCCTGACGTTCTCAGAGGCCGTCAGGGCGTGCCATGTGTTCGACGTGAGCAAGTCAACCGCTCAACGGGCGTGGACCGAGATTCAAGGTTCAAAAGGTTCAGAACCTGTTTTGAACCCTGAATCCATCAAGGTTCAAAAGGTTCACACCCCTATAAGGGGTGAACCTTGAACCTGAACCTAACTCCAATCCTGGACCCAATGGCGGATAGCACCGATGATTGCGGCCGAGGCGCCCAGCGCGAGGCTAGGGCAGCGATGTTGAGCCGCGCCGTGGCGAGCCCCGAACTGATACCGGCCGTGAGCGCCATCGCCCGATGGATTGTATACCCAACGCGCCCACGCAAAGCCTTGCCTATCAAGCTGTTCGCAGCGCCGGTGCCGCTTCTGTGCCGGAGTTCTGGCCAACCTCGCCGTGGTCCGGTGGCCGGTACAGGGACCGGGAGGGGGATATTCCAAGCCTCGATCTGCCGGCCGCTGCCCCATCGGGCGCGGCCTGTTTTCTGCCGTTCGGGCATATCTGGGACCGGTCAAGAAAGGCGGTTTTGACGGTGCCTAGAAACAGTCTCCTGCCGGTCGAGGTGGTGATTCGGCAGGTGAAGGAGGATGCAGACCTGGACGGCTTGCCGGTGGTCAAGGCGAACCTCCTGAGCCGCGCCAGGGGCCTCCAGAAACTCGGTTTGAGTCAGGACGAGCAGGACATCGCCATCGGGTTGCTTTTCTGTCGGCGGTTTCTGTTGACGGCGATACCGAGCGGCCGGCTTGGAACGCCGGAAGGTGTGAACCTGATGGTGCGGGTCCTGGAGCAACTTCACAAGGGCCAGAATTCGCTCCGGCGCGGGTCGCGGCGGCCGACGCCGTTGTCGCCCTTACGCCGGAAGATGCCGCCGATCCAATCGAACGCACGACAGGGCGCCGGCACGCCGCCGGCAGAAGTCGACGACGACGCGCCGATGGGCGCAGGAGGTCCCGATGTTGAATGAGGCGCTCGAACGTGAAGTTCAGGCGAAGGTGATCGAACTGCGTCGCAAGAGGCTGGTGGACGAATACGACAGACGACAGGCGGCGAAGCTCACGGACGGCGAGGCTGGCGACTACACCGCCGAAGAGAAGGCGCACCTCCGCGCGATTGGCAAGAACCCCGAGATCTTGGCGGCAACCCGCGGCGCGGCGACTTTCACCGAATGGCGAACGCGCCGCGATGCTGCGGCCGGCGGCATCGGACTGAAGGCCTGGACGGTCGACATCAATGGAAAGCGTGTCGGGGGCGAGATGCAGGTCTGGGCGCAGTACGTCACGGGACACGCCGCCGCACTCTCGCGGCTGCAAAGGGCCATCGTCAACGGCGAGGTGTCACCGGAGCGGCTGGACCGCGCGCGCGCCGGGGGCCGGGCCGGCTGGAAAGCGCTGCAATCCGAATACGGAGATCCAACACCGCCCCCGGAGGCGGCATGAACGCAACCGAAAAGGAGCCCACGATGAAGACAGTCACGATGGAACAGAAGGAGGACGGCATGAACGCGAAACAAAAGGCCCTTGTGCCCCCGGTTGACTGGGTCGATCCGAACGGCGGGAAGGCGCCCAACGCGAGGGGCGACCGCCTCAGCTGGGAAAAAGAGGTCCGCGCCGGTCTCGCCGACAAGGCGAAATCCACGGTCGAACACTTGCGTCCGCAGATCGAGCGCCTTCGGCCCCTTTTGCAGCAGTCCTACGCCAGGGGCGACGAGGCGATCGCCCATGAGCGCCGGGCAAGACTCGAAGCGCTGGAGCCGCAGCTGCAACGCTGGCAGGCCATTTTGAAGGCGTGCGCCCCCTGGGTCGGCTGCGGCAGCAAGGCGCTGCATCAGGTTGTTGCGGCAGCCGAGGCGGCGGTGGTGGCGGCGGAGGCCCCGGTCCAGGAGCTCGAGGCGGCGCGACGGGAGATCGGGCGTCTCGCAGCGAGCGCCGGTCTCAAGCCCGAAGAGTTTGATTCGGCTTTCGGCGCGATCGACAAGGTCTTCCGGTCAAGGCTCGCGTCCGCCAGGGGGGCCGCGACGTTGGCCTGCGGGGAGCGCGACCAGAACCTCACCGCGATCGCGGAACTGGAGAGCGAGCTGGTGACGCTGCGGGCGCGAAAAGTGGCGTGAGGGAATCGCGCGGGCTCGCGACGCTAGTCCGGATCGGCCGGCGCCGCGACATCTCCCCGCGCGAGGTACGGGCGGGCGTCGGGTTCGCCTCCTTTCCCGGCGCCCGCCATTCAGGTGAATGGATGAATGAAAGCCCCGGCGGCAACCGGGGACGGAGAGAGACAACGCCAACATGATCACCACGACGGATCCGCGCGAGAGATTGAGCGCCCTGGTACGCCAGCCGGAGACGACCGAGGGCGTGACACTCGCCGAGATCCCCGGTCTCCTGGCGCAGCTCGCGGGTGTCCAGGCGGTGCTACTGGCTCGCCTCGTGGTGGAGGGCCCGCACAATGGTTCCGCCGCCCCCGCGGATGGCGACCGAAACCTGAGCGTTGCAGAGGCGGCCGGAAGGCTCGGTGTCAAACCGGGCTATCTATATCGTCACGCGGGATCGCTTCCCTTCACGGTGAGGATCGGTCGGCGCCTAGTCTTCTCTGCCGAGGGGCTGGAGCGATGGAACAGGCGACGGCAAGGACGCGGCTAAGAAGGCTTGACATCTAGATATCTAGAAGTGTAGACTTCCTTCCGAACTTCAAGTCTAAGAAAGGGAGGGAGCGATGGCGAAGCAAGGGGAGAGAGTGAAAACCTCGATTGCGCTTCCGCGGACACTCTGGCGAGCGGCGCACCTCCGGGCGATGGACGAGGGCCTGGACCTGCAAGAGTTGGTTGCGAAGGCCCTCGAAGCCTATCTGAAAGGGAAGGGGGGCGCGCGATGAGGGGCGACGGCAGGACTTACGAGCGGGGCGGTCAGTTCTGGATCGACTACCACGTCAGGGGCGAGAGGTTCCGGGAGCCGGGCGGCGCGACTGAGAAAGAGGCCAAGCGGAAGCTCAAGGACCGACTGAAACAGATCCACGGAGACCGCTTCGTTGGTCCAGCGGAAGAGAAGCTGACCGTGCATCAGATCGCCGACAACCTGATCACCTACCTGGAGACGCGCGGAGCGAAGGCGGTGCCGTCCTTCAAGTCGCACCTGAGGCCGGTGAAGGAAGCCTTGTCTTTGGTGCGCGTCGTGGATCTGACGACGGCGCGGATCGAGGCCTTCATCAAGGAGCGCCGGGAGGCGAACAAGAAGCCCGCGACGGTGAACCGAGAGACCGGCGCCCTACGTCAAGCCCTCAACCTGGCGCGGAAGCAAGGGCGACTGACACGGATTCCGTATGTACCGATGCTTCGGGAGGACAACGCCCGCCAAGGCTTCTTCGAACGGGCGGACTTCGAAGCCGTGGCCGCGAAACTGAAGGACCCGATCACCGACATCGCGCGCTTCGCCTATCTGAGCGGATGGAGGAAGGGAGAGATTCTCCCGATGACGTGGGACGCGGTGGACCGAAGCGCCCGGGAAGTTCGTCTCGCCACTTCCAAGAACGGCCAGGGCAGAGTGCTCGGGTACGACGAGGGGAGCGAACTGGAGATTCTTATCGATCGCCGCTGGAAGGCCCGTGAATTCACGACGCGCGATAAGCAGACGGGGATCAGCGAGTACGTCTTCCACCGCCAGGGCGCGCCGATCGTGGACTTCAAGAAAGTGTGGGCGAAGGCCTGCGAGGATACGAAGGTCGGAAAGCGGCTCTTTCACGACCTGCGCCGGACCGCCGTGCGCGACATGATGCGGGCCGGTGTCCCGCAGTCGGTCGCAATGGCGATCAGCGGTCACAAGACGATCAGCGTCTTCAACCGGTACAACATCACGAGCGAGGATGACAAGAGGGAAGGGCTCCGGCGCCTCCAGGCTCACCGCGCCGCGCAGCCTGCCGAGCGGAAGGTCGTTGACATGGCGGGCGCCTCGCGCTGAGGCGTCCGGCTATGCCGGTCCGATCGCGAACCGGCACAATTCCGGCACAGTTTCTGAAAACAAGAAGGGCGGCCATTTCGGCCGCCCTTTCTATCTGCATGAATCTTAAGATGATTTTTGGTGGCGGGGGCGAGATTTGAACTCGCGACCTTTGGGTTATGAGCCCAACGAGCTACCAGGCTGCTCCACCCCGCGTCGAGAAACGGCATTATAAGAGGCCGCTCGCGGGGCTGTCAAGGAACGGCGCTGGCGTCGGGCGCCGGCGGGGCCGCCGCCGGCCGGGAATCCTGGAACAGGAAGATGATCTCGCCAGGTCGGCTGAGACCGAACTCTTCGCGGGCGATCGTTTCGATGCGGTAGGGGTCGTGGCGCAGCGCCTGGATCTCGGTGATCAGGCGATCGTTCTCGGCGTGCAGCGCGGTGACCTCGGCGCGCGTCCGGCGCACCTGCCGGCGCTGCCGGAAGCCCTGGATCAGCCCCATGTCCCCGAACAATGAATTGAACAGCAGCGACAGGGCGATGAACCAGAAGAGCAGGACGAGCGCCTTGCGTCTCAGGTCTGCGGTTTCGTAGCCGGTCGCGCTCATCGCGCCCTCCCGGCGCCGGCGCGGGCCAGGGCGGCGCGGCCGGGGAAGCGGGCCCGGTCGCCGAGCTCCTCCTCGATCCGCAGCAGCTGGTTGTACTTCGCCGAGCGCTCGCCGCGGGAGGGTGCGCCGGTCTTGATCTGCCCGAGATTCAGGGCGACCGCGAGATCGGCGATGAAGGTGTCTTCGGTCTCGCCCGAGCGGTGCGACAGGACGGTGGCGTAGCCGGCGCGGCGGGCCGTCTCGATCGCCTGGATCGTCTCGCTCAGGGTGCCGATCTGGTTCGGCTTGATCAGGATGGCGTTGGCGACCTTCCGGCGAATCCCTTCCTCGAGGATCGCGACGTTGGTCACGAAGATATCGTCGCCGACCAGCTGCACGGCGTCCCCGAGGGAGCGGGTGAGGAGCTCCCACCCTTCCCAGTCGTCCTCCGCCAGGCCGTCCTCGATCGACAGGATCGGATGGCGGCGGACCAGATCCGCATAGAGGGCCACCAGCGCCTCGGCGGTGCGCCGCGGCGGGTCCTCGGCTTCGAGAACGTAGGCGCCGTCCTGGCGCAGCTCGCTGGCGGCGACGTCCAGAGCCAGGGCGATCTGCTCGCCGGGCCGGTAGCCGGCCCGCTCGATGGCGCGGACCACCGTCTCGATCGCCTCGGAGTTGGAGGTCAGGTTGGGGGCCCAGCCTCCTTCGTCGCCCTGACCGGAACGCAGTCCCCTCTCGGTGAGGATGTCGCGCAGGGCATGGAAGACCTCCGCCCCCATCCGCAGCGCCTCGCGGAACGTCGGCGCCCCGACCGGCGCGACCATGATCTCCTGGATGTCGACGTTGTTATCGGCGTGCGCGCCGCCATTGAGGATGTTGAAGAGCGGCACCGGAAGATCGCAGGCCGACTCACCGCCGAGGTGGCGATAGAGCGGCAGGCCGGCGCTGGCCGCGGCCGCCCGCGCCGCCGCCAGCGAGACCCCCAGCAGGGCGTTGGCGCCGAGCCGCGATGAGTCGGGGGTGCCGTCGACCTCGCGCAGGCGCGCGTCCAGCCGCCTCTGATCCAACGGGTCCAGCCCGCGCACCGCCTTTGCCAGGACGGTGTCGACGTTGCGGACCGCCTTCTGGACTCCCTTGCCGCGGTAGCGCGCCTGGTCGCCGTCGCGCAACTCGAGCGCCTCGCGCGATCCGGTGGAGGCGCCGGAGGGGACGGAGGCCCGGCCGAGGCTGCCGTCGCCGAGGCGAACATCGACCTCGACCGTCGGGTTGCCACGCGAGTCGAGGATCTCACGTCCCTTGACTTCGGTGATGACCGCCATGGACGTCAGGGCCTCGTGACCAGGTCGCGGGCCGCGTTGACCAGGAGATCCAGATCCTTCACCGTACGCGCCTCGGCGTAGCAGCGCAGCACCGGCTCGGTGCCGGAAGGGCGGAACAGGAGCCAGGACCCGTCGGCGAAGATCAGCTTGCGGCCGTCGGTGGTGTCGCACCGCGCCACGCGTCGTCCCGCGAAGCTCGACGGGATCTCCTCGAGCCGCCGCGCCAGGCGCTCACGCGCCGCCGACTCGAGATGATAATCGATCCGGCGGCTGTGCAGCGGCCCGACCTTGTGGAAGAGATCCCGGATCTGATCGCGGATCGGGCGCCGCCGGACCGCCACCATCTCGGCGGCGAGCAGGCCGGCGAGGATGCCGTCCTTTTCGGGCACGTGCCCTCGCAGGCTCAGGCCGGCGCTCTCCTCGCAGACCAGGAACGCCCGGCCGGAGAGCAGATGGTCGCAGAGATACTTGAACCCGACCGGTGTTTCGTAGAGCGGCCGACCGTGCAGGGCGCAGACGGCGTCGAGCAGGTGCGTCGTGGCGATCGATCGGCCGACGCCGCCCGGCAGGCGCCGCACCTCCAGCAGGTAATCGGCCAGGACCGCCAGGAAGAGGTTCGGCGCGATGAATGCGCCGCCGGAGTCCACCACGCCGAACCGATCGCCGTCGCCGTCGGTGGCCAGGCCCAGGTCGAGCCGGCCGCGGCGCACCAGGCGGGCCAGGGGCCGGAGCTGGGTCTCACCGCAGTCGGGCCCGGTGCCGCCGAACTCCGGGTGCGCCGTGCCGTGGATCACTTCGACGCTGCGGGCGACCTTGCGAACCATGGCGTCGAGAAAATGAATCGAGGCGCCGTGGCGCGGATCGACGGCGATCTTCAGACGGGCCTTGCGGATCGCCCCGAGGCGCACCAGGCGGCCGAGCTGGCGGAAGTAGGCGGCGCGGGCATCGAGCGTGCGGACCACCGCCGCCCGGGATCGCCCCTTCGCGTCCCCTTGAGGCGGGAGCGGCGTCGCGGCGGGCTCCTCGGCGAGGAGCTGCTCGATGGCACGCGTCACCTCGGGAAGCGCGGGAGCGCCATTCCTGGTCGAGAATTTCAGGCCGTTGTACTCCGGCGGATTGTGGCTGGCGGTGATGTTCAGTCCGCCCGCGCGCCTGCCGCTGACGATGGCGTGCGCCACCGCCGGCGTCGGGATCGGCGTGGGGGACAAGGCGACCGGGATCCCGTGGGCGGCGAGGACGTTCGCCGCCTCGCGCGCGAAGCGATCCGACAGGAACCGGGTGTCGTAGCCGATGAAGACTCCCCGCCGGGCTTCCGGGCGGGTCTTCAAGTAGGTGGCGATCGCCGCCGCCACGCGCCGGACGTTCGCCACCGTGAACTCTTCGGCGATCACCGCGCGCCAGCCGGACGTTCCGAAGCGGATCACCGCGGCGCCCTTCTTGACAGGCGCGAAGCGGGCTTCCTATAATCGCCACCATGAGCGAGCCGGTCGTCTTCGTTGTTCTCTGCACCGCCTCCAGCGAAAAGGAAGCCCAGTCGATCGCGGCGGCCCTGGTCCAGCGGGAGGAGGCGGCCTGCGTCAACACCGTGCCGATGATCCGTTCGGTGTTTCGCTGGAAGGGAAAGATCTGGAACGAGACCGAGCATCTGCTGATCATCAAGACCACGCAGGCCCTGATCGAGGACGTCACGAAGACGGTGAAGGAGTTGCACTCCTATGAGCTCCCCGAGATCCTGGCCCTGCCGGTCACCGGTGGCGACCGGAACGCGCTGGCGTGGATCGGCGCGTCGGTGAAGGGCGGCCGCGAGAACTTCTGAGGCCCGGCATCCGGGTCAGCTTCCGTTCGCCCGGCGGAATGCCTGCAGGAAGCAATCGAGCATCGGCAGCTTTTGCCCGTCGGTCGTCAGGTAGAGGCTCTCCATCTCTTTGAGGTAAACCGCCGCGGGGCGCTTCGGGTAGTTGGCGTCGACGAACTTCACGATGGCCGCCATCGCCTCCGGCGACATCCGGCCGTCGCCGCCGATCTCCTGGCGCATCCGGGCCGTGAGCGAACCGTGGGCCTGGGTCATCCCCTCGACGTAGGTCTGGCGCTCGCGGGGGGTCATCTCCTGCCAGCGGGTGAAATCGAGCGTCTTGCGCAGCGGCACCACCGGTCCCGCCGGCTTCAGGGCCGTGGCCGGTGGGCTGGGGGCCGCCGGCGAGGTCCCGGGTGCCGCCGGGGACGGCGAGGGCGAAGGCAGGGAGGCCGCCGGGGTCTCCGGGAACAACGGCGGCTCGTCGTCGGCGCGCAGGGCGGGCCCCAGGGCCAGGGCCGCAATGATCACCGGCAGCGCTCGGGTGAAGCGGAAGCTCCTCATCATCTCGTCTCCTTCGTGCGACCCGCGGACGCCGCGCGCCGGGCGGACATTCTAGCGGCGACGGCGTCGCGGTTCAAGCCGCCCGAAGCGCCTGGTCGAGGTCGGCGATGATGTCCGCCACATCCTCGCAGCCGACCGAGATCCGGGCAAGCTGATCGGTGATCCCGAGGCGGGCGCGATCCGCCGCCGGCACCGAGGCGTGGGTCATGCTCGAGGGTTGGCAGACCAGGGTTTCGATCCCCCCCAGGCTCTCGGCCAGGGCGCACAGTCGCAGCTTTTCGAAAAAGCGCTCGGGGCTGACCGCGTCCTTGAGGACGAACGAGATCATGCCGCCGAACCCGGAGGTCTGTCGCAGCGCCAGCTCGTGCTGGGGATGCGACGGGAGCCCCGGGTAGAGCACCCGGGCGATCTTCGGATGAGACTCGAGATGCCGGGCGACGGCGCGGCCGCTCTCGTCGTGCGCCCGCATCCGCAGCGGCAGCGTCTTGATGCCGCGCAGGACCAGCCATGAGTCGAACGGCGAGAGGATGGCGCCCGCGGCGTTCTGCACGAACTTGATCCGCTCGGCATGCTCCGGCCGCGCCAGGATCGCCGCCCCGCCGACCGAGTCGGAATGCCCGTTCAGGTATTTCGTCGTGCTGTGGACGACGATGTCCGCCCCCAGTCGCAGCGGCCGTTGCAGGCAGGGCGTGAGAAAGGTGTTGTCGACCACCGTGATCAGGTTCCTCCGGCGGGCGATCGCCGCGACCTGGGCGATGTCGGTCAGGATCATGATCGGGTTGGTCGGCGTCTCGACGTAGATCATGCGCGTCTCGGGCCGGAGCGCCGTTTCGATCGCCTCCTGGCGCGAGGTGTCGACGTACGAGAAGGCCAGCCCGTACCCTTCGAACAGCTTCGAGAAGAGACGGTACGTCCCGCCATAGACGTTCTCGCTCACCACGACGTGGTCGCCGCTCTTCAACAGCCCCATCAAGGCGGTGATCGCCGCCATGCCGGAGGCGAAGGCGTAGGCCGCATGGCCGCCTTCGAGGACCTTGAGGTTCTCTTCGAGGGCCGAGCGGGTCGGGTTGATGGTGCGGGCGTAGTCGAACCCCTTGCCCCGGCCCAGGCCTTCGTAGGCGTAGGTCGAGGTCAGGTAGACGGGCGTCATGATCGCTCCCGTCGTCGGGTCGGGATGGACTCCCGCATGGATGGCGTCGGTGGCGATTCCCATCAGGTCACCTCGTCGAAAATGCCCTGGCTCAGGTAGCGCTCCGAGCCGTCGGCGAACAGCGTCACGATCGTCTTCCCGGCGCCGAGTCGTGGCGCTACCCGCAGGGCGGCGCAGGCCGCCGCCCCGCCGGAACCGCCGACCAGCACTCCCTCCTCGCGCGCCAGGCGCGCCACGGTTCGGAAAGCGTCGCGGTCGGTGACCTTCAGGATCTAGTCGGCCAGCCGACGGTCCAGGATCGACGGCACGAAGCTGCTGCCGATCCCCTCGACCCGATGCGGCCCCGCGCACCCCCCCCCGAGGACCGACCCTTCCGACTCGACCAGGAAGGAAAGCAGGCCCGGGTGGCGCTCCTTGAAGTAGCGGGCGATGCCGGTGAAGGTGCCGCCGGAACCGGCCCCGAGGACCAGCGCGTCCACCCGCCCCTCCATCTGGCGCTCGATCTCGGGGGCGGTGGTGCGGTAATGCACCCCGGGGTTGGCGGGGTTCTCGAACTGATGCGGCAGGAACGCTCCGGGCGTGGCGGCGACGATCTCCTGCGCCCTGCGGATCGCGCCGGGCATCCCCTCGCTGGTTGGCGTGAGGACGACCTCGCCGCCCAGGGCGCGCATGAGGGTGCGCTTCTCGCGGCTGTATTTCTCCGGCACCACGAGAACGACGCGGTAACCGCGCTGCTGCCCCACCAGTGCCAGCCCGATGCCGGTGTTGCCCGCGGTCGGCTCGACGATGGTCGAGCCGCGCTTGAGGAGACCGCGGGTCTCGGCATCCTCGATCATCCCGAGGGCGGCCCGATCCTTGACGCTCCCACCTGGGCTCAGGAACTCGAGCTTGGCGTAGATCCGGGCCGCGCCGGGCCGATCGAAGGACCTCAGGTGCAGGATCGGCGTGTTGCCGATCAGGTCGAGCGCCGACTCATAAACTCCGGTCCCGCTCACGCGCCTCCCGTTCAGCGGTGCCCATGCTCCTTGTCCTGCCCGTGCCCATGCTCTTTGTCCTGGCCGTGCCCATGCCCCTTGTCCTGACCCTGCCGGTGCGCCGGCGTGCCCGGTTTCGCCTTGCCGCCCCGTTCCTTCTGGCGGTGCCGCTCGGCTACATAGCTCTCGTACCTGACGCCGTTGCGGCGCTCGCTGACGACGGTGTAGGGGCTCACGCCGTAGGCGCCGGTCGTGACGCGCAGCTTCGCCAGCTCGACGAAGTGGCGGTCCCTGATCTCGAGCCTGCCGCGGGGATTCTTCTTCCAGTACCCCCACGCCTTGCCGTAGGGGGGGCCCGGGTCGTGATCCA
The DNA here is from genome assembly GCA_041486695.1 of Acidobacteriota bacterium. GTDB lineage: Bacteria > Acidobacteriota > Polarisedimenticolia > Gp22-AA2 > Gp22-AA2 > JBGPLZ01. The sequence continues at coordinate 21,675 of JBGPLZ010000005.1, read as the reverse complement.
TGCCGACGAAGAGCACCGAGGGGGAGACATGCAGGGCGAACATGATGTCGGCCCAGCCCATGCCACCGAGCCGCATATCGAGGATCTGCGCGGACGGCCGGCGCGAGGCGCGCGCCAGGAGGAGCACGCTGGGGTAGTCGTCCACCGGGTCGCGGCTGCGATGGATCAGGGCGAGCGCCGTGTCGCGCTGCGGAGCGTAGTAGCGATTGGTGACGTTCAGGAAGATGCGGTCGTCATCGTCCACCGGCAGCCCGGAGGCAATGTCGAACTCGGCCGCGGCCCGGGCGGTCGCGGCCGAGGCGGCGAGGAGGACCAGCGCCAGCACCAGAAGACGGCCGATGCGATGCGTTCGGATGACCATCATGACCTCCTTTGTCGAGATCGGGTCGGGCGTGATCCACGTGGGCCCTCAGCGGGTCTCGAGGGCCAGGTGGAACTGCGATGACTGCTCGAGGCGTTCCGTCAGATGGTTGAAATCGATGCTGAATTGCGCCGAATCGCCCGGGTCGATCGTGCCGATCGTCGTGCCGGCGGTCCCGACGCCCACCAGCTTGTGGTCCTGGTCGTATAGGGCCAGCGCGAGGCCGACCCCGACCTGGCGGGACGATCCGTTCACGACCTTCATCGTCGCCTTGTAGCCGGTCTTGATCCGCATCAAGGTCGCGGGCCAGTCGAACTTGATCACGTCCACCCGGACGTCGCCGACCGCCAGGTCGAGGGACAGCCACTTGTTCGCCTCGAAGCGGTAGAGTGCCGAGTTCTGGGCGGCCAGCAGCGCGGAGCCGGCCGCCATGGTCACCATGAGAAGGAGCGCCGCGCGCCCTGCGAGCCAACGCGGGCGGCCCGGCTTCGGGTCGGGATGGGTCGGGGTCGACATCATTGGACCTCCGGGTTTTTCAGGCCGAGATGGACCGCGGCGCGCGGTGGATGCGTGCGCGTCAGTCCTCGAACTTGATCTGCTTCACCGACGAGTTGACGATGAAGACCCGGGTGTTGTTCTCCTGCGGATCGGCAGGGATGAAGTAAAATCCCCGGCTGTCGGCCGCATACTCTTCCGCGTAACCCCAGATCTTCTCGCCGTCCTTGAACTCCACGATCGTCTTCTGTCCTTTCGGGGGAGTGCCGCCGAACCGCTTGGCGCGATCGAACTGCCGGCGCATGGCGCCGTAATCCTTGACGTAGAACAGGGCCTTCAGGTCGTCGAGGCGGACGGTGGTCGGGATCCCGCCCCCCTCGCTTGGAAGAAGATGGAACATCTCCCCGTCGGGCCGGAAGTCCTGGGTGAAGCCGCGCTGGGTCGTGCCGTTCTTGAAGTGAGCCACTACCTTGTCTTCCATCCGCTCCTCCTCCGAACCGACCACCGCCGGGACCGCGTGGCCTCTTAGCGGGTGGCCGTGAAGATCGCGCCGCCGTCAAAGCACGGGATGCCCTGGTCGACCGCGCCGGGCCCAAGTATGGCACAACCGCCGGTCGGAAGGTTGTTGGGATAACGCACCAGGGTGATTTGGCTGCTGCCGGTCGTGGCGGGAAAAAGATGGAGACGAGCCAGGCGTACCGGCGTCGTCACCGAGGCTGTCACGCATCCGATCGTCGTTGCGGAAACGCCGAGGAGCAGCGTCCCGGTCCGGTTGGCATCGAGGTTGGGCAGACAAACAAGGGATGGGCCCGAGGCGATCGTGGTCAGGCCATTGGTGTCGCAGAAGTTGCACGTCACGCACGAGTAAGTCCCGCAGACCGCCATGCAATCTGGGTTGCCACAGTCTCCCAGCGGAGTTCCAGTCATCTGCCCGTCGGCCAGCTCGCCGCCAAGCTGCACGACGCCCTGGTCGAAGCGGATCTCCAGCGTGTACCCTGCCATCGAGACGGGGTTACCGCTGCTTCGGAACATCACGTCGAGAAGCGCCGGGTCGCCGTTCGATGGTGCGACCTGGAAATAGACGGCGGGATCGGCCGTGATCGGAGGACTGATCGAGATCGTCCCGGTGATCGGCTTGATGTTGTTGACCGTGTCGTTGCTGTTCTTGCTGCACGAGGCAAGAATCAGCAGGGCGCCGGCGGCCGCGACGATCCGGACCACCCCCCGCCCGCCGGTCGCGCGCCGAAGCCGGCGGCTCTCTGTCCAGATCCTCGACACCTGCGTCAGGGCACTCCCTCCATTCGCGCCCAGAGTATACCGGCGAGACCGCCGCCCGGCAACGCCACCTTTTGCCGGCCCCTCTAACTTTGGGGTGTAATCTCCGCTGTTGACCAGGGGAGGGTCTCGCATACCGGGCTTGCCCCGTCTGCTATAATCCGCCGCGCCGTGGGGGCCGGTTGGTTGATCGCGGCCGGCTCCCGGGTGCCTGTCCCCCCGGGCCGGGGCCCGGGGCCGATCCGTGAGGAGCCGATGAAGACAATTCTCCGAGTCCTGGCAGCTCTGGTGGCCTGCCTGGCGCTGGCGGGCATCGCGCCGTTGCGCGCGCAGGAGATCCGCTTCAACGTCGTGCCGTACCGCATCGACAACGGCCTGCGGATCCTGGCGCTCGAGGATCATTCGATCCCGACCGTCAGCTATTACACTTTCTTCCACGTCGGGTCACGCAACGAGCGGGTGGGCCGGACGGGCATCTCCCACCTGTTCGAGCACATGATGTTCATGGGCGCGAAGAAATACGGGCCGGGCGAGTTCGACCGGGTGATGGAATCGCGCGGCGGCTTCAGCAACGCCTTCACCATGGAGGACGCCACCGCTTATCACGAAACCTTTCCGGCCGAGGCGCTCCCGCAAGTGATCGAGATGGAAGCCGATCGGATGGGGGCGATGCAGATCTCCGAGGAGAACCTCAAATCGGAGCGCGAGGTGATCAAGGAGGAACGGCGGTTGCGCGTCGACAACGATATCGCCGGTGCCATGGACGAGCTGCTCAAGGCGCAGGCCTACATGGCGCATCCGTATCACTGGCCGGTGGTCGGCTGGATGGAGGATCTCGACGCCATCACCCTGGCCGACTGCGTCGACTACTTCAAGACGCACTATGCCCCGAACAACGCCACCCTCGTCATCGTCGGAGACTTCAAGGCCGCGCAGGCGATCGATCTCATCGGCAAAGCCTACGGCGCCATCCCATCCCAGGCGCCGGCGCCGGCGATCGTTCGCAACGAGCCAGCGCAGCGGGGTGAGCGCCGCGCCGTCCTGAAGAAGGCGGCGCAGGAGCCTTCGATCATGATCGCCTACCATACGGTCGCCTCCGCGTCGCCCGATCTGTTCGCGCTCGACCTGCTGCAGATCATCCTCGGGGACGGGGAGTCCTCCCGCCTGAAGCGCCGCCTGATCTACGAGAAGGAGCTGGCCTCGCGGGTCGAGGTGATCAACGAGCGGCGGGTCGATCCCTCCACCTTCATCCTCTGGGCCGAGGCCAAGCCGGGAGTGACCGCGGGGGCCCTCGAAGCGGCCCTGGTCGAAGAGGTGGAGCGACTCGCGAAGGAGGAGATCGGGGATGCCGAGCTGCAGAAGGCGAAGAATATCCGGACCACCTCCGAGGTCAAGAACCTCAAGACCAGCGATGGCAAGGCGCAGGAGATCGGCCTGTACGACCTGTACTTCGGCAACTACCAGAGGTTGTTCACCGCCCTCAGGAGCTACGGCGCCGTGACCAAGAGCGACCTCAAGGACGCGGCGGCTCGTTACCTTCATCCCGACAACCGCACCGTGGTCACCCTGGTGCCGACCGCCGAAGGCGAGGAGGGTTCGCGATGATCCGGTCGACGAGGCGCTTCCCGCTGAGGTCCACGGTGGCCGGATCGCGGCTCCTTCTGGCCGGCATGCTCCTGGCCGCTTTCGCGGCGCCGCTTCAGGACGTCAGCGCCGCGGTGCCGGCCGCCCCCGGATTCCGGATCGCGGCGCCGGTCCGCACCGTCCTCAAGAACGGCCTCACGCTGCTGGTTCTGGAGCGGCATGAGATTCCCCTGGTCCAGCTCCAGCTGATGATCCGGTCCGGGGCCGCGGCCGATCCCGCCGGGAAAGAGGGGACGGCATCCTTGACGGCGTCGCTCCTGAGCCGCGGCACGCGCAATCGGCCGGCGCAACAATTCGCGGAGGAGGTCGAGTTCGTCGGAGGCTCGTTGAGCGCCAGCGCCGCCGCCGACCGCAGCACCATGGTCGGCGAGTTCGCCTCGCGCGACTTGGAGGTCGGTCTCAACCTTCTGGCCGACATGGTGCTGAACCCGGCCTTCCGTGAGGACGAATTCGGCAAAGAGCAGCGTCTGGCGCAGGCCGATGCCATCGCCCGCCTCGACGACCCGGAACGGGTCGCGGACGAGGCCTTCGAGAGCGCTCTGTTCGGCAAGCACCCGTACGGTCGCCCCGTCGCCGGGTCGAAAGCGTCCATCCAGGCGATCGCCCGGGCCGACGTCACCGCGTTCTACCAGTCCCATTACGCGCCCAACAATGCCGTCCTCGTCGTCGTCGGCGACGCCTCGGCGGCCCAGGTGGCGCAAAGGGTGGACAAATACTTCGCCGCCTGGAAGCGGCGGACGGTTACGGAGGCGCGCCTGCCTGAGCCCGTCCCCATCAAGGGCCGCACGATCCTGTTGATCGACAAACCGGACGCCACCCAGAGCCAGATCCGTTTCGGAAACCTGGGTCTGCGACGCAGCGACCCGGACTATTTCCCGCTCCTCGTCGGCAATACCGTGCTGGGTGGCAGCTTCACCTCCTGGCTGGTCCAGGAGGTGCGCACGAAGCGCGGCCTGACCTACGGCATCCGCAGCAGCGTCCTGACGCTTCGATCTTCGGGAACGGTCTTCGTCAGCACCTTCTCAAAGAACCCGACCGTGGTCGAGACGATCAACGTGGCCCTCGATCAGATCAAGCGCCTCAAGAGCGGCGCGATCCCGGCCGAGGATCTCGACAAGGCGCGGAACTTCCTGGCGGGGATCTACCCGGTGCGCATCGAGAGCCCGGAGGCCCTGGCCGGACAGATCCTCGACATCGAGCTTCTCGGGCTCGACCCCGACTACATCAACCAGTACGCGAGGCGGGTGCGCGGCGTCGGCATCGACGCCGTGAAGAAGGCCGCCTCGAGGTGGATGCCGCTCGACGATCTGGCGATCGTCGTCGTCGGTCCGGCCGCCACGCTCAAGGACGCCTTGTCGGCGATCGGCCCGGTCACCGTGCGACCGATCGAGTCCGCCCTCGAAACGGCGCCCTGAAGAGGCGCCGACCCGGGGTCGGACGCGGGTCAGGGGGTCACGCCCGCGAGCCGCAGGCCCTCGATCGAGGTCGGGTCCAGGGCGTTCTGCGCCAGGCCGATCCGGAAGCGCTCGATCGCCGCATCCCTTTCGCCGGCCGCGAGTCGGAGCATCCCCAGGAAACCATAGATGTACGGAAGCGGGGGGCGTTCTGCAAGGATCTTGGCCTCCACCTTCGCCGCATCCGTCCCCCGCCCCAGCCTCAGGAGGGCGTCGATCTGCATCACGCGCGCCACGTAGGCCCCGCGGCTGACCTCGGCGGCGCGGGTCGCCTCTCTCAGCATCAGGGTGGCGGCGGCGTCGCGAGTGAGACCGGGGGGAGGCGGCGCGGCAGGTCGGTAGAGGCTCGGGTCGGGGACCGTGTAGCCGTCGCGGGCCGCCAGTTCGGCGTGCGGTCCGGCCTTCCGCACCATCACGACGGCCGTATCGTCGAAATAGATCATGACCCAACCGAGATGCCGCGCCATCGCGATCGTGGCGGAGGTACGCGCCCACTCGAGAAAGATGAACGAGGCGTCGATCCGCTCCAGCATGGCCCGCAGCGCACCCTCGTCGACGAGGGCCCGGTTGTAGGCGGCATAGAGGTCGGCGCCGTAGACGTCGTTGCGCGAGTCCATCGCGACCCGCACGCGGGGATGGAAGCGATAGACCAGATAAGCCCCGGCGGCGTAGCTGTTGAAAGCATTGCCGTCGAGGCCCTGCGCCTGCACGTAATCGGCCGCCGCGACCGGGATATTCCGGCCGATCCCGAAGCCGAAAGGCCGCCGGCTCCCGGGACGGAACGGGTAGCCGTTGACGACGAACCAGGCGGCCAGGGACAGAAACGCCAGGGCGAGCGCCGCGGCGCCGGCGACCGAGCGCGATCGACCCCGGGCGCCGACCCGCAACCAGGAGGCCGTCGCGGCGATCCCCGGGTAGGTCCCGAGCGCAAAGTCGGTGACGTTGCGCTGCATCCGCAACGACAACGCGCCGAGAACGCCGAACAGCAGCAGCGTGAAGGCGCCCTCGGGGCTGGGGTCGGAGCCGCGGGCGGCCCGGACCGCGGCTCCAACCAGGACCCCGATGCCGATGGCCGCGAGAAGCACGTACTCCAGGACCATGTAGGTCGAGGCGAAGTCGCTGCCGAACGGCGGCTGCCACTCGTAGATCTCGCCCATGAAGGAGCTGCCGGTCAACTGGAACGGAAACTTCAAGAGCTCGGCCCCGTAGGGATTGACCAGACAGGCGGCCACCAGGGCGCAGGCGAGAAGCCCGAGACGGCCCGCCTCACGCAGGCGCTCGTCGCCGTCATCCTGCCGCGGGCGCTGGCGCGCTGGCCGGCCCTGGGGCGCGAGGCGAGCCGCCAGCCAATCCACCGCCAGCCCCGCCGCCGCCAGCCCGACGATAAGCGGTCCGAGCAGGAAGGCGCCGTGGAGATTGGCCCAGAGGACTTGGAGAGGAAGGAAGGGCCAGAGCGGCGCGCTCCACGCGCCGCCGCGCCGGCGTCGCGCCAGAAGCAGCAGGTAGGTGGAAGTAAGAAGATAAGAGAACAGGTGAGGCCGTTCCATGATCCGCGCGGCGGCCAGCACCATCACCAGCGCCAGAAGCGACAGAGCGAGCCAGGCCGGGGCGCCGAGCGTCCGGGCCGCCGCATAGAGGGCCCCGGCCATCGCCAAGGCGATCAAGACCTTCAAGAGAACGAGGCCGGCCAACCCGCCCAGCCGTTCGGTGAGGCGGAAGACGACCCCCGCGAGCCATTCGTGCGCGATGAAAGGACGGCCCCGCGCGAGCGCCGAGTAATCGTCCAGGTGCGGCGGCGCCCCATGGTCCAGGACGAGCTGGCCGGTTCGCAGGTGAAGAAAAATGTCGTTGTTGGAGATCGGGTTGAGGCTGAGAGCCACGACCAGGAGGGCAAAAGCGGCCAGGGCGACGACGGTGCCGCGCCGGGACGCTGTCCCTTCGACCTCCATCTGCGCGTCCCCTCTATAGTTCAGGACAGGCTGCTATTTCAGGCGTGAGGCGAAGAGGGCGTTGACCGACTTGCCGTCGACCCGCCCCCGGTGACGCGCCATGAACTCCTTCATCGCCCGGCCCAGATCCTTCTTCTCGCGCAGGCCGAGCTCAAGGAGCAGCGCGTCAACGGCCTTCACGGTCTCGTCAAGACTCATCGCCGCCGGCAGATATTTCTCGACGACCGCGATCTCGGCGCGCTCCTTGTCGGCCAGATCCTTCCGCCCGCCCTTGTCGTAGTGCTCGATCGACTCGCGCCGGGTCTTGACCGCGCGTTGCAGGAGAGTGAGATAGTCGTCCTCCGTCAGGTCGCGCTTGAGCTCGATTCGGGCGTACTGAGCCTGGGACAGAAGCAGGCGCAGGGTCGAGAGCGCCACGGCATCGCCGCGCCGCAGCGCCTCCTGCAGGTCGGCCTTGATCCTGTCGATCATGAGCGCTCCCTCGAACGGGACGCCGGCCACCGTTGGCCGTGTCCCGACCGCCTATGATGCCACAGTCGGCCGGCCGGTTGCCCGCCCGGTCGCGGCTCCGCCCGGTCCGCGGGCCGGGCTCACCTCCCTCTGGTATAATGCGCGCCGATGATGAACGAGGACGATCAGACAGACGCATCCGGTGGTGACGCGGCGGGCCCGGAGCCGGGGCGTCCCCGAACCACCAACCTGGCGGCGGTGGCCGGCGCGATCATCCTGATCGGTCTGGTCGCCTTCGCCCTTTACCGGCGCGCCCATTCGCCCTCGCCTCCGGGGGAGGTCTCCGGCGAGCCCTCGTCGAGCCCCATACCCGGCACTCCGATCACGGCGGTCGTCCCGTACCACCTGACCCCCGAGGCCAGCATCATCGCCGAGCGTTACCGGTGCGTGTGTGGCTGCGGCGATCTCCTGAACGTCTGCACCTGCAACAAGACGCCAGGATCGAACGAAATGAAGCGGATGTTGCAGGACCTGGTCAATCGGCAGCTGACCCCGGAACAGATCGATCAGGAGATGTCGGGGCGCTTCGGCCCCGCGGTGCTGCTCGCCGGCAACCAGCCGGCCGCGCAACCGACCGCCTCTCCGAGGCCACGTGCGCCACGCAAGGCCGCCGCGTCGCGCCGCAGACCCTAGGAAGCGGGTCCGAGTAACAGCAAGGGCGGCGTTCGCGGCGCCTCAGCGCTCTCCCCAGTGCAGCTTGTGCCGCAGGACATCGTAGTAGGTCTTCCTGCCCGAACGCACCATCAGCACCGGTCGTGGGCCGCGGGTGACCCGGACCCTGTCCTTGGCCTTGAGGGGATAGCCGACCTGGCCGTCGAGGGTCAGGTAGACTTCGGAGTCATCGGTGCGCAAGGTGACCTCGACCCGCGAGGTTTCCGGAACGACGAGGGGCCGCATCGTCAGGGTGTGCGGGCAGATCGGCGCGATCAGGAGAGCCGCCATGGCCGGGTGGATGATCGGCCCGCCGGCGGAGAGGGAGTAGGCGGTCGATCCGGTCGGGGACGAGACGATCAGCCCGTCCGCTTTGTAGGTGGTGACGAACTGGCGGTCCACCGTCACCCCGAGGTCGACGATGCGCGCCAGCGCGCCCTTGTTGATGACCACGTCGTTCAGAACGCTCCGCCGCGTCAGGATCCTGCCGGCGCGCACGTGTGACACCTGGAGAGACATCCGCTGCTCGAGCCGGTAGTGACCCCGAAGCACCTCCTCGAGGACCGCCTCGGTCTCCTCCACGCTCGTCTCGGTCAGGAAGCCGAGACCCCCCAGGTTAATGCCGAGAATCGGACGCGGCCGAGCCGCGATCGAGCGGGCGACCGAGAGGAGCGTGCCATCCCCGCCGATCACCACGTAGAGATCCACCTCGGCGCCGCGGCCCTGCGGGCGGCGCCCGACGCCGCGGCGGCCGAGGGCGCGGGCCGTGTCGGGGTCGTAAACGATCGGGATGCGATGCCGCGCCAGCAGACGCGCCACCTGACGGGCCACGACCAGGGCCTTGGGCCGCTGGCGTTTGGCCACGATCATCACCCGCTCAATCCGTGCTGGTCGATCCGTCGCCGACATCGGTGATCGCTCCGAAGAGTCGCCCCCGCGCCGCCGCGTCAAGCCCTGCGGTCGTCCGGGAGGCTGGCGTGAGGTGCAGGAAAAACTCGCGATTTCCCTCCATCCCGGTGATCGGAGACGCGCACGCCCCGAGCACCAGAAACCCCGCCGCGATCGCCGCCTCGGCGACGCTCGCGAGGACGGCCCGGTGCAGGGCCTTGTCGCGCACGATGCCGCCCCGGCCCACGTCGCGCCGACCCACCTCGAACTGCGGCTTCACCAGGCTCAGAAGCGCGGCCCCCGGTAGAAGCAGCGGCGGCAGCGCCGGAAGGATCTTCCCCAGCGAGATGAAGCTGACGTCGACGGTCGCCAGGTCGACGCATTCCGGCAGGTCGCCGGCTCCGAGGTAGCGCGCGTTGCGCCCTTCGAGGACGACGACCCGCGGGTCGCTGCGCAGGGACCAATCGAGCTGCCCGACCCCCACGTCGAGAGCATAGACCTTAAGGGCCCCACACTGCAGCAGGCAGTCGGTGAACCCTCCGGTGGAGGCGCCGACGTCGAGCGCGACCCGGCCTCGCGGGTCGACCGCGAAAATCTCCAGCGCCGCCCGGAGCTTGATACCGCCGCGCCCGACGTAGGGGTGATCGTCCGCAACGACGGTGAGCGCGGCGTCCTCCGGCACCAGCGTCCCGGCTTTGCCGGCGGGGCGGCCGTCGATCCGCACCACGCCCGCGAGGACCAGGGCCTGCGCCCGCTCCCGGCTGCGCGCCAGACCGTGCGTGACCAGTAGGCGGTCGAGCCGCTCCCGCCGGGGCTTGCCGCGCCCTCCATGCGTCGATTCTGCCACCCGCCTAGCTCGTTCGCTTGACGATGAAGGTGGCGATGGCGCGCAACGGCTCAGCCTCCCGTCCGAATGGACGCAGGGATCCGATCGCCCGCGCCACCGCCTGGTCGGCCCGGCGGCGCGAACCCTCGAGGCCGAGCAGCAGCGGAAAAGTCGCCTTGCGCGCTTTGAGATCTTTGCCGGCGGTCTTGCCGAGCCGCTCCGAGCTGCTTTCCTGATCGAGCACGTCATCGATGATCTGAAAGGCGAGGCCGATGGACTCGCCGTAGCGCCGCAGAGCCGCGAGCCGTGACGGCCCGGCTCCCGCCATCAGGCCGCCGATTTCGACCGCGGCGCGGATCAGGGCGGCGGTTTTGCCGCGGTGGATGCGGAGCAGGGTCGTGTAGGAGCAGGGGCGTCCCTCGGCCTCCAGGTCCATCACCTGGCCGGCGATCATTCCGCCCACGCCGGCCGCGGTCGCCAGCAGCTCGATGGAGCGCACCTTGCGCAGGGCGAGGCGCGGGGCAGCGGGAGCGGCGGAGGCGACCTGGAAGGCATGAGTCAGCAGGGCGTCGCCGGCCAGGATCGCCATCGCCTCCCCGAACATCCGGTGGCTCGTGGCGCGTCCGCGGCGCAGGTCGTCGTTGTCCAGGGCCGGGAGATCGTCGTGGATGAGCGAGTAGGTATGGATCATTTCGATCGCCGCCGCGAGCGGCAGGACCTCTCCCACCCGCCCGCCGGAGGCACGGCAGGAGGCGAGCGTCAGGATCGGCCGCAGGCGTTTGCCCCCGGGGAAAAGGGAGTAGAGCATCGCCCGGCGCACGGTCGGGGGAACCCGTCCGGGGCGGGGAAGCAGGTGGCGCAGCGCGGCGTCGACGCGCCGTCCCTCGCTCGCCAGGTAGGACGAGAGATCGATCATGAGCGGTCGGGGCCCTCCGGATCGGCGGGGTCCTCGTCCGGCTCCTCGAAGGGGATCAGCTTGAGATCTCCCTGTTCGCCCTTGGTCAAGAGGTCGATCCGCCGCTGCGCCTCGTCCAGCCGGGCCGCACACAAGCGGGTGAGCTTGATCCCTTCCTCGAACAGACGCAGGGACTCTTCCAGTGGTCGATCGCCATCCTCCAGGTCCCGGACGATCTCTTCCAGGCGGCCGATCGCCTGCTCGAAGCCGGGCTCCCGGCCGCTCTTCTTACCCCGTGCCATGCTCCACCTCCTCGGCGATCGCTGTGACCGCGCATTCCAAGCGGCCCCGGTGCAGCCGCACTTCGACGCAGGACCCCGGATGAACGGCTGCAGCTTCCTTGATGATCGGGACGCCCTGGGGAAGACGGCAGATGGCGTAGCCGCGGGCCAGGACCGCCAGCGGCGACAGCGCATGGAGCCGCTCGCCGAAGGCGGCCACGGCGTGCCGGGCGCGTTCGAGGCGGCCCTCGGCGGCGGAGCGCAGCAACCGCGCCGCGGCCTCGACCCCCGCCCGCCGGGCCGCGAAGCGCTCGGCCAGGCGGCGCGGGGTCATCCGCTGCTCCAGAACCTCGAGCCGGTGCCGGGCGCCGGTCAGCTGGCGCTCGAGGCGATGCCGGAGCGTGGCACCGAGATCGTCCAGCCGCAGCATCGCGTCGCGCAGGCGGCTGCGGACCGCGTCGAAGGCCCGCGCCGCTTCGAGGCGCGCCAGCTCGTCGCGGCGCCGGGCGACGGCGAGACGACCCGCCGACAGCACCCGGGCGCGCTGCCCACTGAGGCGATCGAGCATCTCCTGCTTCGACTGCACCACCATCTCCGCCGCGGCCGAAGGCGTCGGCGCCCGGAGATCGGCCACCAAGTCGGCGATGGTCACGTCGATCTCGTGGCCCACCGCGGAGATGACCGGGATGGGCGAGGCGACGATCGCCCGGGCCACCGCCTCTTCGTTGAACGGCCAGAGATCCTCGAGTGAACCTCCGCCGCGGGTGACGATCAGGACGTCGATGCCCCCGAGGGCTTGAAGGTCGCGGATCCCCTGCACAATCTCCGCCGCGGCGCCGTCCCCCTGGACGCGGGCCGGCGCGACGACCACTTGAAGATTCGCGAAGCGACGGCGCAGCACGCGCAGGATGTCGCGGATGGCGGCGCCCGCCGGCGAGGTGACGATGCCGATCCGGCGGGGCAGGAGGGGCAGGGGGCGCTTGCGCGCGGCATCGAACAGCCCCTCGGCCTCGAGCCTGGCCTTCAGTTGCTCGAAGGCGAGCTGCAGGGCGCCCAGGCCCGCGGGCTCCATGGCCTCGACGATGACCTGGTAGGTGCCGCGCGGCTCATACAGGCTGACGCGCCCGCGGGCCAAAACTTTGAGACCGTCCTCCGGCCGGAACCGCAGCCCGGCGGCGCTGCCTCGGAACAGGACCGCGGCGATCTGAGCCTGCGCATCCTTGAGGGTGAAATAGGTGTGTCCGGAGGGATAGCGCCGGAGGTTGCTGATCTCCGCCTCGATCCAGACCGACGGGAAGGCCGCCTCGATCCGATCGCGCACCAGGGCGTTCAGCTCGGCGACCGTCAGGACGGTGCGCGTCTCGCCGGACCCGGGACGGGGAGCGCCGGGAGCTTCAAAGAGGCTGCGCATCCATCCTCCGCGCGCCGTCGGCCTGGGGCGGACGAAGCTGGATGCGCTCGATGGCGCGCGCCGTGCCGGTGGCCTCGTCGATATCGAGAACGACGCCGCAGACACGCGCATCCCGCTTGGCGATTGTAAATCGCACCGGCAGTCCGGTCCGGAACTTCTTCAGAGCCAGATCCTTCTCGATGCCGATCACCGAGTCGTACGGGCCGCACATGCCGAGGTCGGTGATGTAGGCGGTGCCGCCCGGCAGGATCGTCTCATCGGCGGTCTGCACGTGGGTGTGGGTCCCGACCACGGCGGTCACGCGCCCGGCGAGATGCCAGCCCATCGCCGACTTTTCGGAGGTCGTCTCGGCGTGCATGTCGACCAGGATCACGCGGGCGCGCTTCCGGATCGCCTCGATCCGCTTGTCGATCACTTCGAATGGATTGTCGCACGGCGGCATGAAGACGCGCCCCATCAGGTTCACGACCGCCACCGGCACGCCGCCTGGTGTCTCGCCGTAGAAGACGCCGGCGCCCGGCGCCCCTTCGGGGTAGTTGAGCGGCCGGATCAGGCGTGGCTGGGTCGGCAGGTAGTCCATGATCTCCGGCTTGTCCCAGATGTGATTGCCGCTCGTCAGGCAGTCGAGGCCGCAGGCCAGCATCTGCTCGGCGAGATCGGGCGTGACGCCGAAGCCATCGGCGGCGTTCTCGACGTTCGCGACCGCGAAATCGATCGACCGCTCGGCGATGAGGCGGGGCAGGCAGGACTGCAGCGCTTGCCTGCCTGCCCGACCGTTGACGTCCCCGATCAGGACGACGCGCATGCGCGCTCTTCAAGTTGCAAAGTCCACCGCCCGGGTCTCCCGGATCACGCTCACCCGAATGGTCCCCGGGTAGTCGATCTCTTTCTGGATCCGGGCCGTGATGTCCTTCGAGATCCAGATGGCATCGCTGTCGCTGGCCGACCCGGCCTCGACGATCACCCGCAGCTCCTTGCCGGATCGCATGGCGTACGCCTTGCTGACGCCGCTGAAGGAGGCGGCGATCGACTCCAGCCCCTCGAGGCGCTCGATGAACACCGTGAGGTTGTCGTCGCGCTCGCCGGGGCGCGCCGTGATGGTGCGCTCGGCGACCTTCAGCAGCACGGCCTCGACCGAAGGCTCCGGCGAACCGGAGGACAGCGACCGAACCGCCTGCACGACCCGCGCGTCCTCGCCGAATCTCGCCAGGAGATCGGCGCTCACCAGGGTCGGATGGGCCGCCACCGCGTCGCCCTCCTCGACCTGCCCCACCTCGTGCAGGAGCCCCGCGCGCTTGACGATCTCGGCGTGCGCCCCCAGCAGGATCGCCATTTGCTGCGCGAAACGGGCCACGGCCAGGGAATGGTCCAGGAGGTTGTAGCCCAGCACAATCCGGTATTTCAGCCGGCCGAGGAGCCGGGTCAGCCGGGCAGGGAGGCCGGTGATCCCGAGCTCGAAGGCCGCCGCTTCGCCCGCGCCCTCGAGCCCTTCCTCCATGTCGGCGCGGCAGCGGGAGACCACCTCCTCGACGCGCGCCGGATGGATCCGTCCGTCCTCGACCAGCTTGACGATCGCGGCGGCGGCCACCGCGCGGCGGAAGGAGTCGAAGCAAGACAGGACGATCGCCTGCGGCGTCTCGTCAACGATCAGGTCGACGCCGGTGGACATCTCGATGGCGCGTATGTTGCGCCCCTCCCGCCCGATGATCCGTCCCTTCATCTCGTCGTTCGGCAGCCGCACGACCGTCACCACGTTGTCGACGATCGACCCGGTCGGGAGCCGTTGAATCGCCTCGGCCACCAGACGCCGGGCGCGCACGACTCCCTCCTCGCGCGCCTCTTCCTCGATCTTTCGCGCCAGTCGCGAGGCCTCCTGGCGCGCCTCCGCCTCGAGGTCGCGCAGCAGCTCGCGCCGGGCCTGCACGGCGGTGAGCGAGGCGATCTTCTCCAGGCGCTGGCGTCGCTCCTGGACCAGCGCCAGCGCCTCGCGCTCGCGCTCCGCCAGCGCCTCCTCCCGCTGTTTCATGCGGGTGGCGCCTTCGTCGACCTCGCGCTGCTTCTGACCGAGGAGCTGGAGGCGGCGCTGCAGGTTGCGTTCCTCCTCCTTGAGGCGATCCTCGATCTGCTGCAGGTCCTGCCGCTTCTTGCTGGCCTGGCCCTCGAACTGGGTCTCGGCGGCGGTCTTGCGCTCTTCGGCCTCGAGCTCGGCCTCCTTGAGCCGGATCTGGGCCCGGCTTTCCGCGTCCTGGACGATGACGCGGGCCCGCTCGCGGGCCCTGGCGATCGTGCGCCGGGTCGAGGCACGCAACCCGAAGGCGGCGCCCGCGCCGAGGGCGCCGAGCAGGACGGCGATCAGGATCATCTGGAGCATGGAACACGCCTCAGGCGGCCCGAGGTGAGGCCGTCATGCCACGCGCCGATGCGATGGGGGAAAAAGCGGAAGCAACCAGGTCGCCGCGGCGTCCCACCGCGGCGATCCCGACCGCAAGAAGTGAACCCCCGCTAGGCCGTGAGGAGGCAGTCTATTTGAACCTGGCGCACCAGTGTGGGTGCCCTGCTATCGCTTCAGGCTTCCCCGCGAGGGGGACGCTCACGACGATGAGACCCGGACACCCATTCAAATAGTGTTGGCTCAAAAGTGCGCTCCAACACAAACCGCGCAGGGGACATTGAACTCTTCCGCAGCGTACGCGCCTCCCCCGGCGCCGTCAAGCCCCCCGGAAGGCCCTTCCCTCAAGCCTCTCCGAAGCACCGCTCGAGCATGTCGATCAGGCGGGCGACCCGGTCGTTCCCGCCGCGCGCAATCTCCGCATCGGGGGCCGCACGCCCCTGCCGCGACTCGTCCGCGATGTTGAGCGCGGCCAGGATCGCCACCTTCAGGGAGTCGACCGTCGCCGTCGCGTCGGCGACCTCACGCATCTTGCGGTCCACGTAGGAGGCGAGATCCTGGATATAGGCGACCTCGCTCTGCCCGCGGAGGTTGTAAGACTGCCCGTAGATCTCGACCTGCACCAGAGGCGCCGGCCGGTCGGTGGCCATCAATGGTCGCGGCGCGCCTCAGCGGGCGCCTCCTCCAGCACGGCCATCATCTCGAGCATGCGGGTCACCTTGCCGCGGACTTCCTGCCGCTCTTGCTGAAGCGTCTCGACCTGGGATGCCATCTCGTGCAGGTCGCGCAGCTGCTGCTCGTGACCGGCTGACTGGCTTTGCGCCAGCCCGAGCGCATCCTCCGCCTCCTTGAGCCGGGCCTGGAGAGAGTCCTTTTCCTTGCGCAGGGAGCGGACCAGCTCCGTCGCCTTGACGATCTTCTGCTCGAGAAGATCGAGCTGCTGCATGTCCACCATGATTTTCCGACGCTCCATGCGCTCCCTCCCCGGGCGGGTCGTCGCGCGACCCGCGTCAGCCGGCGGCCGGAGCGCGCAGCGTCGCGCCGAGCTCGCGCTCGAGAGCTGCGACGATCGCGTCCTGAACCGCCTGCACTTCCTCCGCCGACAACGTCCTCTCCGGATGCTGGAAGGCGATCTGGATCGCCAGGCTCACCTTCCCCTCCGGCACTCCGGGACCAAAATATCGATCGAAGACCAGAACCTCCGCGATCGGCAGGGCGGCGGTCTTGCGCACCACCGCTTCGATCGACGCGAAAGTCACCTGCCGAGCGACCACCAGAGCCAGGTCGCGCCGGATTCCCGGGAAACGTGGCAACGGCCTGAATTGCCCCGGCGCGCGTCCCGACCCGGCCGCAGCCAGATCGATCTCGGCGCAGAAGACGGGACGGTCGATGCCGTACCGTTCCCGGAGCAGCCGGGCCACCTCGCCGAGGCACCCGATCGCCCGACCCTCCTTGCCGATCGTCAGGCCGCGGGCCAGCTCCAGGAACCCGATTCTATCCGAAGACAGGTCGAGTGGGGAGAGATCGATCCGCTCGGCGAGCAGATCGAGCGCGCCGCGGGCGTCGTAAAGGTCCACCTCGCGGCGGGGGAAGCTCCAATGGAACGGCTGGCCCCTGCCCGCCAGAACGAAGGCGGCGCGCAGGCGCTCGTCGGGCGCCTCCCTGAGACGATGGAACACCAGGCCGATCTCGAACAGGTGGCATGCCGGAAGGCCGCGATTCAGATTGTGCGCCAGGTTGCGCAACAGGCCGGGGAGAAGGCTGGTCCTGAGGAAGGCCGCCTTGGCCTGCAGCGGATTGGCGAGCGCCAAGGGCGCCTTGCCCCCGAACAGCTCGCAATCGTCGCGGTCGACCATCGAATAGTTGATCGCCTCGGAGAGGCCTGCGGCCCGCAGCGCTTCCCGGGCCGCGTGACCCAGACGCTCCCCGGCCCCCCGTCCTCCGCCGTCGTCCGGAAGCAGGGGCAGCAGGGAGGGGATGTCTCCGTAGCCGCGGTGCCGGGCGATCTCCTCGATCAGATCGACGTCACGGGACACGTCGCGCCGAAACGAGGGGACGGTGACCTGCCACAGGTCGGAGCCGGCCGGAGCGATCTGAAACTCCCTCCGTGTGAGAGCCTCGCGCATGACGATGACGTCCACGGCGACGCCGAGCAGCGCGGCGACCCGCGAGGGTCGGAACGGTATCACCGTCTTGGGGAAGGGCGATGGCCGGAGGTCGATCGGACCGCTCTCGACCCTCCCGGAGGCGATCTCGGCGATGATCTTCGCCGCCCG
Source organism: Acidobacteriota bacterium (assembly GCA_041486695.1). GTDB lineage: Bacteria > Acidobacteriota > Polarisedimenticolia > Gp22-AA2 > Gp22-AA2 > JBGPLZ01. The sequence goes on along the minus strand of JBGPLZ010000005.1, from coordinate 4,370 downwards.
GTCGAGAGCGGCAAGCGTGCCCTCCGGATCGGCGCCACGCTCGAAGCGGTGCGAGGCGTCAGTGTGCAGTCCCAGGGCCCGCGACGTCCGGCGCACCGAGACCGGATCGAACCAGGCGCTTTCGAGCAGGACCCGCCGGGTCGCCGGGCCGATCTCGCTGGCGCGGCCTCCCATGATGCCTGCCAGAGCGACCGGTCGGCGGGCGTCGGCGATCACCAGCATCGTGGACAAGAGCTTGCGGTCGATCCCGTCGAGGGTCAGAAGCGTCTCGCCGGCCGCGGCGCGGCGCACCACAATCCGTCCCCCCTCCAGGTGGTCCAGATCGAAGGCGTGCAGCGGGTGTCCCATCTCCCAGAGCACGAAATTGGTGGCGTCGACGACGTTGTTGATCGGGCGCTGGCCGATCGATTCCAGCCGCTCACGCAGCCAGGCGGGTGACGGGCCGACCCGGATCCCCGAAACCACGCGAGCGCTGTAGCGCCGGCAGAGATCGGCAGCCTCGATGACGATCCCGGGCGGCGGGCCGGTGCTGCCGGTGGCCGCATCGACGGCGGAGTCCGGGCGGCGGAGCGTCTCGCCCACCAGCGCCGCGTACTCCCGCGCCAGGCCGAGATGGTTCATGCAGTCTGGACGATTAGCGAAGATGTCGAAGTCGTAGACCGCCGTCCCGCCCGCGCCCTCGATCCCGTCGAGCGTCACCCCGGCGTCGGTCAGGCGCGCTCCGACGCGCGCCGGCTCCTCGTGAATGGTGACGTAGCTCGACAGCCAGGCATGACCGAACTTCATGGTCTCCTCGCCGCCGCGGCCCGGCTCACGCGGGGAACTGCGACAGGAAACGAAGGTCGTTTTCGTAGAACAGACGGATGTCGTCGATGCCGTGCTTCAACATCGCGATCCGCTCGATTCCGAGCCCGAAGGCGAACCCGCTCAGGTTCTCCGGGTCGTAGCGGGTCTCGCCGAGCCTGCGGTTGACCTGCTCGAAGACCGCCGGGTGGACCATGCCGGCGCCGCCCATTTCGATGAAGCCGCTTCCCTTGCAGGGGCGGCAGCCGGAGCCGCTGCAGAAAATGCACGAGATGTCGTATTCGGCCCCCGGCTCGACGAACGGGAAGTACGACGGCCGCAGCCGCACCACCACCGCGCGCTCGAAGACCCGGCCGCAGAAATGCTCCAGCGTTCCCTTCAAATGAGCGAAGGTGATCGCCGGCCCGACGACCAGGCCTTCGACCTGATGGAAGACGGGGGAGTGGGTCAGGTCGGAATCGCGGCGGAATACCCGGCCGATGGCGGCCATCTTGATCGGCGGATGCGAATCTTCCAGGGTATGGATCTGCACCGGCGAGGTGTGGGTGCGCAGCAGCAGGTCGTTGCCCTCGACGAAAAAGGTGTCCTGGGTATCGCGCGCCGGATGGTCGGGGGGAAAGTTCAGCGCCCCGAAGTTGTAAGCGTCGGTCTCGACCTCCGGCCCGGCGCCGAGCGCATACCCCATCTCGAGGAAGATCTCCTCGACCAGTTCGCGCACCTGAGTGATCGGGTGGAGGGTGCCCGGCCGCCAGACCAGGCCGGGAAGAGTGGCGTCGACTCCGGCCGGGGTGGGGGCGCCGGTGCCGGCGAACCGCGCTTCCGCGTCCGCCAGGGCCGACTCGACGTGCGCCTTAAGGTCGTTGATGGCGCTCCCGGCCGCGGCTCTCTCGGCGGCCGGCACCGCACGCAGATCCTTGAGGAGCGCAGTGACCAGGCCGGCCCGGCGGCCGAGGTAGCGCAGACGCACTTCGGACCGGGCGGCAGGACCCGACGCGGCGGCGAGATCGCCGTCGAATTGACGGCGAATCGCCAGGGCGCGCTCCTTCACCGGCCGAGCGCCGACCGAGCCGCCTGAGCCACGGCGGAGAAGGCGGCCGGATCGGTGACCGCCAGATCGGCGAGGATCTTGCGATCGAGAGCGACTCCCGCCTTTTTCAGGCCCGACATCAGACGGCTGTAGGACAGGTCATTCTGGTGGGCCGCCGCGTTGATCCTGATGATCCAGAGACTGCGGAAGTCGCGCTTGCGCTCCTTGCGGCCGCGGTACGAGTATCCGAGCGATTTCTCCACCGCCTCCTTGGCGGCGCGGTAGAGCTTGCTCTTGCCGATGTAGAAGCCTTTCGCGAGCTTCAGGATCTTCTTGCGTCGGTGGCGTCTCTTGGTTCCTCTCTTGACTCGGGGCACTGGATTCTCCTAAGGGCGACCGTAAGGCAGCATCGACCTGACGCGCCGCATGTCCGACTTGCTGACCAGCCCCTCCATGTCGAGGTGCCGCTTCCTCTTGGTGGTCTTGGAGGTCAGGATGTGGCGTTTGTAAGCGCGGCTTCTCTTGATCTTCCCCGACGCCGTGATGCGAAAGCGCTTGACGGCGCCCCTCTTGGTTTTCATTTTAGGCATGCTCTCTCCTTAACGCTTCGGCCCCGCGCTGCCGGCGGTCGACGCTGCCACGGGAACGGGTCCGGCCCATTTCTTCGGGGACAGGATCATGTCCAGGAACGGTCCCTCCTGGCGCGGCTCGCTTTCCACCACTCCGAACTCGCCAACTTCCTGCCGGATCCGGGAGAGAATCTTATAGCCGATGTCGCGGTGCTGATTCTCCCGTCCCCGGAAGATCACGGTGGCTTTGACCTTCTTCCCTTTGCTCAGGAAGCGGATGATGTTGTTGCGCTTGAACTCGTAATCGTGCTCGTCGGTCTTGGGGCGGAACTTCACCTCCTTGACCTGGATCACGCGCTGCTTCTTCTTGCCCTCCTGGGCCTTCTTGTTCAACTGGTAGCGATACTTGCCATAGTCGAGGATCCGGCAAACCGGAGGGGCCGCTTCGGGCGAGACCTCCACGAGATCGAGCCCCTGCTCCATCGCCATCCGCAGAGCCTGCTCGGGAGACATGATCCCGAGCTGGCCGCCGTCCGCCCCGATGACGCGCACTTCCCGGGTCCGGATCTTCTCATTGACCCTCAGTTTCTTCTCGATGGTGTCGTCCTCCCTCCCCCTGGCGTGCCGGGGGTATAGCGGCGGCCGTTCCGGCCGCCCTCTCCTCTAGGGCCCCAGGACCCGATCCGCCTGCATCGTCAGCAGGCGCTCGCGGATCGCCGCGAGGTCGGTCGGACCGAGGTCTCCTTCGCGCCGGCTGCGGACGGAGACCGTCCCGGCCTGCGCTTCGCGATCGCCTGCGACGAGCATGAACGGAATTTTTTTCAGTTGAGCGTCACGGATCTTGGCGCCGATCTTCTCGCTGCGCTCGTCCGCTTCGACGCGCAGGCCCGCGGCGCGCAACTCATCGCGGACTCGCAGGGCGTAGTCGAGGGAGCGATCGGTGATCGACAGGACCACCGCCTGCACCGGGGCGAGCCAGAGCGGGAAGGCTCCGGCGTAATGCTCCACGAGCCCTCCCATGAAGCGCTCGAGCGATCCGTAGATGGCGCGATGCACCATCACGACCGTGGGCTGCGACGAGTCCGGGGCGACGTAGCGGATGCCTAGGCGGGCCGGCAGATTGAAGTCGAACTGGATCGTCGGCCCCTGCCAGGCGCGTCCGATGGCGTCGAACATCTTGAAGTCGATCTTGGGGCCATAGAAGGCCGCCTCTCCCTCGCGGCGCGTGTACGTGAGGCCGCGCTCCTGCAACGCGCGGGTCAGCGCGCCCTCGGCCATCTGCCAGCCGGCCGCGTCGCCGGCGTACTTCTCCGGATGGGCGGCGTCCCAGACCGACAGGTCGACCTCGTAGCGATCGTATCCAAATGTCTGCAGAAAGCGCACGCAGAGATCGAGGACCCCCTCGATCTCCGCCAGAACCTGATCCCGGGTGCAGTAGATATGGGCGTCGTCCTGGGTGAACCCGCGCACGCGCATCATGCCGTGCAGGACACCCGAGCGCTCGTAGCGGTAGACCGTGCCGAGCTCGGCGTAGCGGATCGGCAGCTCACGGTAGGAGCGCAGGCGCGACTTGTAGATTAGCGAGTGGCCCGGGCAGTTCATCGGCTTGATGACATAGCCCGCCTCCTCGATCTCGAACGTGTACATGTTGTCTTTGTAATAGTCGAGATGTCCCGACATGCGCCAGAGCTCGTCCCGCGCGATATGAGGCGTGGTCACCATCTGGTAGCCCGCGCGGCGGTGCTCGGCCTTCCAGAACTCTTCCAGGATCTGGCGCACCACGGTCCCGTGCGGGTGCCAGAAAATCAGCCCCGGACCGGCGGCCTCCTCGACGCTGAACAGATCCAGGGCGGGGCCGAGCTTGCGGTGATCCCGCTTCTTGGCTTCTTCGAGCACTTGGAGATGGGCCTGAAGCTGTTCTTCCTTGGGGAAGGCAGTCCCGTAGATGCGCTGCATCTGCTGGTTCTTCT
>JBGPLZ010000004.1:0-58309 GCA_041486695.1 Acidobacteriota bacterium | reverse complement strand
TCAAGCCGCCGGAGGACCCGCGCAAACCAGCCCTTCCGGGACACAAGAACGAGGTCTACACGTTCGGATATCAGTTCACGGTGGCGGCCATCAAGAGGGGAGCGCCCGATCGCCCGCTGATGCTGTTCGAGTCGCCCGTCTTCCGCACCGCGCAGATGCTGCCCGCAGCCAAGGTAGGAGGGCCACCGGGCCCGCACAAGATAGTGGTCGGTCCGTCGATGGGGGCGCAACCCCGCTCCGGACGGGTCAAGCCGTTTGAGAGCGGCGCGACCCTGGTGCCGAGGTGGCAGGAGGCGGCGCGCTGCACGACGCTGCCGGAGCGTTTCGATTTCGACCTCGACCCCGGAAGTTACGATCTCTACGTGGCCTTCGATCTTCTGGGCCGAGAAGGTGGCTGGGGCCACCGGATGACCGATTACTTGACCGAGGTGCCGGTGGAGGCGGGGCGTGCCACCCGCCTCGATGCCGTCGCCAATATGCCGGGCGGGATCGAGCGGCAACTGTCGCTCGAGAGAGCCAGCCTGCTCCCACCCTCCCAGCCTCCCGGAGCCGACGGTCCTTGACGGGGCGGCGTGTCGCCCTGCTCCTCGGCCCTCTCCTCGCGATTCTGCTCCACCTGCCGACCCTGGGCCACGAGCTCGTGTTCGATGACCAGGCGATCCTCGGCGAGAATCCACTCTTGCAGGACCTCCGCTCGCTCCCCCGCTTGCTGGTGACCCCGTACTGGAGTCTGCCGCAGCACCCGCGCTCTCTCTACCGTCCCCTCACGACGATCACGTTCGCGATCGACAGAGCGCTGGCGGGGGGCCTGCGTCCCGCGTGGCTCCATCTGGTCAATATCCTGCTGCACGCTCTCGCGACGCTCCTGCTGACCTTCCTGGCCCTCGAGATCCTGCCTGTGACGTGGGCAGCGGCGCTCACGGGCATCCTGTTCGCCGTTCACCCGGTTCACGTTGAGGCCGTGGCCGGCCTCGTCGGCCGGGCGGAGCTCCTGGCGGCCTGCGGGGCGATCCTGGCGGTTCTCTGTCATCTTGGCGCGCTCAAGAGCAGCGATCGATCAGGGAGCGGCCGGCTCGCGGCCCTATCGTGGCTGGCGGCGGGGCTCGGCATGCTGGCGAAAGAGTCAGCCGCGACGACGCCGCTCTTATGTGCCGCGGCCGACCTGGCGTTCGCGCGGGGGCGCGGGGTGGGACGCATGCGGCTGTACACCGGCCAGGTCGTGACGCTCCTCCTTTACCTCGCGGCCCGCGGTGCCGTGCTCGGAGGCCTCGGCGTCGGCGCCCCCATCGCGTTCGTCGACAATCCTGCCGCGGCGGCCGGCCCCATTGTTGGCCGCCTCACGGCCCTGGCCACGCTGCCCCGCTATGCTCGCCTCCTGCTCTGGCCATCGCGGCTCTCGGCCGACTACTCTTTCGATCAGATCCCGGTGATTCACCATCTCCTCGATCCGGGAGTGGCCGGGGGGATCCTGATCCTCCTGGTGATGGTGGGCGGCGGTTTCGCTCTGCTGCGTCGCGCCCCTGCGCCGGGGTTTTCGCTCCTGTTCATCGCGCTGAGCGCCAGCCTGACGACGAACCTGATCGTTTTCATTGGGACGCTCATGGCCGAGAGGCTGATGTATCTGCCGAGCGCCGGCCTCTGCCTGCTCGCGGGGTGCGTCGCCGCCATGGCCTCCCGACCAGGATCCCGGCGCACCGTCCTGGTGGTGGGGATGGCGCTCTGCAGTGCGGGCGCCCTGCGATCCTGGACCCGCCTGCCAGACTGGAAGGATGACTTCGCCCTCTATCGGAGCGCCGCCCTCGTGTCGCCACGCAGCGCTCGGATCCGTTTCAACCTGGGGAACGCCCATCTCCGCCGTCAGGAGTATGTCGAGGCGGTCGAGAACTATCGCCTGGCGCTTTCTATCTATGCCGACTTCGACGACGCCAGGGTCAATCTCGGCATGGCGCTCCTGCAGGCGAGGCAGCCGCGGGAGGCTCTGGATCTCCTCCGGGCGGCGGCCGAGCGGGTGCCGGGGAGCGCCGACCTGGCGATCAACCTCGGGGCCGCGTACCGGGCGCTGGGTGACAGGGCCCGCGCCGAGGCCGAATTCCGCCGGGCTCTAAGGCTCGATCGGCATTCGGGGCGCGCCTGGAACAACCTCGGCTCGATCAGCCTCGCCCGGGGGAATCTGGAAGCAGCGATCGGCGACCTGAGCGAGGCGGTTCGGTGCGAACCGGGCTTCGCTGTCTTCCGCATCAACCTGGCCGACGCGCTGACGGCGGCGGGGCGGCAAGAGGAGGCCGCCAGAGAGTTCGAGACTGCGTTTCGAATCGATCCGGCGCTTCCCGAGGCTCATCGCGGGCGCGGAGAAGCGGCGCTGTGGAGCGGCGAGGTGGAAGCGGCGGAGCGTGAGTTCGTCATCGCGGAGTCGGGGAAACCGCCTTCGGCCCGGGCCGCGAACTTTCTGGGTTATCTGGCGGCCGGCCGGGGGAATGTCCAGGACGCGGCCACTCACTACCAGCGTGCCCTGCAGATCGATCCCGGCCTCGCCGACGTCCACCGCAGCCTCGGGCTGCTCTACATCGAACGACTGGGGAGGCCGGCCGACGGCGCCCGGCATCTCGAGCGTTCCCTCGTCCTCGAACCCGAACAGCCGGGCGCGGCGGAGATGCGCCGACTCATCCTGGCTGCGAACAAGGGAGGGTCCTGAGGCGATCGGGGAACGCGCCGGCAGTCAAAGGAGAGTGCGATGCGGAGCAGGGGGGGGGCCGCACCCTTCAGCGGTGGCTCTTGCTCGAGGCCGCAGACGCCGGCTTCCGGTCGGGGGTGGATGACCCGCGCTGGGCGGCCAGCTCCTCCTGAATCATCTTCTTGAATCCCTCGAACGTCTTATCCGTGATCCGCTTGCCATTGATGAACACCGTCGGCGTGCCCAGGACCTTGGCGGCGGCGCCGTCCGCCATGTCCTTCTGCACCATCGCTTCGTGCTGACCCGTCTGCACCGCCTTCTCGAACTCGGCCATGTTGAGGCCGATTTCCTTGGCCCACTTGTGAATATTGTCTTCGCTGATCGCGCTGAAGTTCCGGAACAACTTGTCGTGCATCTCCCAGAACTTGCCCTGGCTGTGGGCGGCGAGCGACGCGAGCGCGGCCTGCCGGGCATAAGGATGGATGTTGAGCGGAAACTGCTTGTAGACGAGATGGGTTTCCTTGGGGAAGGCCTTCAGGACCTTGTCGATGGCGTCCTGCAGCCCGGCGCAAAAGGGACACTGGAAGTCCGAGAACTCGACGATCGTGACCGGAGAGTCCTTGGGCCCCCGAACCGGATTGTGGCTGACGTCGATGTTGTAGACGACGCCCGTGTCGTCCTGAATCCTCGCCTCCACGAAAGTGGCCGATTTCTGATCGAGCACCTGAACGACCTCGCTCTCCTTCTTGCCCTCGCGAAGGGCGTCGACCACCGTGCGGGCGAAGATGAGGCTGCGCCGGCAGGAACTGTCACGCAGGCGGCAGGTCGCGATGGTCATTTTGCAACCGCAGTTGCAGCCCTTCGTGTTCATCACCTTGAGGGCAATCTTCTTCTGGGCGTCGGAAAGGCCGGCGAAGTCGACCTCCTTGATGGCCGCAGGATCGGTAATCGGGGGAGCATCCGCAACGGCCGGCTGCGCCCAGGCGAGCGCCGCGGCAAGCAGGACAATGGAACAGGACGTCGGACGATCACGGAGCATGTCACCCGCCTCGTTCATCGGGAGCAGTCAGATCTTACGCGGCGATCGTCAAAAGTCAAGGAAGGGGGATGGTTTGGCCCTTCGACGGCTTGCCTCTCGAGCCGGGGCAAATATATTGACGATGGCCCGCCGAGGGCGTGGGGGAATGCTTGACCTTGAAGCGGTGGATCGTCCCATCCGATCTCGACTCCGCCCGGACGATCCGACTGGCGCTGCGCTGGATGCTCATCCTGGCGACCGCGCTGCTCCTGGTGCCGCCCGGGTCGGGCCGCCACCCGCAAGCCTTCGACACCCTGCTGATCCTGGCGTTCGCCTGCAGCAATGTGGCGCTGACACTCTTGCCCGGGGTCAACGTCCGCTCCCGCAACCTCGAATACCTCATCGTGATCTCCGACACCTTCCTGGTCTCCCTGGCCCTGTTCCGAGCCGGCCTGGAGCAGGCGCACCTGCCGTTGGTCTTCTTCTTGACGCTGCTTTTCGCCGCTCTCGGCCCCGACCTGCCCAGGATGATCGCGGGGTTGACGGCATTGGCGTTGTTCTATCTCGTCCTGACCTGGCGAGGGGTTTCAGGAAGTCCGGAGGCGCTGGCCGCTTTCCTCATGCGCCTTCCGTTCCTGTACGTCGTCGGACTCTACTACGGGCAGCTGGTGCAGCAGGCCCGCCGGGAGCAGGCCGGCGCCTGGCGGGTGGAGACCGAGAAGCGCGAGCTGGAAACCTTCCTCGAGGTCACCAAGGCGGCGACTTCGACGCTCGATCTCCACGAGGTGCTGTACGTCATCGTCAGCCGGATCGCCTCCCTCGTGGAAGCGCTGCGCTGTTCGATCCTGACCGTCAACGAATCGGCCGGGACCTGCACCGTGCTGGCCAGCAGCGACGATCCCCGCGTCTCCGGCCTGACGATCGAGCTCCGGAAGTACCCCGAGGTCTGCCGTGCGATCAAGACGCACCGTCCCGTGGTGATCAACGATGTCTCATCGGATCCGATGCTGGAGGAGGTGCGCGACAACCTGGAGCGCCTCGGCTTCCAATCGATTCTGGTCTTGCCGCTGGTCTTCGGCGACAGCCTGCTCGGGATGCTCTTCCTGCGCGCCGCGCGGCCCCAGGGCCGTTTCTCGCCCGCCGAGATCGACGCCTGTCAGGTGGTCGCCAACGCCTCCGCCAATGCGCTCCGGAACGCGATGCTGTACGAGGAGATGCGGACCGAGGCGCGCCGGCGGAAGGAGAGCGCCGACAAGCTGCAGAACATCCTGGCCCACTTCCCGGATCTGATCTACGCGACCGATCTGGAGGGCCGCCTGACCGAGTACAGCCGGGGGGGGGAGGCGCTGCTCGGCCACAATCGCGATCAGGCGCTCGGCATGAACTTTGCCGATTTCTACCCCGAGACTGCGACCCGTGAGCGGCTCCAGGAGATGCTGATCTCCGGGGCTCCGGTGCAGAACCTCGAGACCACCGTGAAGCGTCGGGACGGCACCCTTCAGGAGGTGATGGTGGCGGCGGCGCCCCTGCGCGATGAGGCCGGGCGGCTGTACGGAACCGTCGGAATCATCAAGAACGTGACCGATCTCAAGATGGCGCAGCGGCACCTCCTGCAGGCGGAGAAGCTCGGGGCGATCGGCGAAGTGGTGAGCGGGGTCGCGCACGAGCTCAACAATCCTCTGGCCGGAGTGCTGGGGTACGCTCAGCTGCTGATGGGCGGCCCGATGGACGCGCGTCAGCAGCGGTCGGTCGAACGAATCTTCGAGTCGGCGTTACGCTGCCAGAAGATCGTCCAGAACCTGCTCGCCTTCGCCCGCCAGCACCCGGCGGAGAAGCGCTATCTCGGGCTGAACGGCATCATCGAGAAGACTCTTGACCTCAAGGCCTACCAGCTGCGGGTGAACAACATCAAGATCGTGCGGGACCTCGACGCGGCCCTGCCGAAGACCATGCTCGACTTCAACCAGATCCAGCAAGTTCTTCTGAATGTCATCAACAACGCCCAGTACTCGATGTCCACTCACCGAGGCCAGGGGACCCTGACCGTTAGAACGTCCGCGCACGGCGGCACGATTCGCGTGGAGTTGGCCGACGAAGGCCCCGGCATCGCGCGCGATGTGCTCGGGCGCATCTTCGATCCCTTCTTCACCACCAAGCCGGTCGGAGAGGGGACGGGGCTGGGCCTCGCGGTCTCCTACGGCATCATCAATGCGCACGGCGGCCGAATCTGGGCGGACAGCATGCCGGGGAGTGGCACTCAGATCCTGATCGAGATTCCGGTGCGCCCGCAGGAGGGATCGGCCCCGGCGACCCCTGAAATTTCTCCCCAAGAAGTCCGGCCGCACGGCCGGTCGCTGCACATCCTCGCGATCGACGACGAATCGGTGCTTCTCGATCTCCTGGTCGATGCCCTGGGCGGGGAGGGACACCGGGTCGACACCGCAGGGAGCGCCCGGGAGGCTCTGCAGAAACTGGAGCGTGGCGGGTACGACATTCTCGTCTGCGATCTCAAGATGCCCGAGATGGACGGCCGGCAGCTTTACGAAATCCTGCAGGCCCGCTGGCCGGAGATGGCCAGGCGGCTCATCTTCGCCTCCGGCGACACCATTCACCCCGACACGCGCCGGTTCATCGAGCATTCCGGCCGCCCCTGCATCGACAAGCCCTTCAAACTCGAGACCCTGTCCGGAGTCATCGCCCGATTGGCGTCCGACCTGGAGCGGGACGGCCAAGCCACGGCCCGCTCCAAGATCGGGTAGGGGGATCCGCTCCGTCTCCCGGCCCTGGCCTCTGGGGATTCGCCGGAACCGCCGTGCTATACTCAAAACTCCGTTTCACGCGGGCCGATGAGGTGCGCGCCATGCGATGGCGACCGATCGTGACGACCGGGGCGGTCTTCCTCGGACTCCTCGCTGGAGTTCCAGGTGGCGGAGCACCGGCAGCGGTCCAGGATGGCTCCGACGTCCCGGAAACGGCCGCTCCTCCGTCCCCTGCCAGTGAGGCGCCGGTGCCCGAGCCCCCCGCGCCGGAACCCTCGATTCATCCGGATGCCGTTTCCGTTTTTCTGACGCGCAGCTACAAGATCAAACCGAAGAAGCTCTGGGCTGGTCTCAAGAAGACGCTCCAGGACTCCGGCTATCCCCCCGAGGAGGTCGATGAGTCCCGGCTCTCGATCAAGACGTCTTTCGTCGACTTCGAAGGCAAGGACTTCCCGGGACCCGTGGGGGAGGCTTCCCCGGATTTCGGTCCCGACTACCCGATCCTCCAGCTCCACAAGGTGACCGAGGGAAAAGTGTCGCTCGAAGCGATCATCACCCCCGCGCCGCGCGGATCGACTCTGAGCCTGCGCGCCCGGATTCTGGTGCACGGGCTCAACCGCCGCGAGCGTACCCGCGTCCTGACCGATCGCCGTTCCTCCGGAGTCATCGAGACGGCCTTCCTCACCAGGCTGGAGAAGGATCTCGGCCTCAAGCTGATCTGAGAGGGGATCGGTGCCGATCGTAACGCCATTTCGCGCCCTCACCTACGCGCCGAGGCTGCGCCGCGAGATGGATCGCCTGATCGCGCCTCCCTATGACGTCATCGCGGAGCCCGAGCGGGAGCGGCTCGCCACCCATCCGAGCAATATCGTTCATCTCGACCTGCCGAAGACCGACGGAGGGGATGATATTTACGCCTCCGCGGCCAGGCGCCTGCAAGGTTTCATCGCGGATGGTGTGCTGGTGAAAGACGATCGCCCGGCGTTCTATCTCCTCGAACAGCGCTATAAGGTTCCTTCGGGCGGGGAGAGGGTCCGCCGGGGCTTCTTCGCGCGGGTCCGCCTGGAGCCGTATGAGGCGGGGGTGGTCATCCCTCACGAGCGAACCCTCGAGAACCCCCGCGCCGATCGACAACGGCTCCTGGCCGCAACGCGCACCCACCTGAGCGCCGTCTTCCTCCTCCATCCCGATTCGGGTGGCGAGGTGGCTCGATGTCTCGAGCGCTGCGCCGCGAACAGCCCGATGGTCGAGGCCCGGGACCGGGAAGGGACGCTGAACCGCCTGGTGAGGCTCGGGGAGCCATCGACCCTGGCCCTGCTCGCCGATCGCCTCGCCACGGCGTGGGCTCTCATCGCCGATGGGCACCACCGGTATGAATCAGCGCTGGCGTACCGCGATGCGCGTCGCTCCACCGGTGCCGGGGATGCGGAGCACGTGCTGGTCTTCCTCTGCAGCCTGGAAGATCGTGGCCTGAGCATCTTCCCGATCCATCGGCTGGTCCACGATCTGCCGGCGCTCGATCCCGTTGCGCTTTGCGCCCGCCTCGCCGAGCTGTTTTCCGTCAAACCCTTCGAGACCGAGGCGGCGTTGCGGACGGCCCTGCGCGCCAGGAGCGACCAACCGGGAGTCTTTGGAATGACGCTGGCCGGCGAGGGGCGTCCACTGCTCCTGGAATGGCGGGAGGGTGCGGGACTCGAGCGGGCGGGACTCGGGGAGATCCCGGAGCCGCTCCGCCGCCTGGATGTCATCCTGCTGCACCGGCTGGTGCTCGAGTCGATCCTCGGGATCACGGTCGAGGCCCAGGCGCGGCAGACTCATCTCGACTACGTGAAGGATGACGAGGAGCTGTTCGCGCGCGTTCGGCAGGGGCGAGCCCAGATCGGCTTTCTCCTGAATCCAGCCCGCATGGCGCAGGTGATCGATGTCAGCCGGGGTGGGTTGCGGTTGCCGCAGAAGTCGACGTACTTCTACCCAAAGGTTCCTACCGGCTTCGTACTCGACCCGCTGGACCCGGCCTGAAGCCGCAGAGTGTGGCCGCCGGCGCGCCGCTCAGGACGCCGATATCGGGCTCAGATCGCGCAGGCGCGCCACGGTCGAGCGGATCGCGTCCCCGGCTCGTTCAGGGTCATCATCGGAATTGCCCTCGCCGCAGGTGAGCAGGAGGGCTCCCCGTGCCAGGGTCGGTTCGACGCCGATCGCCTGGAGCACATGCGAAGGCTTCGACGCTCCCGTGGTGCACGCCGATCCGCTCGCCGCGTCGATGCCCGCCTCGTCCAGGCCCCGCAGGAGCGCTTCGGCCTCCAGGCCGCCCACGCAGAGGCTCACATGGCCTGGCAGGCGGCTGCGAGGATGTCCGGTCGGCAAGAGCTCTCCGATGGCGTCGAAGAGCGCCGCTCGCAACCGGACGGCCAGAGACTCGGCGTGCGCCGCCCTGGTCTCCCGCTCCAGGCCCGCAATACGTGCCGCGGCCCCGAACCCGGCGATCAGAGCCACCGGCTCTGTGCCGGCGCGCAGGCCACCTTCCTGGGGGCCGCCCTCGATCAACGGCCGCAGGCGAAGCCCCTGACCCACGCGAAGCGCCGCGACGCCCGGTGGGCCGTAGAAGAGAGAGGGCGTGAGGGTGAGCAGATCGGGTCCATCGCGGCCGCCGGGCATGGGGAGGACCCCGGCGGTCATCGTGGCGTCGGTGTGAAAGAGAGCGCCGGCCTCGCGGGTCATGCGGGCAATCGGCCCGAGGGGCTGGAGCGTGCCGATCTCGGCGCTGGCGTGGGCCACGGTGACGAGCAGAGTGTCCGGTCCCAGAGTCTGTTGCAACTGGTTAAGATCGACCAGGCCATGGCGATCAACAGGCACGAGATGGATGGGGAATCCTGCCCTGGCCAGGGTTCGCAACGGGTGCAGGATCGAGATGTGCTCGGTGGCCGCTGCAACGATGGCCCGCCGACGGCCCGAGGCCGCCAGCGCGAGCCCCTTGAGGGCGAGATTGTTGGCCTCGGTGGCGGAGCCGGTGAAGATGATCTCCTCCGGCTCGGCGCGCAGAAGATCGGCGATCTCCCGGCGCGCCCTCTGGACCGCATCGCGGGCTGCCTGTCCGCGCCGGTGAAGCCCTGAAGGGTTGCCGAAGCGCTCCGCCAGAAAGGGGAGCATCGCCTCACGCACCCGCGGGTCGAGAGGCGTTCCGGAGGCATGATCCAGATAAATCCGTCGCATTGAGATGGCGAGCCGATTATAAGGCAGCGAGCGCCCGGTGCAGCCGCAGCCTCGATGCGCGCAGCCGGCGGCGACTCCAAGCCATCCGCCGTCTCAGGAGGGCGAGTCGTTTCAGGGAGATCGACAGGTGGATCTCCTGGCGCTGCAAACCGAGGCGGTCATGGTTCCAGCCGGCCAGGAGGGCGTCCAAACCGGCGCGCCGCCTGGCCGCGGTCCGGTCCCGCTCCGGGCCCCCAAATGGCAGGACTTTCATCGAGTTCGCTCCACCTGCTCGGGTTGCCTGAGTGTACGGCGATTGGTGCCGGAGTCAAGGGGTAAGCCCGTTTAAACCTCATTTTTGGTTGACTTTGAAAGGGGTGCGCCGTATCTAGGCAGCGGCCGAGGTGCTGATCATTTCCATGGCGCGACACTCCCAGTTGCCGTCCGGAGGGGACCATCCGATGCGAAGGGGATCCGCTGTGGCCCTTGTGGCGCTCGTGCTGCTCGGCCTGTCGGGGGCGCCGACGCAGCTGAGCGGGGCTCCCAAGCCTGCGCTCCCGGTGTCTCTCAGCCCGGCGACCATCGAACCCACCCTCCCGCTGATGATCGATCTCCGGCTGACGGGACAGCGCTCGGGGGCGCAGGGTGGAGTGGCACGCCTTGAAGTCTCGCTGGACGCCGGCGCTTCTCTCGCTGAAGCGGTCCTGACGCTCGTGCTGCCGGAGGGGCTGAAGGCCGAGGACGGTCCACTCGCTCGCGGCCTCCAGACTTCATTGCGGGGTGGGGAGCACCGGGAGTATGTCGTTCCGCTCAACGCCCGGCGCGCCGGCCTGTTCCCCGTTCGGCTGCACGCCAGCTTCCGTCTCGAGGATGGGCGGACCTACGAAACCAATCAGGCCGTCCTCCTGCGCCTGGGCGTCCGGGTGCCGGTGGGGCGATCGAACGCCGGCGCCTATGAATTCATGGGAGTGCCGCTCCAAGAGTTGTCGCGGTGAGACGCTTCCTCCTCCTTCTTCTCCTCGGGAGCGCCGGCGTCGCGCCGGCGCTCGCGGACTACAACGCCAGCGGCCGGTTCCTGTATGTCGACAGGGAGTTCAACCAGACGGGGTTCACGGGTGTCGAGCCACAGCTGCCGATTCGGTTTGCCGACGTGCAAGTCGTCGAGGGGACGAAGATCGTCGGAGCCGGGGTCACCGACGGGCAGGGGAACTACGCCTTTCGCGTACAGGATACCCGCACGCGCGACATCTACATCCGCTGTCTCGCCCGGCGACAGAGCACGACCGCCCTGCCGGTTGACGTCCGCTCGGGGAATCAATCGGGCGACATCTGGTCCATCCGCACGCAGGCCTTTCTCAGTCACGCACCGGCCCAGGACCTGTTCACAGGCACGCTCGTCGCGACCCCCGGCGCGGGAGGGGAAGCGTTCAATCTTCTCGACACCGCGATCAACGGCGGCGATTATCTTCAGTTCCTGCGCGGCACCGGCACGGCGCCCCTGCTGATCGTGGTCTATAACGCCTCGAACCCCAATCTCTCGAGCACCAGCGGCAGCACCATCACCATGGCCAATAACGGCGGCTACGATGACACGGTGATCCTGCACGAGATGGGACACTTCGTCGTCAACAACTTTTCGCATACGAATAACCCGGGTGGGGTCCATCATTTGAGCGACTGCAACCAGAACATCATGCTCGCCTGGGAGGAAGGACACGCCACCGCCTGGGGCCTGTCGGTGCGGCGATTCTTCAACATGCCTCATGCGAGCAGCTACGTCCGCACCACCGGACTGCTCGGTCCCGGGAATCTGCAGTTTTACTTCGATGTCGAGACCCAGCTGCCGTTCGTCTGCAGGGGCGCGACCAGCGAAACGACCGTTTACGCGGCGCTCTGGGATCTCTTCGACGGCCCCGGGACCACCGACGAGAGCCCCGGGGTCGAGGAGCCCTGGGACATGCTCCAGGGGCAGGAAGCGCCTTACTGGAAGATCATGACGCAGTACCTGCAGCCGACCATGAATATCAGCCTGGAGGACTTCTGGGACGGATGGTTCCAACCGGCGTCCGCCAACGGACGGCTCCCGGAGATGATCTCGGTCTTCCGCAATCTCGGCGTTGAGTACTTTCCCGACACCTTCGAGCCGAACGATCAGGTGACCGAGGCGCGCCTGATCTTCCCCAGCGCTGCTCTTCTGCACCAGACCTATTTCGCCGACCGTAACAACGACCTGCTGGGTGAGCCGGACACGGATGTGTTCGCGTTCGACGCCGCGGGGGGCACGGCATACAGCATCGAGACCTTCAACCTGCTGGGGGATGCCAACACCTCGCTCGAGCTCGTGGCCACGAACGGGACCACGGTGCTGGCGAGCAACAATGACCGCAGCGCGAACGATGCATCGTCGGCGATCAGCTACACCCCCGCCGCCAGCGGGCGCCTCTATGTCCGCTCGTTCCATGCCGCCGATTACGGGATCTATGGTTCCTACGATCTCCGGGTCACGACCGTGGGCGCGGGCGTCGATGCGGATGGCGACGGTTTCACCAGCGATACGGATTGCAATGACAACAACCCGGCCGTTTATCCCGGCGCGACCGAGATCTGCAACGGGATCGACGACAACTGCAACGGTGCGGTCGACGAGGGGTTCGATCGTGACGGTGACGGCTACACGACGTGCAGCGGTGATTGCAACGATGTCAACCTCCAGATCCATCCCGGAGCGACGGAGATCTGCAACAGTATCGACGACAACTGCAACGGTGCGGTCGACGAGGGCTTCGACGCTGATGGCGACGGCTATACGACATGCGGTGGCGACTGCAACGATGCCAATCCGCAAGTGCATCCCAACCAGGCCGAGTTCTGCAACGGCATCGACGATAACTGCAACAACCTGATCGACGAAGACTTCGATGTCGACGGTGACGGTTACACGGTCTGCGGCGGGGACTGCAATGACGCCAACAGCCAGATCCACCCGAATGCGACGGAGGTCTGCAACGGCGTCGACGATGATTGCGACGGGCTCATCGACGAAGGGTTCCCGGACACCGATGGCGACGGACTGAAAGACTGCGTCGACCCGGATGACGACAACGATGGGGTTCTGGACGCGCTGGACTGTGCGCCGCTCGCCTATTCGATGACCCATCCGCCGGGAGAAATTGCGGAGACCGTCCTCCAGCCCGTCGGCTCGATCCTGAAAATCACCTGGGACCTCGTCCCCGAGACCAACGTCTATAACCTCTATCGCGGGCAGGTGGCCGTCGACAGCGCCTGGTCATTCCAGTCGATCTGCCTGACGGCCGAGACGGTCTCCACCTCCCTGGTCGATGCGGCCAACCCACCGCCTGGCTATCTCTACTACTACCTCCAGGCCGGCAGCAATCTCTGCGGGGAGGGGAGCCTCGGCACGGGAACCGGAGGCAGCAGCCGGCCGGAGACGCTGCCGTGCGTGCCCCAGGGGCGCGACACCGATCTCGATCAGGTGGCCGATCTCATCGACAACTGCCCGCTGGTCGCCAACGCCGGCCAGGCTGATGCCGATCGCGACGGACGAGGGGATGCCTGCGACAACTGCGCGGCCGTGGCGAACGCGACGCAGGCCGACAAGGACGCCAACGGCATCGGCGATGCCTGCCAGGACGCCGACCATGACGGCTTTACGGCCGATGTCGATTGCCGGGACGACGACGCGACCATCCATCCCGGGGCAGCCGAGATCTGTGACCTGAAGGACAACAACTGCGACGGAAGCGTGGACGAGGGTTTCGGGACGGGAGCGGTCTGCGCCGTCGGGGTGGGGGCCTGCCTCCGGACCGGCACGGTCATTTGTGCAGCCGGCGGCTCGACGACGACCTGCAGTGCCACGCCGGGAGCGCCGCAGAACGAGGTCTGCAACGGGAGCGACGACGACTGCGACGGCCTGGTCGATGAAGGTTTCGATCAGGATGGTGATGGTTATACCACTTGCGGCGGCGACTGCGCGGACACCGTCGCCTCGGTTCATCCCGGAGCGGTGGAGGTCTTCAACGGCGTCGATGACAACTGCAACAACGTCATCGACGACGTCATCGAGCAGGTGGTGGTGACCCTGGCAACCTATCAGGCCAGCAACAGTCGGCTGACGGTCGAAGCGACGACGAACTACCCGCTCGGGTCCGTCACTCCTTTTGTGGTGGGATTTGGTCCGATGACCTGGGTTCCCTCGGCCTCGGTCTACAGGCTGGTGGTGACGACGCCGACCAACCCAGGAACCGTGACCGTCACCTCGACGGCGGGTGGCTCGGCCTCGCGGACGGTGACCCCGATCTGAGGCCGCTCGCCGGGCGTTCGGCCTGCCCGCGCAGCAGTCTTCCCAGCAGGCGGTTGACGAGGTGGTTGCGGGCCAGGAAGCGTACCGTCGGTCGCCTTCGAAGGCCCAGACGCCTGATCGCCCTGACGAGGCCCGGGTGGCGTGGATTGAGTTGGAACCCGCGAACCAGGGTCCCGAACGCCCGGGAGCGATCTCCGGCCTTGAGATAAACCTTTCCGAGATTCAGGTAGAGGTCGGGGTTGTAGAACTCGGCCTCGACCGCTTGCTCGCAGATCTCCATCGCCTCGCTCAGTCGCCCGTTCGCCATCGCCAGGCAGAGCCCGTAATAGGAGAGGTACTTCATCGGCGGCGCTGCACTGGTGCGCTGCACGAGCTGCATCGAGGCCTCGAAGTAGACCAGCGCTTCGACGAACTCCCGGCGCTCCACAGCTTCGAGTCCTTTCTCGAACGATTTCTCCGACGGTTCGCTCCGCATGCCGCACCCCCAACGATCGAATATAGAGCGGCTGGCGGGTCCTTCAAGGCCGAGTACGGAGGACTACGAATCTGTGACGCAATGCGGACATGACGGAATCGTCAGGCGGGTGGTTGTAATGGAATCACGACGACCGGTCCAGCGCCCGCACCGCGGTGTCGTTCACGACGACCGATCCGCTGCTGCGGAGCCGCTTCGTGAACGCGCGGTAGATTCGGTCCTGGCGCTGACGGACGAGGTTGTCCTTGATGGAGTCCTTCTGCGCGTCGAACTCCAAGCGATGATCGTTGCGTCCGGTCACGCTGAGCACGACGATCCCGACGGTGGTGACCACCGGTTCGCCGATCGTCCCGGGAGGCAGCGAGGCGAGTTGGCGCGTGAGCTCGGGATCCGCCGGGACGCCCGGCAGCGGAGAGCCCATGAGCAGATCTGGTTGCGTCTTGATTTCGAGCTTCAGTGACCGCGCCAGGGTGCGCAGCCCGCCGCCGGAGCGTCGCGCGGAAGCGACCTCCAGTGCGACGCTCTCCCGCGCTCGATCGTCCGTCAGGTCTTTCTCGACACGCGCCCGCACCTCCTGCAACGGCCTCCGCTCGCTCAGCACGGTCCCCGTCACCTGCACGACCACCTGACCGGCGGAGATCGGGATCGGGTCGCTGACGTCCCCCGGCGCGAGCGCCATCATCCTCGCCACCACCGCCTGCGATCCGGCCAGCCCGGAGATCCCTTCGCCGTCATGCACCGGACCGGTTTCGGAGACCGTGAGACCCTGGGACTTGGCGACCGCTTCGAGCTTGCCGCCGGCGGCGGCCCGCGCGAGATCGAGACTGCGCTTGCCGGCCTCGGCGCGGGCCCGGGCTCGCTGCATCTCCTGCCGCAGGCCATCCCGAGCCTCTTCGAACGGGACGGTGCGCCCTGGTCGGGCGTCCGTCACCTTGATGATGTGGAATCCGTAAGGGGTCCGCACCAGATCGCTGAGGCCTCCCACCGGAAGCCCGAACGCCGCGTCCTCGAACTCCTTCACCATCTGGCCACGCGAGAAGAAGTTCAGATCGCCGCCGGCAGTGGCCGAGCTGTCCTCGGAATATTTTCGAGCCAGCCCCGCGAAGTCCTCCCCGGCCCGCGCCCGCTTGAGGATCCCGCGGGCGGTCGCCTCGTCCTTGGCGACGGCTGCCGGCGGGGCGTCGGCAGGGACCTTGAGCAGAATGTGGGAGGCGCGCCGCTGTTCCTTGAGCGTGAAGCGCGTGTCCCGATCGCGATCGTAGGCCGCCCGAACCTCCGCGTCCGAAATCGACGCGCCTGCCGCCGGGGCGTCGCTGCTGAACAGCACATAGAAACCAGTGCGCCCCTCACCCCGCGCGTACCGATCGCGATGGGCTTCATAGAAGCGACCGACTTCCGCGTCGGTCGGCGCCGATCCGTGCCGAAGCTTCCCGGGATCGGCGACGACGTAATCCACCGACTCTTTGGCATTGCGGCGATCGAACTCCTCGCGGATTTCGACCTCGCCGACCGTCACGCCGTCCTCGATCAGGCTGCGGAACTTCGCGACCACGAGCCCGCGCCGGACCTGGTCCTCGTACTCTTCGACGCTCATGCGCGCTCCGCGGAACAGGCTCCGGTAGCGCTGCACCCCGATGAACCGACCATTCTCCTGGAAACCGGGGTCCCTCAGAATGGCTTCCGAAACCTCCTGCGGTGTGACGGTGATCCCCTGGCGCAGGGCTTCCTGGAATGCGAGCTCTTCGTCGATCAACGCGTCGATCGCCTGCTGCCCGATGTGTATGAGCGCGCGTTGCTGCGCGTAGGAATCTCCCAGGAGAGACTGATAGGTTCCGTCGAGGCGGCGAGCGTAGGCCTGAAAGGCTGGCATCGTGATGGACGTGCCATTGACCGTCGCCGCCCAATCTTCACCGGAGCGGCGGTTCGTCATCCCTCCGCTCCAGACGCTGACCGCCCACCAGACGAACATCAGGATGATGACGACCAGGAGCCATCGCAGGTAGCGAAACCTGTCCCGCATCTGCTGGAGCATCGCCTTCGGCCTCGTCGGGGGCGGCGCCAGGCCGCCCGGTTTAGGAAGAGGCTGCAGTGTACCGGCCCCCGCCCCGGCCTGCAAGTCGCTTATGGGACAAAGTTTCTTGCCTTGCCCCACGCCGCTCCTATATTGGACTTGTCGTCCCGGTGTGTCGTTGAGTGTGCCCGGACTCGGAACGCGCGTAACTGGCTGCTTTTCAAGGTCTTGCGGGAAACGGAATGAATCCACGACAGCAGAAGCCTCAGGTACTGCTCGACTGGGCGACGATTTCCTACCGCAGCATCCTGCGCACCATCGTCTATGTGGTTCTCATTCTCGCCGTGGGCGGCGTGGTCTATTACGTGAAGGCGGCCCGGCACGCCACGCCGCAGGAGGAGGCCTTGCAGCAGATCGGCCGTGCGGAGCGCATGCATCGGGAGGCGCAGGCAGGGGCCGGAGCCGACGAGAAGCTGCAGCGCGTGGTCGAGAGCGCCGCCAAGCTGCTCGCCTCCTCGCGCATTTCGTATGACCGCCAGGATTTCGTGGAGGCCCGGGCTGCGGCGCAGCAGTCGCAGTCCTTTTCCCAGAAGGTGCTTGAAGGATCGGCCGGGGACGCTTTCACTGCCAAGATCTATACCTACGAGGGGGACGTCAAGATCAAGCGCGCCCGGCAGTTCGTGTGGGATAACGTTGGGAGCAACACCGCGCTTCGGGTCGGGGACCAGATCAAGACGGCCAGCAACGGCTCCGCGCAGATCATCTATTTCGACGGCACGATCACGACGATCAAACCGGGGTCACTCTTGGAGATCCGCGAGCTGTTCGAGGACCCGACGACCCGGGTGCGCAAGGTCCGGGAGAAACTGACCTGGGGCGGAGTCTCGGCGACCACACCCGGTGCCAACGTCGAAGGCTCCTTCCACGAGGTGGCGACCGTCTCGACGACCGCGCGCGCCATGGACAAGGCGCGATTCGAGGTGGCGTACGACGCGGACACGCAGAAGACACTCACGGCGGTGCAGAGCGGCAGCACGCAGGTACAGGCGGCCGGCAAGACCCTGACCCTGCAACCGCTCGAGAGAATGGAAGTCACCCGGAACAACGAGGTGAGCCGGCAGCGTACCCTGCCGCCGCCGTCGCTGCTCGAGCCAACCGATCAGCGCGTGTTCGTTGTCGGCGACGGTCCGGCTCCCACGACGTCCCTGCGATGGGGGAAGGTCGAGGGCGCGGTTCGCTACCGCCTGGCGATCGCCAAGAGCGCCCTGTTTGGCGATCTCCTCCTCGACAAGTCGGACATTCGCTCGACCACGGTTCAGATCCCCGGGCTGCAGGAGGGCAACTACTACTGGCGGGTCTCCGCAATCGATCCTCAGAACGTGGAGAGCGCCTGTTCGGAGACCCGTAAATTCAAGGTCACCGGGGCACGCGCCGAGAGATCCGAAGATCACTCGCCGCCTCCGCTCGACCTGATGGATTTCCTCCCCACGGGCCACCTGGTGATCATCAATGGTCGGACAGAGCCCGGGGCCGTCCTCTCGGTCGACGGCCAGAAGGTCGACGTCTACGACGACGGTGCCTTCACGGCGGTTCTGCGCGTGAAGAAAGAGGGTCTCAACGAGATCAACATCGTAGCGCAGGACTCGGCAGGCAACGAGACCCGAATGCGGCGCAGCGTCTACGTGGAATCCTACTAGGACCCGCGATGCCTGCGAGCCAGAACATGGTTTTCGTGGTCCTGCAGGAGGGCACGTCGCCCCGGAGCGTTTTCCGCGGCGGCGCCCCGGCGGACCTCCAAGTGGCTTTTTGCCGCTGGCCGCGCCTTCAGGAGGCCCGCCTCACCCCCGGCGATCCGGCCGCCGTGCTCTACGAGATCGGCAGCGGCCGCGAGGCCTGGGCGAAACGGCTCGTGATGCTGCGACGTCTGGCGCCCGGAGCGCCGCTTCTCCCCTTCCGGACCGGGCGCGCGCAGGCGCCGGGCGGAGTCGCGCGCGCGGTGTTGCGGGCGCCGATCGATGCGGCGCTGTTGCGGGAGACCCTCGAGTGCGAAATGCAGATCGCCGATCTTCGCCAGCGCCTTCGCCGCACGACCGCCCAGTCACGCGCGCATGAGGTGAGGCTCCAGGCCCTGACGGCGATCGTGCGAGCCACGGGCAACGAGCTCGATCCACGCCGCGTGATCGACCTGGCCATGGCCCAGGTAAGCCGATTCCTCAAGATCCGAGCCTGGCTCTTTCTCATGGCGGACCCTGAACAGGGAATCCTGACGGTCGAACAGGTGGGCGGCGATGCCATGGCGCCGATGAAGGGGACCCGGATCGGGCTCGGTGATGGAATCGCCGGCCGCTGCGGCCAGAGACGGCAACCGGTGCTGGTCGAGGATGTGGGGCTGGATGGCAGCACGTTCGGCGCACCCGAGCTTCCGCCCCAGTTATCGGCGCGCTCGGTCCTAGCGGTGCCGCTCCTCAGTCGTGGTCGCCTCATCGGCGTGGTCGAGGCGGTCGACACCGAGAACGCGGCCACGTTTCGCAGCGAGGACGCGCGTCTGCTCTCTCTCTTGCTGGAACCGGCGGCCGTGGCCGTGGACAATGGCCTGCTGCTGCGGCGCTCGGAGGAATTGTCGATCACGGATGACTTGACGAAGCTCTACAACTCGCGATTCTTGAACGCCACGCTGCGTCGCGAAGTTGAACGCAGCAAGCGCTACCGTACGCCCGTATCCCTCATCTTCCTGGATCTCGACGGCTTCAAGAACGTCAACGACCAGCACGGGCACCTGTTCGGCAGCCGCGCGCTGGTCGAGGTCGGCGCCGTCATCAAGTCGACCGTGCGCGAGATCGATGTGACGTCGCGCTTCGGCGGGGACGAATTCACCATCATCCTGCCGCAGACCGGCCCTGAGGGGGCGCAGATCATCGCCGACCGAATCCGGCAACGAATCGAGGAAACGGTCTTCCTCGCATCGTACGGAGTGGACGTGCGGCTCACCGCGAGCATCGGCATCGCGTGCTTCCCGGATCACGGCCGGAGCAAGGACGATCTGATCGCGCGTGCGGATCAAGCAATGTACAGCGTCAAGGGACGTGGCAAGAATGGTGTCGCGCTGGCCGAGACTGACGCGCCCCGCCCGCTCGCAGTGAGAACCGTTCGCTGATCGCGTAAGTCGCAGTCCTGGAAGGATTTCTTGTCGTAAGCCAATTATTTGACTTTGGCCGGTCGCGGCCCTAATATTAGTCCCCGCGCGGCGGCTCGCAAGCTGTTGTATCGCGGTGTTTTGTGTCGGCAGACCCGCGGCCGGACCGGCCGGAACCGCGGCAGACGCTGAAGGGGAGGCGCACTTGGGGGCGACGATGGCCTGGAGTCCACGGTCGTTGCTGAGTCTGTTTTCGAACGATCTGGCCATCGATCTGGGCACCGCGACGACCCTGGTGTACGCGAAGGGGAAGGGGATCGTCCTGTGCGAACCTTCGATCATCGCGGTGAACCAGCGCACGGGCCGCGTCGAAGCGGTCGGCAAGGCAGCCAAGGAGATGCTGGGACGGACACCGGCGAACATCATCGCCATCCGCCCGATGAAGGACGGCGTCATCGCCGATTTCGAGCACACCGAGAAAATGCTCGATTACTTCATCAAGAAGGCGCATAACCGTTCGCTGGGAGTGCGTCCACGAATCGTGATCTGCGTGCCGTCGGACATCACCCAGGTGGAGAAGCGGGCGGTGAAAGACTCCGCCTACCGCGCCAAGGCCTCGGAGGTCTATCTGGTGGAGGAGGCCATGGCGGCCGCCATCGGCGCGGGCCTGCCGGTGACCGAACCAACCGGGAACATGATCGTGGACATCGGCGGGGGCACGACCGACGTCGCCGTCATATCGATGGCGGGCATAGTTTATTCGCGCTCCGTGCGGATCGCAGGCAACCGGATGGACGAGGACATCATCCAGTACATCAAGCGCAAGTACAACCTGCTCGTCGGCGAGCGCACTGCGGAGGATATCAAGATCAACATCGGCTCGGCCTTCCCGCTGGAGGAGGAGCTGACCATGGAGATCAAGGGCCGCGATCTCGTGGAGGGCATCCCCAAGACGCTCGTGGTTTCCGACGAGGAGATCCGGGAGGCCCTCTCCGAGACGGTCTCCAATATCATCGAGGCGGTGCGCGTCGCTCTGGAACAGACTCCTCCCGAGCTGTCCGCCGACATCGTGGACAAGGGCATCGTCCTCACCGGCGGAGGGTCGCAGTTGAAGAATCTCGATAAGCGTCTTCGTGAGGAGACCGGCCTCCCCGTTTCGATGGCGGACGACCCGCAGGCCTCGGTCGTGCTGGGAACGGGGAAGATGCTGGATGACTTCAATCTGCTCCGCAAGATCGCGATCGACTGAGACGGCTGGCCGGCCCCCCGTCGGGCGCGACGGGGCGCGGAGGATGTGAGCGATGGCCGGCGTGCTCAGCGAGCGTAAGCCGTTTCTCCTGCTCCTGATCCTTCTCACACTCAATCTCGGTCTCATGTCCTCCCGCGTGCGTGGCACGGGGAAGGGCTCGGTGCTCGAGAACACCATTCAGGGCGTGGCATCGCCGTTCCTGAAGGTCGCTTCGTGGGTCGCCCGGGGAGCGGGCGATCTCTGGGGCGCGTACGTTGATCTGCGCGGCATCCGTGCTGAAAACCTGCGTCTGCACGCCGAGCTCGACGCCCTGACCCCCAAGGCCAACGAGGCCGAGGAGGCGCGGCTCGAGCTCGATCGGCTGCGCCAGCTGCTCGACCTGAGAACGCAGGTCCCGAGTCCATCCATCGTCGCCCGGGTCATCGCGCGGGGCGACGCCGGCGGCGACTTTATCCTGACGCTCGACCGCGGCACCCGATCGGGCGTAGAGGTCAATCAGCCGGTGATCACCCCACGCGGCGTCGTGGGGCGGATCATTCAGGCGGCATCGGGAAGCTGCAAGGTCCAGACGATCCTCGACCCCAATTCCGGCGTGGCGGCAGTCCTGCAGCGGACCCGGGTCCAGGGGATGCTGATCGGGGAAGGCGCGCGCGGTTGCCGGCTGGAGTATGTGAGCGAGCTGGCGGATGTCGAAGTGGGCGACGTCGTCGTCACGTCGGGACTCGATCGAATTCACCCCAAGGGATCGATCCTGGGAGTGGTGACGGAGATCGCCGAGGGGGAGGGACTCACGAAGATAGTGCGCATCCGGCCCGAGGTGGGGGTTCGGAGTCTCGAGGAGGTGCTCGTGGTGATCAAGCCCGAGTCCAACCCGACGCAGGAGACTCGGTGAAGCTGACCCGCGGGCTGCTGGCTCTCCTGGCGGCCGCCCTGACTCAAGGCCTGCTGTCGCACTACCTGCCCTCCGTGGCGCGTCGGTGTGACCTGTTCACGATCCTCGTGGTCTATTATGGGCTGACGCGACACCAGACAGCGGCCATGGTGATGGGAACCGGCGCGGGATTGGTGGAGGATTCGTTGTTCGGAGCGATCCTGGGTCTGAACGGCTTCAAGAAAACCCTGCTCGGATACCTCGTGGGCACCGTCGGGTCGCTGTTCATGCTCAACCAGACGATCCCCCGCTTCGGGATCCTGTTCGTGGCAACCCTGATCGATCCCCTGGCCGAAATGCTCCTCTCCCTGACCCTCGGCCAACGCTTCCTCTTTCCGGGGATCTCCGAGCTGCTGCAGCAGGGGCTCGGGAACGGTCTCGTTGGTCTTCTGGTCTTCTGGATCGCGGCCCGCGTTCCCTAGGAGCCGTCTCGTGTACATTCCGACCAAGGACTCCCAGGATTATTACGAGGAGAGGCGCCTGAACACCAGGATCCTCGTGATCCAGGTGCTGTTCGGCGCCGTCCTCCTCCTTTACCTGATGACCTTCTGGTACCTGCAGGTCGTCAAAGCGGATTACTACACCCGACTCTCGGACAACAACCGGCTGCGTCGCGTCACGCTGACGCCGCTGCGCGGCGTCATCACCGACGCCGAGCACCGGGTCCTCGCTAACAGCCGGATCGCGTTCAATATCCGCCTGTCGCGGGAGAAGGTTCCTCACCTGGACGCCTTTCTGCCGGAGCTCTCCCGCATTCTGGCGATGAAGGAATCGGTGCTGCGGGCGCGGCTCGAGAAGTATCGCACCCGCCCGCGATTCGAGCCGGTCATCTTGAAGGAAGACGTCGATCTGGCCGAGGCGGCCTACATCGAGTCGCGTCGCCTGGAGTTGCCGATGCTCTCGGTGGAGGTCGAGTCGCGGCGCAGCTACATCCATGGGTCGGTCGCGGCGCATGCGCTGGGTTACGTCGGGGAAGTGAGCGAAGAACGTCTCAAGCGGGAGCCTGAAAAAGAATACGAGATGGGCGAGATCGTCGGCACCACCGGCCTCGAACTGAAGTACGACGCCGATCTCAAAGGCGAGAAGGGCTGGAAGGAGGTCGTGGTCAACAGTCTCGGAAGGGAGATCGAGGAGATCGGGGGCGGCCGCCGGCCAACACTCGGTCGGGCCCTCCATCTCACTCTTGACCTCGATCTTCAAGAGGTCCTTGAAAAGGCCTATGGCGAGGAAGCGGGCTCCGCCGTCTTCCTCGACCCCAATTCCGGGGCCGTGCTGGCGATGATCTCGCGACCCGCGTTCGACCCCAACATCTTCGCGCACCGGTTTTCCCAGGGCACCTGGGAGGGTCTCATGAACGATCCGCGACACCCCTTGCAGGATCGGGCCTCATTGTCGAAGTTCGCGCCCGGGTCGGTCTTCAAGATCGTCATGTCGATCGCCGCGCTCGAAGACGGGATCGCGAGCCCGAGCCGCGGGGACCATTGCAATGGGTCCTGGCGCTTCGGCGAGAAGGTGTACCAGTGCTGGGCGGTGCGCAAGGGCGGGCACGGCTACCTCACGATGCGGGAGGCGATCATCCAGTCCTGTAACATCTACTTCTACCACCTCGGCAACGACATGGGGATCGATCACATTTCCAAGTGGGCCCACCTGCTCGGGTTCGGCGAGCCGACCGGCATCGACCTGCCGCAGGAGGCGGCAGGCACGGTTCCCGACCCGGAGTGGAAGAAGGCGAACATGCCGCGCGACCCGGTCTGGCATCCGGGGGAAACGATCTCGGTCTCGATCGGCCAGGGAGCAATCCAGGTTACGCCGTTCCAGATGGCCGTGTTCGCAGCGATCATTGCCAACGGCGGTACCGTCTATCGCCCCCACCTCGTCCGCTCTGTCGAGGTGCGCGAGGGCGTCGAAGAGGAACGGCGGGAGGACTACGTAGAGCGCCGCGTCGAGCTCCACCCGCGCACTCTGGAGGTGATCAGGGACGCCATGTGGGGCGTGGTCAACGAGGACGGGACGGGCGTCCGCGCCAAGATCGCCGGCCGGGACGTCTGCGCCAAGACGGGCACGGCTCAGGTCTTCAAGGCCTCCCGCGATGTCGACTCCGACAAGCTGCCGAAGGAGATGCGCGACCACGCCTGGTTCGTCGGCTTCGCTCCCCGGGACAATCCGCAGATCGCCTGGGCCGTCTTCGTGCAGAACGGCGGGCACGGCGGCACCGTTGGGGCTCCGATCGCCCGCGCCGTGCTCGAGCGCTTCTTCGAGAAGCAGGATCGCAGACAGGGGTTACAGCACCTTGCAAACGCGGCGATACCTCGGTAATTTCGACTGGATCCTGTTCCTCTCGATCCTGGCTGTTGCGCTGATCGGAGTCGGGGTGATCTATTCCTCGACGACCGGGACGCCGATGGCCGGCGCTTTCCACCGCCAGATCGCGTGGCTGGCGCTCGGGCTGCTGGCGATGGCGCTGGCACTGTTGATTGACTATCACACCCTGGCGGTGTTCTCGTACCTGTTCTACGGCATGGCTCTCATTCTGCTCGGCCTGACCCTCGTCTTCGGACGGATCGTGAACGCCAGCAAATCATGGCTCGGGATCGGGGCGTTCCAGTTCCAGCCGAGCGAACTCGCGAAGGCGGCCACCATCCTGATGGTGGCGGCCTATCTGGGGCGAGACCGGGTCGCGGCGCCCACGCGCGGTCTCGGGCTCCTCCGCTTCACGGCGCTCATGGGGATCGTCGGGTTGCCGGTGCTGCTGATCATGCGGCAGCCCGATCTCGGCACGGCCGTGACGTTCGCACCGGTCCTGGCCGGCGCCGCCTTCCTGGGCGGGCTGCGTATGCGGACGATGGTCATCCTGGGACTGATCGTCGCCCTGGCGCTGCCGCTGGTCTGGGGGCACCTCAAGCCATATCAAAAGGAGCGGGTAAAGACCTTCCTCGAGCCGACGCGGGATCCAAAGGGCGCGGGTTATCAGCTCATCCAGTCGCTGATCGCCGTCGGATCGGGAGGACTCACAGGAAAGGGGTTCGGAGCCGGCACCCAGGGCCAGCTCCAGTTCCTCCCGGAACAGCACACGGACTTCATCTTCGCCGTCCTGGCGGAGGAGCGCGGCTTCCTCGGCGCCCTTCTCGTGCTGGTCCTCTATTTCGTCATCATCTATCGCTGCTGCGCCACGGCGCGGGGGGCCCGGGACCGCCTCGGTGTCTATCTGGCCGCCGGAGTGGTCTGCACGTTCGCCTGCCAAGCGCTGCTCAACATCGGTGTCGTCGTCGGCCTCCTGCCGACGACGGGCGTCCCGCTGCCGTTGATGAGCTACGGCGGATCATCGCTCATCAATACTCTGATCGGCATGGGGCTGGTGCTCAACGTGTGGGTCCGACGTCTGGTGAACTGAGCGGGGTGTGACCGCGCGCTCCGGCGTCGGGTGGAGGGGGGGCGGTGCGCCGGGAAATCCTGATCGACAACGCCTGCGGCGAGGTGCGCGTCGCCCTGCTTGAGGACGACCTCCTCGCGGAGATCGTTATCGAGAGGCCCGGGCGCCCGACCGTCTCCGGCAACATTTACAAGGGCCGCATCAGCAATATTCTGCCCGGCATGCAGTCCGCCTTCCTGGACATCGGTCTCGAGCGCGACGCCTTCCTCTACGTGCAAGACGTGGACCGCCCCGCTCCCGAGCTCGACGACCGCTTCGATCCCGACGCGGACGCGACGGAGGCCGTCCCGACGAGCCGTCCCGGCGCGCACACCCCCATCGAGGACTTGCTGAGGCTCGGACAGGAGATCCTGGTCCAGGTAGCGCGCGACCCGATCGGCCAGAAGGGCGCGCGGGTCACCGGACAGATCTCCATCCCGGGACGCTTTCTGGTTTACCTCCCGCAGGTCTCACATATCGGAGTGTCGCGCCGCATCGAGGACGAGACGGAGAGGGAGCGGCTGCGCGCCCTGGTGTCGCAACTGGCGTGCGAGCGAGGCCTGGCCGGCGGCTTCATCGTCCGCACGGCCGCGGCGGGATTGGCAGCCGAGAGCCTGGCGGGGGACGCGGGTGAGCTGGTGGAGCAATGGTCCGCGATCGCGCGTCAGGCCGAGTCCCGGCCGGCGCCGGCGCTCCTGCGCGCGGAGGCGGGCGCGGTCGCCAAGGTGCTGCGGGATCTCTTCCACGACGACGTCTTTCGGGTGACCGTGGAGGACAACGATCTGCACCGCGAGGCGCTTGCCGCGATCTCACCGGGGGAGGCGGCGCTGGCGGCGCGGATCCATCTGCATGCCGGGACTCGGCCGCTGTTCGAGGAGCGGGGAGTGCCGGCCCAGATTGACCGGGCACTCCGGCCACGCATCTGGCTGAAGTCCGGCGGATCGATCGTGATCAACCAGACGGAAGCCTTGGTCGCCATCGACGTCAACACCGGCAAGTATATCGGCACGAGGCGCCTCGAAGAGACGATCCTGAAGACGAACCTCGAGGCGGTGGTGGAGATCGTGCGCCAGCTAAGGCTTCGGGATCTCGGGGGCATCATCGTCATCGACTTCATCGACATGGAAGAGGCCCGGAGCAAGGAGGAAGTGATCCAGGCCCTGGAGCAGGAGATCCGGAAGGACCGCGCCAAAAGTCGGATGCTGGCGCTGAGCGATTTCGGCCTGGTCGAGATTACGCGTCAGCGCACTCGCCCCAGCCTGGAGCGGATCCTGGGGACTCCGTGTCCGTGCTGCGGAGGCTCCGGCCGCATCAAGTCGGCCGAGACCCTCTTCTTCGAGATGGTGCGGGCGCTGCGGGCCTCGGGGAAGGTGGGTGGCTCGGTGACCGTCGCGGCGCATCCCAAAGTGCGGGAGGAGCTGCAAGCGATCGCGACGGCGCGCGCCACCGGTGCGGAGGCCGCCGCGCTCCCGACCCTGAGATTCCGGGCCGATGCCGATCTGTCGCTGCAGGAGTTCCGGATCGAGTCGGCCTAGAAGAATCTAGACGGAACCCGCCGCGCGGGCGGAGACGGGCGCGGCCGGCAGGGACACCACCACGCGGGTGCCCTGCCCCGGCGCGCTGTCGACCCGGATGGCGCCGCCGTGCTCCTCGACGATCTTGCGCACGATCGCCATCCCGAGCCCGGTTCCCTGCTTCTTCCCGTGCGAGAAGAACGGTTCGAAAATCCGCCGCCGCGCCTCGTCCGGCATGCCGCAGCCGTTGTCGCGCACTTCGATCAGGCTCTGACCGTTCTCCCGCCGGCAGCGCAGCGCGAGCGTGCCGCCCTGCGGCATCGCCTCCAGGGCGTTGGCGATGAGGTTATGCAGGAGCCTGAGGATCCGCGGGGCATCGACGAAGGCCGATGCGTCCTCATCGAGATCGAGGTCGGCGTGGACGGCAGCCTTGTCCAGGCGGGGGGACAGGGGCGCGAGGGTGCTGCGCACGAGATCGGCGATCCGGGCGTGAGCGCGCGGCGGTGGAGAGGTGTTGCGCGAGAATTGCAGAAGATCCCCGGTGATCTGCGTCAGACGATCCGCCTCCGCAATGATGGTGGCCAGGTGCGGGCGGGCCGGATCCGCTTCGGAGGCGCGGCCTAGGAGGAGATCGGCGAGACCGCGGATCGAGGTGAGGGGGCTGCGCAGATCGTGCACGATGGCGCGGGCCATCTGTCCGATGGCCAGCGTGCGCTCCGCGCTCAGCCGCTCCTCGACCAGGCGGCTGTTCTGGATGGCGATCGCGGCCAGGCCGGCCAGAGCTTCGAGCCAGGGCAGGTCCGGCCCGTGGTGCGGCAGGGGCTTGCGGCTGTCCAGGTACACGACGCCGATCACATCCTGCCTCACGGCGAGCGGCAGGCAGAGGATCGCCTGCAGGCGCAAGCGCACGATACTCGCGGTCGGTGGGCGGCCCTCGTCGTCGCCCAGGTGATCACGGTAGATCGGCTTGCCGCTGCGCGCCACTTCTTCCGCGACCGAGTGGCTGACCTCGACGCCGCGCGCGTCGTTCTGCCCGCGCGTCCAGGGGATGAGGCGATCGCCGTCCTTGAGAAAGAGGTAGCCGCGCTCGGCGCCGGAGAAGCGCACGGCGCCCTCGATCACCCTTTCGAGCACTTCGTCCACCGCGAGCGACGAGGTGATCGTCCGCGCCACCTCCATGAGAGTCAGCAGGCGATCCTCGCGATCGACGCGGCGGGCTCCATCGACGAGAAATCGCAGCGTCACGGAGCACGAGGGCCCGAAGCCGATCAGGGATCCCTGCACCAGCGGACGTCCCGACGCCGGGACCGGCGCGCCGTCCAGGACGAGGGCGGTTCGGTCCGACCCCGGGATGAGGCGATGGGCTCCCCCCAGCAGGACGATGTGGGCGTGGTGTGCGGAGACGCCGGGTTCGGCCAGCGCCAGATCGGCGGTCGCCTCCGATCCAATCGAAAAGGGAGTTCGTTCGATCGGCACCACCCGCAGAGCCTGATCGGAGCGGACGATCTCGAGACGGACGACGGCTGCGGGCAAGGCTCTCCTCGGGGGGGCGCCTGGCGCCCCGATCGAATATGAGGCCGGGCCCGCCGGGACGCAAACGAGCCACGGCGGCCGGTCGGGGTCGCCCAGCGGCGGCGGTTCCTTGACGGGCTTCTAAGCGCGGCGTTCCTTGCGACCGCGCTGAAGAAGGCGGGCGCGGCGCCGTCGCGCGGCGTCGCGCTGGCGGCGACGATCCTCCGCTCCCGCAGGGACAAGGTGTGGCACCGGAGTGGGCCGTCCCCCCGCGTCGAGCGCCACCATGGTGACGTAGGCGCTGCAGCAGTGCGCCTGGCGTCCGGAGAGGGGGTCCTCGGAGATCACCTTGACGCCGATCTCCATCGAAGAGTTGAAGGTCGCGTTGACCGAAGAGAGGAGCCTGAGGATGTGGCCCAGCTTGACCGGAGCGCGGAAGGTCAGGGAGTCGACCGACGCGGTGACGACGTTCGTCCGGCTGTGTCGAACGGCGGCGATGGCCGCCGCCTTGTCGATCAAGGTCATCACCCGCCCGCCCCAGACGTGACCGTACTGGTTGGTGTCCTCCGGCAGCACGATCTCGGTCATCTCGACACGCGAGGCTTCAATCCCCTTGGCGCGTGCGGGCGCTTTCATCCGAGATCTCCTCGCTCTGCTAGAATGCTCTCCGAACGTCCGGGGCGGCGCGAGTATCGCACAGCCCGGCCGGGATCCCAAAGAGGGGCGCCCGGCCGCGTGGAGCGTCGCCGACGCGGGCGGGGGGGCCGATGATGACCGCGCGCCGGAGCCTGGCGCTTTTCGCGCTGGGGCTCGGCTTGACCATCCTGATGACCGCCGCGCTGGTGGTGCTCAGCCGCCGGGCGAGCCTGCACGTCCCCGAGGGCGCGGTGCTCACGGTGACACTGGGGGATGATCTTCCCGAGGAGGCGGCATCGACGTTCCTCGGACGAATCTTCGTCGGCGAGCATCGCACCTTCGGCGATCTCGTCGACCTCTTCCACCGGGCCGCGCGGGACCGCCGTGTGGAGGCGATCGTGGCGCGGATCACTCCCTCCGACCTGGGCTGGGCGCGCATCCAGGAGTTGCGGGATGCGTTGCGCGATTTCAGCGCTCACGGAAAGATCCTCGCCTGCCATGCGGATGTTCTCGATACCCCGTCCTATTTCCTGGCGACGGCGTGCGACACCCTGGATCAGCCGCCGACCGGCGTCTTCTCCGTGCCGGGCGTCTCCGTCCAGCTCGAGTTCTACAAGGGGGTGCTCGGCAAGGTCGGCATCGAGGCCGACATGGAGCATATCGGGGAGTACAAGAGCGCCTCCGAGCCCCTGACCCGCGAGGCGCCGTCGACCCCGGCACGCGAGCAGGTCGAGTCGATGCTGGACGACATCTTCGATGCGATCGTCACGAGCGTGTCGGAGGACCGGGGGCTCCAGCCCAAGCAGGTGCGCGCGCTCCTCGATCGTGGCCTGCTCACGTCGGACCAGGCGGTCGAGGCCGGCCTGATCGATGATCTTCGCTACTACGACGAGGTCCTGGACGACGTCAAGGATCAGGTCGGGGCGAACGCGGAGGAGGTGGAGGAGGCCGACTACCTTCGGGAGGTCCGCGCCGGACGGCGTGTCGGGCGGGATCGGATCGCGGTGGTCTACGCGACCGGGATGATCGTCAGCGGCGAGAGCGATGAGAACGGCATGCTCGGGCAGCTTCTTGGCTCGGACACCGTGGTCGATGCCTTGCGCGAACTTCGCGACGATGCCTTGGTGAAAGCGGTCATCCTGCGCATCGACAGCCCCGGCGGCTCCGGGCCGGCCTCCGACGCGGTGTGGCGCGAGACGCAGCACCTGCGTGAGGAGAAACCGCTGGTGGTCTCGATGGGGGATGTGGCCGCCTCGGGAGGATACTGGATCGCGATGGGCGCCGATGCCATCGTGGCCGAACCCCTTACGGTGACCGGCTCGATCGGCGTGGTCGGCGGGAAGTTCGTCCTCAAGCCGTTCTATGATTGGATCGGTATTTCGAAGGTCACCCTCAAACGCGGCCACAACGCCGACCTCTACACGGACACCAGCCGCTTCACGCAGGAGCAGCGGGTCCTGGTGCGGGAGAGCATGCTGTCCCTTTACCGCGAATTCGTGTCACGCGCGTCCGAAGGGCGCGGGCGCTCCGAAGAGGAGATCGAGGCCGTGGCGCGCGGCCGGGTATGGACGGGAGCCCGAGCGCAGGAACACGGCCTCGTGGATGAGCTCGGGGGCCTGGACGCCGCGGTGGCGAAAGCGCGCGCCCTGGCGAAGATCCCAGAAGGCAGGCCCGTGCGGATCGAACTCTATCCGCGCTCCAAGGGATGGTTCGAAAGTCTCGCTGCGCTCGAGGGACTCCGGACCCTCTCGGCGCGTACCCCGGAGCTGCTGCTCGGGACCCGCGCTGTCGACCGCTTGCTGCGAGAGCGGGTCCTGGCCCTCATGCCTTTCCGGATCGCTCCGCGCTGAACCGCCGGGGCGCGGGGATCGGCCCCGTTGATCACAGACCGCTCCCGGGTTCGGCGATTCCGGGCGTCACTCTTGACAGCGCCGAAGTCGAGGTGCTATCGTTCGGATTCTAATTGAGACTGAGTCGCAATTGCATCGAGGCGGACACATGACGCGGCAGGCGCGACGAGGGTGGCTGGTTCTTGCTCTCGTCATGGCCCGAGGCGTGATCGGGGCGGCACCTCGGCGGGCCGAACCGCCCTCCGAGCCGCCGCACGTTGCACGCGCCCGCTTCCTGATGGGAACGCGCCTGGAGATCATCCTGCCGGCGGCCGCCCCGGAGGCGGCGTTCGAGGCGGCGTTCTCCGAAGTGGAGCGCCTCGAGACGATCCTGAGCAACTGGCGGGACGAGAGCGAGATCAGCCGTCTTAATCAGTCGCCTGCGGGCGTCCCATTTCGCTGCTCAGCCGAGCTGTTCGCTGCGCTCCGGGTCGCGCTCCGCTTCGCGCGGGACACCGAGGGCGCCTTCGATCCGACCGTGGAGCCGCTGGTCCGCGCGCTCGGCCTGCGCTCCCCGGAGGGACGGCTGCCCACGATCTCCGGGATCCCGGGGCTCGCGAGGGGGACGCCGGACCCACATGGTCCCGAGGATGCGCCGATCGGCTGGTGGCATGTCCATCTCGATCGGTCCCGGCGATCGGCCTGCTTCGATGCCCCTGGAGTCGGCGTCGATCTCGGCGGGATCGGCAAGGGAATCGGCCTGGATGCCGCAGCGCGTGTGCTCGTGCGACACGGTGTGCGGACGGCGCTTCTCGATTTTGGAGGACAGGTGCTGGCGGTCGGAGCACCGCGGGGGAGTGCGGGCTGGGCGGTCTCCGTGTCGGGGCCGGGAGACCGCCAGCACGCGGTCGCTTCGATCACGCTGCGCAACCTCTCCGCCTCGACTTCGGGAAACGATGAGCGATCCGTCCCCGGGAAGAGCGGCCAGGTTGGACATATTCTCGACCCATCCCGCAAGTCTCCGGCGCCTTTCGGCGGGACTGTGACGGTGGTCAGCCGCGAGGCGGCGGCCGCCGATGCGTTGTCGACAGGTTTGTTCGTGATGGGCCCCGAGCGCGGCGGTGCATGGGCCGAGGCGAGCGGTCTGGCGGCCCTGTTTCTGTGGCGCGGGCCGGATGGCACCCTGGAGCGAAAAGCCACGACCGCGTTTCTGGCGATTGAGGATGACGGCGAGAATGGGGCAGGGGAGCGGATGGCGCCGGATCATCGATGACAGCGGCGCCGCCCCGGGCGGCCGCCGTCAAGGAGGGACTGAGGATGAGAACGAGAGCCGGGATGGTGGGCAGGGAGAGGGTGAAAAACATGGCGCAGGTCGCGGTGCGGTGCGGTCGCCGTGCAGGCGTCATCCTTCTGGTGTCCGCAACGTTCTGGGGAGGAGATGCCACGGCGCAAAGTTCCGATCCCAAAGCGCCCCCAGTCTCTGCCCGGGCGACGGAGGGCCGGAACGGGCAGGAAGCTCTCGAGCGGCGCCTCCGCGAGATGGAAGCTCAGATCACCGCCCTGCGGGCCGAGATCGACCGCTCACGCGGCACGATCGGCGCGGGGGCCCCGGCGATGGCTCGGATCGATGACCTGCAGCGGCAGATCCAGGCCATGACCGTCGAGATCGAAAGGCTCCGCATCGGCGAAGCGGCGGTGCCTCCTGGCGAGGCGGTGGTTCCGGGGTTTGGCCCTGCGGCGTCCAAGATCTACGCAATCAAGAAGGGGGTGTCGATCGGGGGCTACGGGGAGATGCTGTACCAGAATTTCACCAGGACGAAGGATGACGATACCCCTTCCAACGCCGTCAACACGCTCGATCTGGAGCGGGCTGTCCTCTACTTCGGTTACAAGTGGAACGATCGGTTCCTGTTCAACTCGGAAGTCGAGTACGAGCACGCCGTCGCGGGGGACGGCGAGCCCGGGGAGACTGCGGTCGAGTTCGCCTACATCGATTTCAAGGCGACGAAGAACTTCGGCGCACGTGGCGGCCTGCTGCTCGTGCCGGTCGGCTTCCTGACCGAGCTGCACGAGCCTCCGATCTTCTTTGGCGCCCGCCGGAGCGAGGTCGAGCAGCGCATCATCCCGAGCACCTGGAGAGAAAATGGGGCAGGGGTCTATGGCGAGGCGGGCCCCGTCTCCTATCGCGTCTACCTGGTGGCGGGTCTGGACGCCGCCAAGTTCAGCCCGGACGAGGGGATTCGGGGGGGGCGTCAGGAGGGCGCGGGGTCGAAAATCAACGACGCGGCCCTGACGGGGCGGGTCGACGTCACCCCGATGGCGGGGCTTCGCCTCGGCGTGGCCGGCTTCACAGGCCGCACGGGCCAGGGCGATCTAATCCGGCCTGCACAGCCGCGCTCGCGGCTCACGCTTTGGGAAGTCCATGGAGAATGGAACTGGCGCGGGCTGCACGTTCGGGGGCTCTATGCCAAGATCCTGCTGACGGACGCCGGCGCAGTCGGCCGCGCGATCGACCCGATCGCGCCGCCGGCGATCGGCGAGCGGATGACCGGGTGGTACGGGGAGGTCGCGTACAACGTGCTCGGCAGAGTCAAGACGACCGAGCAGGAGCTGAGCCTCTTCTGCCGGCACGAGAGCCTGGACACGCAGGTGCGGGTCGCCCCCGGATTCACCGCCGATCCGGCGAACGACCTGAAGGTCCTGACGTGCGGGGTTCACTACCGGCCGATCCCGAACGTGGTGATCAAGATGGACGCGCAGAATTTCGACAACCAGGCGCACACCGCGGTGGATCAGGTCAATCTGGCCCTCGGGTATCTCTTCTGATGCGCGCCGCCCGGTTCGCCTTGACGCTGGCGATGTTCGGCCTTCTTGCAGTCGGCGAGGCCGAAGGGCGGGTTTACCTGACCCAGGCGCAGGCCATCGAGCACGCCTTTCCGGCGCCCCAGGAGGTCGAACGGCGCACCCTTTTCCTGAGTGAGGAGCAGGCGCGCCGGGCTGCCGACCGCGCGGGCGCGCCGATCGAGACCCGGGTGGTGCCCTACTATGTCGGAAAGTTGAATGGGCAGGTGACCGGCTTTGCGTATTTCGACACGCACCTCGTGCGGACCCTGCCGGAGACGATCCTGATCCTCCTCGGCCCTGAAAGCCGGATCGCGCGCATCGACATCGTTTCGTTCGGGGAGCCGGAAGACTATCTGCCGACCGACCGCTGGCTGGCGCAGTTCCCGGGGCGGGGCCTCGACGACGAGCTCTCCCTCAAGCGGGGAATTCGCGTTCTCACCGGGGCGACGCTCTCGGCGCGGGCCGTGACGGAGGCCGCCCGGCGCGTGCTGGCGCTCCACGAGCTCTTTGTCATGACCGCGGGGACCGGGCCGGGCCGCTCGGGAGCGCCACCGGACAAGGGGAGCCCGTGAACCGATTCGAGCGAATTCTGCTGCACCTTTCGGCGCTCGGAGCGGCGGCCACCGGAGGGATCTTTTTCTGGATGAAACATGTGCTGCGCAGCGACGACCCCTTCTCGGTCGTGCATCACCCCTGGCAGCCTTCCGTCCTGGCGCTGCACGTGTTGATCGTCCCGGTGTTGGTGTTCGCCCTGGGCCTGATCGCCCGGGAGCATATGATCGGGCGCCTCCTCGAGGAGCAGCCGCACCCGAGCCGGCGTTCGGGCATCGCCGCGATGCTCCTGACGGTCCCGATGATCGGGTCCGGCTACCTCCTGCAGGTCCTGACCGGTCCCGGAGCGCGTAAGGTCGTCTCGATCGCGCACGCGGGGACGGGGATCGTTTTCGCGCTGCTGTACCTCCTCCATCTCGTTCTGGCGCGTTCCGCGCACCGAACCACCCGGGCCCGCGCCTCGCGGCGGCGTGGAGCGCCTGTACGACGATCTCGTCTTGATTGGTCGAGAGCGCTCGGTCTAGAATCAATCTCCCGCCCAGAGGCGAGTCCGCCACAGGCTGGGACGGGCTGGAGGCGACCATGACGCAACGAGTTCGTGTGGTGTTGTCGTGCGCTCTCGGCCTCGCGATGGCAGTGGCGCTGGCTCCGGCGCGGCCTGCGTGGGCCGACGCCATCACGCGTGTCAAGGGTGCGGTCGTGGACAACCACGGCAAGCCGCTCGTGAAGGTGACCCTCTATTTCGAGGCGGTGGAGATCAAGAAGCGTGTCGGACCGTTGCGCACCGGGAAAGACGGCGCCTTCGTCATCGCCACGCTCGATATCTCCGTGGCCAAGAAGTGGAAGCTGATCCCCCAGCTCGAAGGCTACAAAACCGTCAAGGTCTCCTACGAGGTTATCGATTCGGAAGAGAGCGAACGCGGCAAGGGAGACGTCCTCCTGAATTCGAAGCAAGAGTACCCCGACCTCAGCTTCGCGCTGGTCGGCACCGAGGGGCGCAACATCGTGAACTTCGTGATGGCGAAGGAGGCGGAATTCAACGCCGCCCTGACCGAAGAGCGCAAGAAGAAGGAAGGCTCGGCGGGGACGGCGCCGACGGGGGCCGCCGCGGCGCCGGGCTCGCCGGCACCTCAGGGCGCCGCGGCCGCGGTCGTCCCGGTTGCGGCCGTCCCGGTCGTGGCGCCGCCGCCAGGGGGCAAGGAGACGCTCGAGCAGGCAAAGAAGCTCACTGACGCCGGCCGGCACCAGGAAGCGGTCGAGCTCTATCGCTCCTATGTCGCCAAGGATCCGAACGGCAATCCGGCCGTCTACTACTACATGGGGAAGAGCCTGTTCGAGTCGGACGACCTGCGCGGCGCCGAGCAATCCTTTCGCAAGGGCCTGCAGCTCAAACAGGACATGAAGGGGGCGCACTTCTATCTCGGGAACATCGCTCTGAAGGACGATCGCCCGGCGGAGGCGATCCTCGAGTTTGAGAAGGAGTTGGCCTTCTCTCCGGACTCCGACTCGGTTTATTTCAATCTCGGCAAGGCCTACGAGCAGTCGGGGAACGATGCGAAGGCTCTCGAGATGCTCGAAAAGGCCGCCGTCCTGAACACCACGAAGCCTGAGCCGCTCATGCAGATGGCTGCGATCCACGAGAAGCAGCGGGATGCGGCTGCGACGCCCCAGGAGAAGAGCGCCGCAGCGGCCCAGGCCGGGGCGGTGTACGACCGCATCAAGGCGATCGATCCGAAGAACGCGGCGATCCTCTTCTTCAACGTCGGCGCCAAGGCCAAGAACGAGAATCGGATGAAAGATGCCGCGCAGGCATTCCAGAAGTCGGTGGAGATCGATCCGACCTACGCTCCGGCCCACCGCGAGTTTGGATACGCACTCGTCGGGACGCAGGATTTCGCCGGGGCGATCAGACAGTTTCAAGAATATTTGAAGCTCAGTCCTTCGGCCCCTGACGCCAAGGACATCCAGCAGACGATCGCCGCGCTCAAGTAGAGCTTTTCAGGACGCCCAGGCGATGATCCCGGCCATTCTTCCGGCGCCTGGCCCGCTGCGGCGGTATGATTCGAGCCCTGGTTCGCAGCGGGTGCAGAGCCCGGTCGATTGGATCCGCGCCGCCGTGACGCCGAACGCCAGGGCCTGGTGCCGGTTTGCTTCGATCAGATCGACCCGCGGCCGGCGCCCGGATGCCCGGAGGATGCAGCCACCGGCCCCCGGGTCGGAAGCCAGAAGCCGCTCGACGACCTCATCCCCCACCTCGAAGCAGCAGGGACCGATCGCCGGTCCGAGCGCGAGCCGCAGATCTTCGGGCCTCGAGCCGTAGGAGCGGCGCATGGTCTCGAGCGTCGCACGGAGCACTCCCGCCACGGTCCCCTTCCAGCCGGCGTGCACCGCTGCCACGGCGCGATTTCGGGGATCGCAGACCAACGCCGGCACGCAATCGGCAACGAACACGGCCAGAGCCCGCCGGCCGAGCGAGGTCACCAGGGCGTCTCCCGCCGGCCTTGCATGCGCCTCGGAACGAGACCCGTCGGCGGCCGCCTCGACCCGATGTACGGTGGAGCCGTGGACCTGACGCAGGGTCATGAGCGGCATTTCGCTCCCCGCCGCTTCGCGCATGACGGCATCAAGCTCCGATCCCCTCACCGTGAAGGCGTGCACAAGGTCCGGGATGGACGCGAGGATCGGCAACGTCAAACGTCGCGCGACGCCGGATCCCAAAGCGATGATCATGGCCGACGCGGGTCTCTCGCTTGCGGTCATGATCAGAAGTCTATGGAGCCTCGCGCGCCTTGACAAGCCCTGAGGCTTCGGGCAATCTATCGCCCCGCGCTTCGATCCGGGGAGCATGGCGGAGCGAATCCGCGCTGTGAGGGGGAGGGGGTTCGAATTCCCCCCCCTCTTTCTTGTGTCTCCGCCCCCACGGGCGGGGAGGAGGAACTGGGTGGGACCGCTCCTGATGACGCCGCCGCCGGGACCGAACCAGGTCAGCCCGTGGTGGATGCAGGTTCTTCCCCTGGTCTTCATCGTCGGGATTTTCTATTTCCTTCTGTTCCGCCCGGCCCGAAAGCGGCAGAAGGAAGTCCAGAAGATGATCGAAGACCTGAAGCCGGGAGACAAGGTGATCACCTCGGGCGGAGTCCTGGGCACGGTGGCGGCGGTGGACCGCAACGTTGTCCAGTTGCGTATTGCCGATAAAGTCAAGATCGACATCACCAAGAGTTCCGTGGTCGGCCTGCAGGAGCCCGGGGGCTCCACGCCGACCGAAGGCTAGCCTCGAGCGGAAGCGGCGCTCCCCGAAAAAATCCGGGCGCGCCTCAGGCCGCAGTGGCGGAAGATGGACTTCCTCGATACTCGATACCGACTCCTGCTGATCGCCGTCCTGACGGTGGTCTGCGTCGTCCTCATCAACCCTCCGGGACAGAAGATCAATCTTGGTCTCGATCTCAAGGGCGGCATCCACATGGTGATGCGGGTCAAGACCGACGACGCCGTCAAGGCGGAGATCGACCTGATGCAGCAGAGGATTCGCTCGGCGCTGGGGGAGAAGGGTCTGGCGCCGACGGAGATCGCAGCCGAGGGGCTTGACGGCCTGAGTCTTTCCGGTCTCGACCCGGCGCGCCTCGGAGAGGTCCAGGAGATCCTGCGCGTGCAGTTCTCCCAGTATCAGCAGCAGTCTCCCGGCAGCGGACGGTTGCGCCTGACGCTCTCGCCCCAGGAAGAGAGCGCGATTCGCGATTCGGCCGTACGTCAGGCGGTCGAAACGATCCGCAACCGGGTCGATAAGTTCGGGGTCGCCGAGCCGACGATCCAGAGGCAGGGAAGCGGCGCCAAGAACGATCGCATCCTCGTGCAGCTCCCGGGAGTTGAGAACCCCGAGCGGGTCAAGGACCTCATCGGCACCCCGGCCTTCCTCGAATGGAAGCTGGTCAAGGTTCCCCCCGGAGTGACGGCGGACCAATACCACCCGGCGGACAGCCCCGAATCGGTGGCGCGACAGTTCGGCGGACGACTTCCGGACGACGTGGAGGTTCTCCCGCAGGACGCCACGACGGCTGACGGCAGGCCTCTGCGGCTCTTCTGGCCGGTGACCAAGGCCTCGCCGATCACGGGCAACGACCTCAAGAACTCCCGGCGCGAGGCCGACCGGTTCGGGTCGCCGGCCGTCGGCTTCCTCTTCAAGGCCGATGCGGGCCAGCGCTTCCAGGAGCTGACCCGCACCAACCAGGGACAGCTCCTGGCGATCGTGCTCGATCGCAAGGTGATTTCCGCGCCGCGCATCAACGCCGTCATCGCCGACCAGGGGATCATCGAAGGAGGGAACTTCACCCTCGAGAGCGCGGAGGATCTGGCGCTGAAACTGCGCTCCGGTGCGTTGCCTGCCGGCATGGAGATCCTCGAGGAGCGGACGGTCGGACCGTCCCTGGGCGCCGATTCGGTCCGCCAGGGGATCGTCGCCTCGGTGATCGGCTCACTCATCGTGGTGCTCTTCATGCTCGTCTATTACCGGCTGTCGGGCGTCAACGCGACCCTCGTTCTGATCCTGAACCTCCTGCTGCTGCTTGCCACGATGGCTTATCTTCATTCGACGCTGACGCTCCCGGGCATCGCGGGGATCGCGCTGACGGTCGGCATGGCCGTCGATGCGAACGTGCTGGTGTTCGAGAGGATCCGGGAGGAGCTGCGGCTCGGACGCACGGTCAAGGCGGCCGTTCACACGGGATTCGCCAAGGCGCTTAGCACCATCGTCGACAGCAATCTCACGACGCTGATCGCCGGTCTGTTCCTGTACGCCTATGGCAGCGGGCCCGTTCGCGGCTTTGCGGTGACTCTGAACGTCGGCATCCTGGCGAACATCTTCACGGCGGTGTTCGCCTCGCGCACGCTGTTCGATACC
Source organism: Acidobacteriota bacterium (assembly GCA_041486695.1). Classification (GTDB taxonomy): domain Bacteria; phylum Acidobacteriota; class Polarisedimenticolia; order Gp22-AA2; family Gp22-AA2; genus JBGPLZ01. Next base: position 19,359 of record JBGPLZ010000004.1, on the reverse strand, counting down.
GTCCTGACGCTCAATCCGCGGATCGAGAAGCTCAGCATCTGAGGGGTCGCATGCTCCAGGTCTTCCACAACGCTAACTTCCCTCTGATGGGCCGGACCAAGATCGTTTTCTTTCTCATCTCGACGACGGCGTTCCTGGCAAGCGTCGGAACGATCCTGACCCGCGGCTTCAACTACGGCATCGACTTCGCCGGCGGCACCGCCGTCCAGCTCAAGTTCCTTCAGCCGCCCCACGTCGAACAGATGCGCGCCGCGTTGGAGAAGGGCGGCCTCGGGGATATCAGTATTCAGCAGATCGGGGATGTCGCCGATCATGAGGTCCTGATCCGGGTCGAGGAACAGACCGTCAAGGCGGGCGGCTCGAAGAGCGAGGGAGGCGAGATCAGCACCGAGATCATCGAGGTGTTGCGGAAGGGCCTGGGAGCCGGCGGTGGGCTGTCGGGCCAGATCGATCTCAATCTGGTCACCGAAGTGGATCTGAAGGACTGGTTGACCTCGCATCTTCCGGCACCGGCGCAGGGAACGGCGGGTACGGATGCCGGGGCGATGGCCCATGCGGTGATTGGCTATCGCACCGCCCACGGTGGACTGATCGCCGATGCGGGTGGGCTGGCGACGATCGCCGGTTTGCCGGGCGAGGCGGCCGCTCTCCTGCGTCAACAGGGGATTCTCGGCCCGTTCACGGTGCGCAGCGTCGAGTTCGTCGGACCGACGGCGGGCAAGGAGCTCCTCCAGAACACGCTCTATGCCGTCCTCGGCTCCGTCGTGGGCATCCTGTTCTATGTCTGGTTGCGGTTTCATAAGTGGATGTGGGGCCTGACCTCGGTCATCGCGCTCGTCCATGACGTCGTGATCGCGGCCGGCGCGGTCTCCCTCACGGGGAGGGAATTTTCTCTCCCGGTGGTCGCAGCCCTGCTGACGATCCTGGGTTACTCGATCAATGACACGATCGTCGTGTTCGATCGGATCCGCGAGAACCTGCGTCTCTACCGGGACCGCGATTTCGAGGAGGTCGTCAACGCTTCGATCAACCAGACTCTGAGCCGGACGATCCTGACCTCCTTCACGGTCTTCATCGCCATCATGGCCCTGTATCTTTACGGCGGTGACAAGCTCGACCCGCTGTCCTTCTGTCTGCTCGTCGGCGTCGTCTTCGGAACCTATTCGTCGGTGTTCGTCGCTTCCGCACTCCTGGTGGTGGCGTTCCGCCGCCTCGGCGCGAAGTACGTGAAGGCCTGACTCGAGGTTCGCCGGCCGGGAGGACTGCGCCGGCGCGCTGCCCCCGGCAAGATCTTTCTGCTATACTTCTTTCCCCGGTAGGACCGCCGCACGCACCCCCTGAAAGGCCCTGCCCGCCGGCACGTTCGGGCTGCGCCTCACAGGGGCGCGTCCTGCCGGCGGGGGCCCGATGATCCGCTTCGAGGATATTCAGGAGCAGGTGGAGTCGTACATGCCGGGGGCGGATCTCGAGCTCCTGCGCAGGGCGTACGTCTTCTCCGCCAAGGAGCACAAGGGGCAGACACGGTCCTCGGGGGAACCCTACCTCACCCATCCGCTGTCCGTGGCGAAGATCCTCGCCGATCTGAAGCTCGACATGACCTGCGTCGTCGCGGGCCTGCTGCACGACGTCCTCGAAGACACGCTGACGACTCGGGAGGCGGTGGAGGCGCACTTCGGTCGTGACATCGCGCACGTGGTCGAGGGGCTGACCAAGATCGCGCGGATCAGCTTCAACTCGCGCGAGCAGCAGCAGGCCGAGAGCTTCCGGAAGATGATGCTGGCGATGGTGGACGATATCCGCGTCGTTCTGGTCAAGCTCGCCGATCGTCTGCACAACATGCGCACCCTCGAGCACCTGTCGCCGCGCCAGCAGGAGCGCATCGCGCGGGAGACGCTGGACATCTACGCTCCGATCGCCAACCGGCTCGGCATCGCAAAGATCAAGAACGAGCTCGAGGATCTTTCGCTGAAGTACCTCGACCCCCAGGGATACGCGGCGGTCTCCGAGGCCCTGGAGGACAAGCGGAAGGTGACGGACGAGTTCATCCGCGAGATCCAGGGTACGCTGCAGGGCGAGCTGTCCAAGGCCGGCATCCGCTGCGACATCTCGGGCCGGCGCAAGCACCTTCACAGCATCTACAAGAAGATCAAGCGACAGGGGATCGACGTCGCGCAGGTCTACGACTACATCGCCTTCCGCATTCTGACCGACAGCGTCAAGGATTGCTACGGTGCCCTGGGGATCATCCACGGGCTCTGGAGACCGGTCCCCGGGCGGATCAAGGACTTCATCGCCATCCCCAAGCCCAATATGTATCAGTCGCTGCACACCTCCGTGATGAGCGACAAGGGGCAGCCGTTCGAGGTGCAGATCCGCACCCACGAGATGCACCGCATCGCCGAGGAGGGGATCGCCGCGCACTGGAAATACAAGGAGGGCAAGGGGCCCGTCGAGCAGGACGCCAACGTCGCCTGGTTGCGCCAGATCATGGAATGGCAGCAGGAGCTGAAAGACCCGCGCGAGTTCCTCAGCATGGTCAAGGTCGATCTCTATCCGGACGAGGTCTACTGCTTCACGCCCCAGGGGGAGGTGCGGTCGTTCCCGCGCGGCGCGACTCCGATCGACTTCGCCTACTCCATCCACACCCAGGTCGGTCACACCTGCGTCGGGGCCAGGATCAATGGGAAAATCCAGCCTCTACGGACCGCGCTGAAGAACGGCGACATCGTCGAGATCCTGACGGCGCCGAACCATGAACCCAGCCAGGACTGGCTGGCCTTCACGCATACGCCACGGGCGCGCGCCAAGCTGCGGCAGTGGCTGAACATCGACCGGAGGAGCCGGAGCATCGAGCTGGGGAAGACCGTCAGCGATCGCGAGTTCAAGCGATTCCGATTCAATCTCAAGCCCCATCATCAGGATGGCGCCCGCCTGCGTGACATTCTGCAGGGACTGGGGTGCGCGAGCCTGGATGACTTCTACGCCGCCGTCGGTTACGGGAAGCTGGCGCCCAGGCTCCTGGTCGAGAAGCTCGACCCGGCGGCGCACCCCCACGACGCGCCGGAAGGCCCGATCGCCCATGCGGTCAAGAAGGCGCTGGGCCTGGCCGCGAAGAAGGTGACGGTGCGCGGGCTGGACGATGCGATGATCGCCCTGGCCCGCTGTTGCAGCCCGATTCGCGGCGAGTCGATCGTCGGCTACATCACCCGCGGCCGAGGGGTCACCGTCCATTCCGAGCGCTGCCCGAATCTGGAAAAGCTTCTCTACGACCCCGAGAGGCGGATCGAGGTGGCCTGGGAGAGCGGTGATGAGTCCCGCTTCGAGGTGCGGATCACCGTCCTGTCCGAAGATCGCCCGGGCATGCTGGCCAAGATCACGTCGGCGATCGCGGATGCAAAGTCCAATATCAAGAATGTCGAGGCCCGCACGTTCGAGGACCGGAGGGGTGAGATCACCCTCCTTCTCGATATCCAGGATCTCGACCATTTGGAGAGGATCGTCGAGAAGGTCAAGGGGATCGACGGGGTCTACCGGGTCGAACGACAAGTCGCATGACGGACCGTCCGGATCGTCGGATCGGTGCCGCGGAACCGCCCGGCCAGCCGGGCCAGGAGGGATCATGGCGGGCAGCATGAAGGCGATCACGACGGATCGGGCACCGAAAGCGATCGGTCCTTACGCGCAGGGGGTGGCGGCGGGAGGCTTCCTGTTCCTGTCGGGTCAGATCCCTCTCGACCCCGCCACCGGGCAGATCGTACGCGGCACCGCCGAGGACGAGGTCGTCCGCATTCTGGAGAATCTGAAGGCCGTGCTGGTGGCGGGAGGCGCCGGCCTAGACCGCGTGGTCCGGACGACGGTGTTTCTCACGGATCTCGGCGACTTCGAAGCGATGAACGCGGTCTATGCCCGTTACTTCGGAGAGAGCCGACCCGCCCGTTCAACGGTGCAAGTCGCCGCCCTGCCGAGAGGTGCGCGAGCGGAGATCGACGCCGTGGCGTTTCTGGGCTGAGCCGGGGATCGGGTTCGTGAGCGCTTCAGGAAACCGCTTTGACGACCGCGCCGGAACGCAGGCAGCGGGTGCAGACTTTCATGCGACGCCGGGTACGGCCCACGACGACGCGGACGCGCTGAACGTTCGGATACCAGACGCGTGAGCTGACGTTGTGGGCGTGGCTGATCTTGTTCCCATGCACCGGCCCCTTGCCGCAAACCTGACAGGATCTCGCCAAAGCCCCCTCCTCGTCCGCCCTCCGGGGCGCCACAAGCCATACCCCGGACCCACCATGAAGGCCGCAACTCTACCACAGCGCAGGGCGCTGGATCAACGGCCGTGGGAGTGCTCCTCCAGCCCCGCAAATCGCCCCTCCTTGAGTATGGATCTCCAAGTAGCATATCTATTTTAACCGATAGCCATATCTAAACTTGCAGCAGTGGTTGCCAATTTATGCAGGACTGACTTGCAAAAATGGACTAGCGGAATATATTGGGATTTCGAGCAAAAGGAGAGCGGCGGAGCAGGGATTGCAAGCGTCCAGAAGGCCGGAGGATAGGGGGTATCACCGGTGTTCTTCTCAAGACCGAAAAATCTGGTAGGCCTTGACATCGGATCGAGCTCGGTGAAGGTCGTCGAGCTCAAGGATCTAGGCAAGGGCAAGGGCTACCTGGTGCAGAACGTCGCCATCGAGCGCCTGTCGCCCGAGGCGATCGTCGACGGCGCCATCATGGACGCCGGCCTGGTCATCGACGCGATTCAGAAGGCCTTCTCGTCGCGAAAGATCAAGAGCAGCGACGTCGCCATCGCCCTCTCGGGCCACAGTGTGATCATCAAGAAGATCTCCATCCCGGCCACCTCAGAGGAGGAGCTCGCGGAGGTGATCCCATGGGAGGCCGAGCAGTACATCCCGTTCGATGTCGAGGACGTCAACCTGGCCTACCAGGTCCTCAAGAGCGCGAGCGGCAGCGAGGGCAATATGGATGTCCTCCTGGTGGCCGCCAAGAAGGACAAGATCAACGACTACACCTCGGTCGCCAGCCAGGCGGGCCGGAACCCGGTCCTGGTGGATGTCGATGTGTTCGCGCTGCAGAACTGCTACGAGCTGAACTACGACACTGATGATTCGGTCGGCACGGCGCTCGTCAATATCGGTGCCTCGACCACCAACGTCGCGATCTTGAAGGGCTCGACCTCGATCTTCTGGCGCGACATCTCCGTCGGCGGGAACCACTACAACGACGCGATCCGCAAGGAGCTCAACCTGAGCTTCGACCAGGCGGAGCAGCTCAAGCGCGGCGAGGAGGTGGACGGAATTCCCGTGGAGAACGTGACGCCCATCATCGCCTCGGTGAACGATTTCATCGGCACGGAGATCCAGAAGACGCTCGATTTCTTCAAGAACGCGACGCCCGGGGAGACCATCGAGAAGATGGTCCTCGCCGGTGGCTCGTCCCGCGTCCCCCATCTCAGGGAAGCATTGGGCGAGCGCTTCGGCGTCCCTGTGGAGCCTCTGAACCCCTTCGCCCGCATGCAAGTGGCCAGGGGTCTCGCACCCGAGATGCTGGACGAGGTCGGCGCCAGCGCCAGCATCGCGGTCGGGCTGGCCTGCCGGAGGGTGGGGGATAACCGATGATCAAGATCAACCTTCTCGCCCAGGCCCAGGCACCCGGCAGGGTTCGGTCCTCCACCCCTAGGTTCGAGGGCGCCGGCACGCTGGGGCAGAGCTTCCTGATGGTTTCTGTGGTCCTCCTGGCCCTGCTGTTCATCGGCTGGCGCTGGTACGGCCTGGCCAGCGAGGCGACCCGGTTGCAGGGGGAGATCGTCAAGGCGGAAAAGGAGCGTGAGCGGCTCCAGGCGATCATCAAGAAGGGCGAGGAGTACAAGGCGAAGAAGGACCTCCTGCAACAGAAGATCACTCTCATCACCCAGCTCAAGAAGAACCAGAGCGGGCCGGTGCACCTCCTCGACGAGGTCAGCAAGCAGTTGCCCGATTTTCTCTGGCTCGACACGATGTCCCAGAGCGCCTCCAACATCCAGATCAGCGGCAAGGCGACGACCTATAACGCGGTCTCCAACTTTTACAACAACCTGACCGGGTCGCGATACTTCCAGAACGTGGTTCTGGGGACCATCTCGTCCGTCCCGGTCGGCGTGACTTTCTCCCTGAGCTGCCACTTCCTCCCGCAGCCAGCGGGGACGGCTCCCGAGGGTGCCGCCGAGGCTCCGGCCGCTTCCGGCCCGGGCGCCTCCGCGCCGCGCCCGGCGGGCGGGTAAGGGGATCTGCGATGGACTTCAAAAAGATGCCGTTCTGGGGTCAGTTCGCGATTGTGGCCGGCATGGCCATCGCGCTGGTCGCGGTGGCCTGGATGGCCTACCCGAACTTCACGGAGATGGCCAAGAAGAATGAAGGCTACAAGACGCGGCTCGACTCCCTGCAGACGGAGATCCGTAAGGGCCAGGCCATCGAGGCCAAGCTGCCGGAATTCGAGAAGGAGATCGAGAATCTCCAGCTCAAGCTGAACGATCTTCTGGCGATTCTGCCGACCGAGCCGGAGACCGGCGAGCTGCTCAAATGGGTCAAGAATCTCACTGACCAATCGAACCTGGATCTGAAGACGTTCAACCCGGGCGTCCTGAAGCCGGTCGAATTCTACAAGGAATTCCCGATCATCATGGACGTCGAGGGCGACTACCACGATCTCGGCGTCTTCTTCGATCGGATCAGCAAGTACTCGCGGATCATCAACGTGAGCGGTGTGGGCATCTCGGCCACTCCCACCGGCCGGGGCTCCATCCGATCGACCTTCACCGCGACCACATTCGTCTACGACGATCATGGAGGTCAGGCCCAGTGACGCGCCACAACCTCCGCCCGCTGCGTTGGCTGTCGGTCATCCTCATGGCGATCCTGTCCTGGGGCCAGGCGTCAGCCGCCTCCCCGGCGCCACAGCCCGGGGCGGGAGAACCTGCCAAAACCTCCCCGGACACGGCCGACACGATCAATCGCATCATGCAGGACAACGAAGCGATGCTCTCCGGGCGGGGCTTTACCTACGACCCGGCCGGCCGGCGCGACCCGTTCCGCTCGCTCGTGGATGGCTTGAACTCGGCCCAGAAGGGGCCGCGCCCGAGGGGGATCGCGGGCATGCTGATCTCCGAAGTCGACCTGGTCGGCATCGTGCAAAAGGGGCGTGGGGGAATCGCCTTCTTCAACGGCAGTGACAACAAGGGATATTTCCTGAAGCTGGGGGATCAGCTCTACGACGGCAAGATCACACGAATCGATCGCAGAACGGGCAGCGTGGTATTCCGGCAGGACGTCAACGATCCCAGGAGCATCAAGCCTTACCGGGACGTGACGAAGAGGCTGACGACAGCAACGGAGGAGGGGAGCTTATGAGGTTCGGGAAGGTCGCGATCCTGATTGCCATCGCCGCGGCCGCCCTGCGTTGCTCGGGCAATACGCCCGTCAGCGAGCCGGGTCAGGCGCCGCTCACCGCGCCGTCCGTGGTGGTCATTCACGGCATCGACCACACGGCGACGCCATCGGGCACGGAGGTGATCCTGCACGGGAACTACCCGTTCAGCTACACGTCCTATCAGCCCGACCCCAAGACCCTCGTCCTGGAACTCCTGGACGTGCGCGTGCAGGGCGTGTCGGACACCGTCACCATCGGAACGCCTCAAGTGCAGGGGATGCGTGTATCGACCGTCGAGAGTGTCGACGGCGGCACCATCGCCAAGTTCGAGTTCCAGAACGTCGTCGCCTCACAGCACGCCATCCGCCTGGACGGCAACGATCTGGTGATCGACTTCCCGACCTTCGGAGAGACGGGCAACACGCCCGAGCCGCAGATGGTGGCTCACGAGATCTCGGTGGGTGAAGAGTCCGCCGGCAGCCCGGACGAGTCGGTCACCTCGTCGACAGGCTCTGCTGCGCCCGCCGGCACGACGGCGCCCCAGGGAGATGCTGCCCTGGAGCCGCTGCCCTCTGCCGAACAGAGCGCCGCTCCGGCGACCACCGGTGCGCCCTCCAAGGAGCTGCAGCCCGTCGGGCAGAATCCCGCCTCTCCGCCGGCGACAACGCCGGCGGCCGAGACGACCCCGCCCGCCGCGATCCATGGCCCGGAGCCCGTCCATGTGGAACGCGGTCCGGTGCCGGTCGGAACCGCGGCGCGCATCCTGCTCGCGGTCGAGGCCAAGGGGTCGGATTCCGACACGGCCGTTCTCCTGAAAGCCGATGGGGCCTTGATGCAGGAGCACTTCGAGCTCAAGAATCCGCCGCGGCTGGTCATCGATCTTCTGGGGGTCGTCGACAAGACCTCGACCAAGTCGCTGCAGATTGGCAGCGGCTTCCTGTCCAGGGTCAGGGTGGCCCAGTTCGCGACCCGGCCGCGGCCCGTCGCGCGGGTCGTGCTCGACATGAGCAGCCCGAGACCGTATGCCATCGTACCGACGGAGGGGGGGCTCGTCGTCGACTTCTCCGAAGCGGCCGTCCGGCACGCTCAGGAGAACGCCCCGGCGCGGGACACGGCACAGACTGTCGCGCCCCTGGCGGCCGAGACGCCCGCCACGACCGACGCCACGGCCTCGACGGCGGCGACCACCGCCGAGCCCGGCCACCCCGGTGACTCGCTCGCGGCAGCTCCGCCCGCGCCGATCGATGAGAACGCCGCGCCCGACGAGGGCTCCGAGGCGGCCCCGAAGAAGACCACGAGCCCGCTCCTCGCCAATGGTGACGCGAGGGTGATGCCGCCCCGGCGCGAGGTCGCTTTCAAGTCGGTGGCGGACGCCCGCGGTGATGTCGTCATCTCGCAGGGAGGCCGCTTCGGCAGCCGCGCGATCTCGGACAACGGGCCGCGCTATACGGGCAAGCGAATCTCCCTGAACTTCAAGGATGCCGATCTCAAGGATGTGTTCCGCCTGTTCCATGAGATCACGGGGTACAACATCGTTCTCGACCCGGCCGTCGCCGGCACCCTGACGATCGTGCTCGAGAACGTCCCCGAGGATCAGGCGCTCGACATCATTCTGAAGAATAACGGGCTGGACAAGGTGTTCGAGAATAACGTCATCCGCATCGCCACGAGCCAGAAGCTCGCCGCGGAGGCGGCGTCACGGAAGGCCCTCATCGAGGCGCAGGAGCTTGAAGAGGAGCCGGTCACCTTCACGCGAGGCCTGTCGTACGCGAAGGCGAAGGACGTCACGCCGATCCTGAAGAAGATCATGTCGAAGCGCGGCGACGTCATCATGGACGATCGGACGAACACTCTCATTATCACCGACCTGAAGCACAAGGTCGACCCCATCAACCGATTGATCGACACGCTCGACGAGCAGACGCCCCAGGTCGTGATCGAGGCCCGCATCGTCGAGACGGATCGCGAGTTCGAGCGCGACCTCGGTATCACCTGGGGCATGAAGGGCAAGGCGACCTCCGCGACGGGCACCCAGACCCGGCTGCAATTCCCGCACAATGCCACGGTCAACTACGACGTGAACCTGCCGTCTCCGGCGAGGGGAGCCGGCAGCGTGCTGGGCATCGGCTTCGGCAACGTCCTCGACACCTTCACCCTGAACGCGACGCTCGACGCCTTCGAGACGAACGGCGACGTCAAGGTCCTCTCGTCACCGCGGATCGCGACCCAGAACAACCAGAAGGCGATGATCGAGCAGGGCGTCCAGATCCCCGTCGTCAGCACGACGGCGACGCAGATCAACGTCGAGTTCATCTCGGCGTCGCTCAAGCTCGCGGTCACTCCGCAGATCACCAAGGAAGGCACCGTGATCATGGATGTCTCGGTCGACAACTCGTCGCCCGACTTCGTCAACCGCGTCGGCGAGGTCCCGCCGATCATCACCGAGCGGGCAACCACCCAGATCCTGGTGGCGGACGGAGGCACGGCCGTGATCGGCGGCATCTTCAAGCTCAACGATTCGATCACCCAGGCCAGCGTGCCCGGTTTCTCCAAGATCCCGGGCCTCGGCTGGCTGTTCCGCAACAAGACCATCAACCGGAAAAACACCGAGCTTCTGATCTTCATCACGCCACGGATCACAAAGAAGACGGAGCCGCAGGAGGACAGGTCATGAGCAGGGTCATGGGGATCAAACGGCTCGCCGTTGCGGCGATCCTCGCGGTCGCGCTGTTCGGAACAGCCTGCAACAGCGTGGGGAACAAGCCCGATTGGTCTGAGGCGGTGATTCAGGGCACGGCGTTGGAGTATAGCGGCCAGTCGGCGGCGGACCCGAAGCCGGTGACGGCCAAGATCACCTTTGCGGTCCGTGACCGGAACCAGAGCGCCCTCTCGACGAGCCTTCTGAACGCCGTCGAGTTCACGAGCATCACCGTAACCGACGCGTTCGGCGCGACGGTGACGACGCCCGGTGGGCAGGGCATCTTCTATCCGGTGCCGTCGACGGGCAACATCATCCTCCTGGATTTACTCGATAAGACCCCCGTGCCTCTGGCCGGAACAGGGATCAGCGAGCATGTCCACTTCGACGGCCGCGACAACCTCGGCCACCACGTCGAGTTCGACATCGACCTAGGCACCGTGGTCACCGCATAAGGGACGCGATCAGACGTTCGGAGCGGCCTCCGGCGGTGTCGCCGGGGGCCTTTCCTTTTCGGGCGCCTTTCGCGCATACTGAGCGGGGCCGCGGGGAGATCGCTCCTTTCTCCCGGATGGCCGCGAGGTTGCATGGCACGACCGGGCATGAAATCCAAGGGTGCCATCGAGGTCCTCGAGGAGAGGCTGAGCCGCGATCCGCTCTCGCGTGCCTTCCTGCAGCTGGCGGAGGAGTATCGCAAGTCCGGGCGGTATGACGATGCGGTGCGAGTTTGCATGGAGGGGCTGGCGCGCCATCCGACCTATCACACGGCGCGCATCGCCCTCGGCCGCACCTATCTCGAGGCCGGGGATCTCGAAGGGGCGCGGCGCGCCCTCTCCGAAGTGCTCGAGCTGGCGCCGGAGAATCACCTGGCGGCGAAACTCCTGGCGGAAGTGCAGCGCCGCCTCGGGGACGCCAAAGGCGCGATCGCCACATACCGCGCGATCCTGACCCACTATCCGGCCGATCGCGAGATCGAGGCTCTGCTGCGCGATCTCGAAGCCTCGCCGGCACCGCCGGCGGTGGAAACCGCGGTCGCGAAGCCCGCCGCGCCCCGGCCTGACGTCGTCGCGCCCAGGCCCGTACCGGAGGCGCCGCGGCTTGGCCTCACCGCCCCGCCGGCCGCGTTGAAAGAGCCGTCGTTCGAGTACCGGCCCGAGGATCTGGAGGCTGCCTCGCGGCCCGAAGAGGTTCGCTCCGTGCGCGAGCCGGACGTGTTGCAGACCAACACCCTGGCCGAGCTTTACCTCCGGCAGGGGATGGTCGACAAGGCGATCCAGGTCTATCGACAGATGCTCCGCGTCGATCCCCGAAACGACCGCGCCCGGCTCCGGCTCCGCGAGCTCTCTCCCGAGCTGAACACACCGCCGGTTCCGGCCGAGGCGACAGCGCCGGCTCTCAACCGAAGAATGCCTGGCAACGAGCCGGCGCCGCGCCCGCTGGCTCATTCTCCGGCACCGGTGTTGACCTCCCCGGTGGCGGCCGAGAGCCACTCGGGTCCTGGACGCAGAGCGATCGGACGCCTGGAGCGCTGGCTGCGGACCGTGCAGACGCACGCCGCGCCGGTCGGGGGGGCGGCGTCTCGATGAAGATGGTGCTGCAGGAAATCCTGAATCGTGTTCCCGGAGCGCTCGGGGCCGCGGTGGTGGGGGTCGACGGCATCGCGGTTGAGAAGGTGGCGACCGGCAAGGAGACCAACATCGATCTCTTGTCCGCGGAAGGGGTCAACGTGGTCAAGCGGGCCGTCCGATCGATGCGCGACGGCGGCGCCGGGTCCCTGGAGGAGCTTTCCATCACCGGGCAGTCGCGGACGGTCATTCTGCGCGCCCTGGGTTCCGACTATTATCTCTGTCTCGTCATCGGGCCCGACGCCCTCATGGGACGGGCCCGGTATGAGGCCTGGAAGGCCGGTCTGCAGCTCCAGGAGACGCTCGGCTGAGCCGGGCGACCGATGGCGTCTCGTTTTGCGGTACCATACCGCCGAGCTCCGGCCAAATCCCTCCCGGGTGCGCCGATCACGGCCGGGACGTCCGGAGACCTCCTGGGGCAATGGCGTGAGCGGAGGACGCTTGGACGACGAAATCAAGCAACTGATCGATTACATTGAAAGCAGCAGCTTTGTCGAATTCGAGCTCGAACGGGAAGGGTTCAAGATCAAGCTCGTGAAACGCGGGGCAGGGCCGGCGAACGGGCTGGTCGGTCCCGTGGTGAGCGAGGCGCCTCCTGTCCTGCTGCCCGCGGGCGCCACGCCGGCCGCCGCGCCGGCGCGCCCGGCGTCCCCGGAATCCCCCGACACCCACCTGGTCAAGTCGCCTATCGTGGGCACCTTCTATCGGGCCACCGGCCCCGCGGCCAAGCCGTTCATCGAGGTGGGGGACCGGGTGAAGAAGGGGCAGGTCCTGTGCATCGTCGAGGCGATGAAGCTGATGAACGAGATCGAATCGGACGCTGAAGGGGAGATCATCGAGATCCTGGTCGCCAACGGCCAGCCGATCGAGTATGGGGAGCCGCTGTTCAAAATCCGCAAGGCCGTCCCATCCTGATCGGAGGTCCCCGTCCATGTTCAAGAAGATCCTGATCGCCAACCGGGGCGAGATCGCCCTTCGGATCATCTGGGCCTGCCGCGAGCTGGGGATCCAGACGGTGGCGGTCTATTCCACGGCCGATGCTGATTCGCTGCATGCGAAGTTCGCCGACGAGGATGTCTGCATCGGGCCGCCGCGGAGCGCCGACTCTTACCTCAACATCGGCGCGGTCATCGCCGCGGCCGAGATCACCGATGCCGACGCCATCCATCCCGGGTACGGATTCCTGGCGGAGTCGACCCACTTTGCCGAGGTTTGCGACGCCTGCAAGATCCGCTTCATCGGGCCGAGCCCGAACGTGATCCGCCTGATGGGAGACAAGGCCCGCGCGCGGGAGACCATGCTGGCCGCGGGCGTGCCAATCATTCCCGGCAGCCGGGGCACCGTGAGCGATGAGCAGGAGGCGCAGCGCCTGGCCGGCAAGATCGGCTACCCGGTGATCGTCAAGGCGGCGGCCGGCGGTGGCGGACGCGGCATGCGGGTGGTGGCGACGCCCGAGGACCTGACGGCGGCGATCAGCGCCGCCCGCACGGAGGCCAAGGCGGCCTTCGGCATTCCGGACGTCTATATCGAGCGCTACATCAAGAGCCCGCGCCATATCGAGTTCCAGGTGCTCGGCGACGCATACGGAAACGTGGTCACCCTGGGAGAGCGCGAGTGCAGCATCCAGAGGCGCCACCAGAAGATTCTGGAGGAATCGCCCTCCACCGCGCTCACCCCGAAGCTCCGCCGGCGCATGTCGGAGGCGGCCCTGAAGGTGGCGCGCAGCGTGGGGTATCAGAACGCGGGGACCGTCGAGATGCTGCTGGACGAGGAGGGGCGCTTCTACTTCATGGAGATGAACACCCGGATTCAGGTCGAGCACCCGGTCACCGAGATGGTGACCGGCATCGATCTGGTCAAGGAGCAGATCAAGATCGCCGCCGGCGAGTCGCTGTCGTTCCGCCAGGAGGACATCGTGCACACGGGGCACTCGATCGAGTGCCGGATCAACGCCGAAGACCCGGAGACCTTCGCTCCGTCACCCGGGCGGATCACGACGTTCCATCTGCCGGGCGGGCCCGGAGTCCGGGTCGACACGGTGGCGCATCAGGACTGCACCATCTCGCCCCACTACGACTCGATGATCGCCAAGCTGATCACTCGCGGCAATAACCGCATGGAGGCGATTTCGCGCATGCGGCGCTCGCTCGAGGTGATGGTCGTGGAGGGAATCAGGACCAACATTCCCCTGCATCGGCGCATTCTCAACGACCCGGAGTTTATTCGCGGCAACCTCGACACCGGCTACCTTGATCGGCTTCTGGAGCGCAAGGAGGCCGCGGCCCTCGCTTCGTGAGGAGCGGTAGCCCCATGAAGGAGGCGCGCGAGCCCATTTTTCTGATCGGCTTCATGGGAGCCGGAAAGAGCACGACGGGCAGGGCGCTGGCCCGGCTTCTCGCCTGGGACTTCATCGATCTGGACGATCTGATCGTGGACGCCGAGCGGCGCAGCATCCCGGAGATCTTCCGGCAGGAGGGCGAGGCCTACTTCCGGCGGGTCGAGGTGGATCTCCTGAAATCGCTGCGCGGCCGGTCGCGCCTCGTCGTGGGGTGCGGCGGGGGTACCTACGCCCAGGCCGCGACCCGCGACTTGATCGATGCCATGGGACGCGCGGTCTGGCTCCAGGTGCCGCTGGTCCAGGCGCTGGCCCGATGCGAAGGCGGGCCAGCCAGGCCCCTTCTCAAGGATGCCGCCCAGGCGGAGGCCCTGTATGTCGCGCGCCTCCCGGCCTATCGGTCGGCGCCGTTGCGCGTGGAGGTCGAGGGCCTGACACCCGAGCAGGTTGCCGAACGGATCATGGCGATTCTCTAGGAGCATCACCAAACTCCGATGCGTGCTCTCATCCTGTCCGACCTGCACAGCAACCTGGAGGCGTTGCAGGCGACTCTCGGCTATGCCCGCGGGCTCGCCTACGATCGGATCCTCGTGCTGGGTGACATCGTCGGTTACGGGCCCGATCCGAACCCGGTGGTCGAGGCCCTTAGAGGCCAGCCGCGGGTGCTCGCCATCCGTGGCAACCACGATCGCGTTGCCACCGGGCTCGACGATCCCGACGACTTCAACGACGCGGCGCGGGCCTCGGCCATGTGGACCCGCTCCGCCCTCGAGCCGGGGCCACGCGACTATCTTCGCGCCCTGCCGCAGGGGCCGGTGGCCTTCGCGCCGGGCGGCCTTCTCGCCCACGGGAGCCCTCTCGACGAGGACCAGTACCTTCTCGATCCGAGGGCGGCTCGAAACTGCTTCGACGGGGTGTCGTTCGATGTCTGTTTCTTCGGGCACAGCCACCTTCCGTGCTGCTTCGCCCTCGAGCAGGATCGGGTGCGCCTGCTCGTGGCCCGCGGTGAGCACGCCGTCTTCGTCCTGACGCCGGGGGGCAGGTACCTGATCAATCCGGGGTCTCTCGGCCAGCCGCGCGATCGCAACCCGAGATGCAGCTTCGCCCTCTATGATGACGCCGAGGCCACGGTGACGATTCACCGCCTCGAGTATCCGCTGGAGAGGACCCGTGACAAGATCCTCGCAGCCGGTCTTCCGCCGTCGCTGGGAGATCGCCTGCGCGTCGGAGCCTGACGACCATGACGCTGCTCACCGCCCACCGCATCCTGATCGGCACCGCGGTGGCCTTCTTTGTCTTTTACGGCGCCTGGGAGATTCGGACCGGCCGGGCCGGTGTATCTGGAGGTCTGCTGCGGGGCGCCGTCGCCCTGCTCGCCGCTCTCGCCCTGCTCATCTATTTCAGGACGCTGGTTCGATCCAGCGACGGACCCGGAGGTGATGATCGATGATCAAGCTCTATGATTCCGACACCGAGGCGGAGCTCGGCGAGATCAACGAGGATCAACTCGCGTTCATGGTCGAACAGTTGGTGGAGGAGACCCTTGACGAGTTCTCCTGGAACCTCGATCCGCCCGCCATCAACAGCCTCGAATCGAGCGGCGCCGAGCCCGCGCTCGTGGCGCTCCTGCGCCGCGCCCTCGGATCGCGGACGTCCATGGAAGTGCGCTACGAGCTGGATTGATCACGACGGTTCGGGCGCGGGGCATGCCGCCCGATCGAGCATGAGGCTCCCCGCTCAGCCGACCCACCACCAGGCCGCGTACAGAGCCATGAAGAAGCCTGAGAGCGGCAGGGCCAGGGCTGAGTAGGCCTCGCCCCACCCAGGCCGGTGCGAGATGGTGCGGCCGATCAAGACGTGGATCGGGAAAATGCTCGCCGCGAAGCGGGAAAACGACCAGAGAGTCGAGCCGAGCGGCAGCAGGATAGCCGCCGCGGCATAGAGCGCGTAGGAGCGCGGCAGATGGCGGAACAGCCACGGGATCGAGGCCAGGAGCAGAAGCGCGCAGACCAGGTCGATGGTCGAATGATGGGCATCGTGCAGGTGCGGAGCCTCCAGGTAGCGCATGAACGCCCGCCAGGGACCCGACAGCGGACCCCGCCAGCGTTCCTGCCTCTCCAGGAATGGGGCGTAGCTCCCGAACAGGGCGTGGCAATACAACATGTATCCACCCAGCGCCGCCGGAGGCAGGAGGAGCGGTAGGAAGCGGGAGAGAGTCCCCCGGGTGGCGGACCTCGAGCCGGCGATCGCCTCATAAGCGAGCGGCACCAAAACCAGAATGCCCGTCGGGCGGGCGAGGGTGGCGCAGACCCCGAAGAGCCCGGCGATCCAGGGGCGCCCGGTTCGGACCGCCCACAGGCTGCCGAGGACCCCCGCCAGGAGCAGCGACTCGGCGTAGACCGCCGACAGGAAGAAGCTGGTGGGAAATGCCAGGAGGGCCCAAAGGCTCGCCTGCGCCGCCGGCTCCCCGAGATCGCGCCTTACGAGCTCCCGCAGAAACCACAGGGCCGCGAGGAGCGCCAGATTCGACACCACCACCCCCGCGGCCAGGAACGAGAGGCCACAGGCGGCGCCGGCGCGGATCAGCAGTGGATAGAGCGGGAAGAAACCCGTGGCGTCCGCCGCTTCGTAGGCGACCGGTCGTCCGAGAAAGTACTCCTCGGAGTGGTAACCGCGCTCGGCGATCAGCAGGTACCACTCGGAGTCCCAGCGTGCCCAGATGTCGAGGGCGGCGGGCCCCGGTGCATGGTAGACGAGATTGCCTTTCTGCAGGGTGAGACCCGACACCAGGAGCCGGGAGGCCAGGAGCCCGACCACCAGCAGTCCGAGGCGCGTCGCCAGCCAGGCGCGCAGCCACCCGGCATCGCGCCCGTCGTTCATGCGGAATTCCCCAGGGCGGCCGGCGCTTCGTGTTTCGCGAGCCGCTCCCGAAGCCAGGCGCCGATCCGTTCGATCGCCAGGGCCATCGAGGGAGAAGCGACCGCGACCAGCGGCATCAGGAAACGGTTGCCGTAGTGGCTCAGAGCCCAGTAGCGGTAGGTGGCGAAGAAAAGGAGCAGGAACTCGCCGATGGCGAGAAACAAGACTGCCTCGCGGGGACGGCGTCGCAGCAGGATCACGAACCCCGGCAGGGCCAGGAGCAGGATGGGCGAAGTCGGAAGCAGGCCGTGGACGGGATCGAGGAGTTCGCCCTGGAGCCCCTGAAGCGGTCCAAGGTCGAAGAGGCCGCGGTGGCTGACCGTGATGGCCGTGCCGTGCTCGACGATCACGTTGCGGTCGTAGGAGGTGACGAAGGGTGAGCCGAACAGTCCAAAATTCAAGAGCGCGAGAGCCGCGAGGGGGACGGCGGAGGCGACCGCGGCGCGGGCGAAACCCCGTCGGCCCCGGCACCATAGTGCGTAGAGCAGGCCGAGGGGCAACAGGAAAAGATGAGTCAGTTTCGCGGTCACGGCGAGACCCAGCAGGAGGCCTCCCCGTCGATCGCGCCCGCGCTGCAGGGCCAGCCAGGCGGAGGTGAGCACCAGCGTGGCGAACAGATCAGGCGAAAAATTGTAATCGTAGCGGCGCAGGAAGGTTCCGAGGACCAGGAGAAGCGATGCCGTTCCGGCGGCCCAGGCCGGAGCCACCGGGCGCGCCAGGCGCTGCAGCACCAGGGCGAGGGCGCCGAAGACGAGAACGTTGAACACCAGCGTCCCGGGAAGGCCGAAGGCGAGAACCAGCGGCAACGCCGCCAGCGGCATCAGGATCGGATGCTTCGGGTACCAGGCGCCGTCTCGGCCGAGGGCGATCTGCCGTCCGTGCACCTCAAGCCCGCCGTTGAGCTGGTTGCGGAGGTCGAGGTCATGGTCCTCGATCAGGCTGACCGCGGTGGCCGCGTAGTAGGGGCAGTCGCCGACGAGGTAGGTGAGGGGATGGTACTGGTAGGCCACCCGGGCGGTGACGATCGCCAGGACGAGTGCCGCCAGAACCATCAGGGTGAGCCGGTCCTCGCGGCCCGGCCCGGCCGCCTCCCGGCGCGCTCCGGGCTCCGGTTTCCCCGATGTAACGCCTCCGACCATGCCGTACACCGCTCCCCACGCAGGCGGACGTCAAGTCACTACAATGCTTTAGAGTGCCAACTTAGATTCGAGATACAGAATTGTCAATCCGTCAAGTTTTGATACACCCTTTTTGACTCTTCACTTGACATAAATTGTTCCAGTGCCTAATTTGACCTCCGTGTGTGAATAGTCGCCCATCCCGCGTCATTCGGGAAGGCCGGCCGGGCCTTCCGCCGCGAGGTCATTGATGGCCGTCAAGCTTGGCGAAATGCTGATCAAGGCGGGGCTTTTGACCCCGCCGAGGCTTCAGGAAGCGCTCGATTATCAGAAGAGCAACGGCGGCAAGCTCGGTTTCAACCTCGTCAAGCTGGGCTTCGTCAAGGAAGAGGAGATCACCCGCGTCCTCTCCCAGCAGTACGGCGTCCCCGCCATCAGCCTGTCCAAGATCGAAATCGACGACGTGGTCGTGAAGCTGATCCCGAGCGAGGTGGCGCAGAAGTACCTGATCATGCCGGTCAGCCGCACCGGCGCCACCCTGACCATCGCCATGATGGATCCGACGAACGTCTTCGCCATGGACGATATCAAGTTCATGACGGGGTACAACGTCGAGCCGGTCGTGGCCTCCGAAGTGGCGATCAAGGAAGCCATCGACCGCTATTACGGGTCGATCCATGCCCTCGAGCTGAAGAAGGTCATGGACGAGATGGCGCAGGAGGAGCAGGCCGACCAGAACCTCGAGGTGCTCGATGACGAGGAGGATGTCGATCTCGCCAAGCTTGAGGCCTCCTCCGAGGAAGCTCCGGTCGTCCGCCTGGTCAATCTCATCCTGACCGACTCGATCAAGCGGGGCGCCTCCGACATCCACATCGAGCCCTACGAAAAGGATTTTCGCGTCCGCTTCCGGATCGACGGCGTTCTGTACGAGATCATGCAGCCGCCGATGAAGCTGCGGGATGCCATCACCTCGCGCATCAAGATCATGTCGAAGCTCGACATCTCCGAAAAGCGCCTGCCCCAGGACGGCCGCATCAAAATCAAGATGAAGCTGCAGGGCAAGAACCGGGAGATGGATTATCGCGTGTCGGTCCTGCCCACGCTGTTCGGCGAGAAGATCGTGATGCGGCTCCTGGACAAGACCGCCGTGCTCCTGGATCTGCCGGACGTGGGTCTGCGCGGCGAGATGCTCAAGCGGTTCGAGCAGGTCATCACCCGCGCCCACGGCATCATCCTGGTGACGGGCCCCAC